>DATFWE010000226.1:0-13343 GCA_035259575.1 Haliangiales bacterium
AATGGTCAGGCAAGCCGGAGGCGGTGGGGGGGAGCGCAGTCCGAAGTTTTTGGCGGAGTAGCTACCGCAGCTCCACCGCCACGTCGAGCGCGACCCAGGTCGTTCCGCCGGACGCTGGCCCGGGGGACGCGGCGAGCGCGAGGGCGGGGCGGCGCGGCGCGACCACGGCGAGGTCGGTGGTCGCCGAGGGGCGGAATGCGTGGGCCACGCCCAGGATCACGGTCGCGCCGCCGGCGCGCGCCTCGACACCGGCGGCGAGGGTGTGGCTCGCCCCGCCCGGCCACACCGGCGTCGCGCCGTTGCCGCCGGCGTGGGCGTAGCCGGCCGACAAGGTCACGAGGCCGAGGCTCACCTCCGCCGCGCCGCGCACCGCGACGGTGTCGCCGATCTCCGCGCCGACGGGCACGCGGGCGAGCGGCACCGCGTCGCCGCCGGCGGGCACGAGCGACACGCCGGTCATCTCCCAGGCGGGCGAACCGCGCGCGAGGTGGAGCTCGACGTCCAGCTCGACGGCGGCGCGTCCCGCGACCAGCCGCGCGCCGCCGCGCACGATCGTCTCGGCGGGAAGCTCGAGGCGGGCGAGCGCGCCGGGCGCGACCGCCGCGGCCACCAGGCCGGCGCCGCGCGACGCCGCCAGCGACGGCGTCGCCTGGATCTCCGTCGCGCCCGCGAACGTCACCGACGCCGCCAGCTCGAGCGGGACGTCGAGCGGCGCGGCGATCGCCGACAGCGTCGCCGCCGGCACCGGCGCCGACTTCCCCGCGACGACCAGCGCCATGTCGAGCCGCGGATCGAGGCCGCCGATGTCCGCGGCGTCGCCGTCGCCGCCCCACACGGTCAGGCCATGCTCGATCGCCACGCGGCTCGCCCCCACCGAGGCGCCCGCGGCCAGCCAGGGGAGCGGCCGCACCGCGACCCCGACCGCCGCGTCGGTGCGCGCCAGCGTGAGGCGCGTCCCGGCGTACCGCTGCGGATAGAACACGCGATCGTCGGTCGCGAACGTCCCGGGCTCGGGATACGCCACCTCGATGCGCGCGCGCGCGGCGACCGCCGCGCCGACGACGACGGCGTCGCCGACGCCGGCCACGAGGCCGCCCCACGGGAGCATCCCCGCGCCGGCGCGGCTCGCCGCGGGCGGCGCGCCGGCCCGGGCCAGGACGCCCGGCTCCACGGTGCGCGCGTCGGCGGCGAGCGCGGCGCCGGCGACGGCCCGGGCCTCCCCCCGGCGGGACAGCGACGCCGGGCTGGCCCACAGCGCCGCGGCGTCGTCGCCGAACAGCGCGGCGCCGGCGCGGCCGACCGCGCGCGCGCCCGGTCCGAGCCCGTCGGTCTGCGCCGCGGCGGGCCCGGCGAGCGTGACGAGGATCACCGGGATCGCGGCACGGCGCACGGCGCATGTTACCGCTTCTCACCCGGCTTGCACTCCTGGCAGCGCTTGCGCGCCTCGCTGCACGACGCCTTGGCCGCGTCGCACTTGCCCCGCGCCCAGTCGTCGTCGCCCAGCTCGTCGGCTATGCGGCAGATGTCCTCCGCGGCCCGGCAGATGTACACGGCGAGGTCGCACACGTCGGGGCAGGGGTCGCCGCTCTGGCGCACGAGCGGCCCCGCCGCCGCCGGCTGCCGGTGCATCTGCTGGATGAGCCACGGCGCGGGGCGAGGATCCAGTCCCATCGCCTTGCGGTAGTCGATGATCTTGCCGTCGAGCATCAGGATCTCGTTCTTCTTGATGTCGCGGTTCTCGTAGACGCTCGGCGCCTGCCCGGCGCACGCGCCGGCCCCGAAGACGAGGACGAAGACGAGGACGAGGAGCGCCCACCATGGCGTCCGCATCAGCGGCCCTCCTTGACCAAACGCTGCTGGATGCGCTCGGCGATGTGGACGGACCTTTCATACTCGAGGATCGCGGCCTCGTGCTCGCGTCGCGCCGCGGCGGGATCGGCCGCCCGCCGGGCCTCGGCCTCGTGTACCTCCGCCGACACCTGCAGGAGGTTCGCCAGGAAGAACGACTCGCGCCGCGCCGCCGCGATCCCCTCGTCCGCGATGCGCCGCGCGTCCGCCGGCCGTCCCCTGCCGAGGTACAGCTTGCCCAGGCGCGCGCGCGCGTCCAGGCGCACGTCCTCGGCCTCGGGCGCACCGGGCGGGAACGGCACCTCGAGCGCCCGCGCGACCGCGGCGATGGCCGTGTCGGCGTCGCCGGCGGCGAGGAGGACGTCCGCCTGGTGGTGGAGCGCGCGTACCTGCGACAGCGCGATCAGCACCGCCTCGTCGCGGCGGCCGTCGTCGCACGACGCGACGGCGACGAGCGCGCAGGCCAGGAGCAAGCGCCGCGTCACAGCCGCCCCCGGTAGGCCGCCAGCCGGTCGGCGTAGAGGAGATCGATCCGCCGCGACGCGTCCGCCGCGTCCGCCGGCGCGATCCGCCCCACGATCTCGTCCGGCGAGCGAAGGCGCGGCGCGGGGCGCGCGCGCACCGCGAGGATCAGCGCGGCCGCGAGTGTGGCGGCGGCGACGACCCACGGCCACGGCCTGCGCGCGACCGGCGGCGCGGGACGCGGCGCCGCCGCGGCGGCGAACGCCTCCGCCACCAGCGCGTCGCGCCGCGCGGGGTCGAGCGAAGGCCCGCTCGGGCGCAGGAGCTGGGCGGCCTCGGCGAGCGCGCGCTCGGCGGCGTCGCGCGGCTCGGGCGCCCGCCCGTCGACCAGCGCGTCGACGAGCTCGGCCGCCCGCTTCGCCCGATCCTCCTCGCGGCTCACCCGTCCCACTCCTTGCGAAACGCCCGGATCGCCCGATACAGCAGCACGTCGAAGTTTCCCAGCGAGATGTCGAGGCGCCGCGCGCACTCCTCGCGCGGCAGCTCCTGCACCAGGCGAAGCTCGATGGCCTCGCGGTAGCGCGGCGCCATCCCGGCCAGCACCTCGCGGATGCGCGCCGCGTTGCGCCGCCGCTCCTCGGCGGCGATGAGCTGCTCGTCGGCGCGCGCGGACGGAGGGGTCTCGCGCTCGACCTCGTGGGCGAGCGCCGCCATGGCGCGCCCGGCGCGCCGCGCGCGCCGGTGAACGTCGATCACCTTGTTCAGGGCGATCTGCCGCAGCCAGCCGTAGAAGCTGCGCCCCTCCCAGCGGAACGTCCCGATCTTCTCCACCGCCGTCGCGAGCGTGTCGCGCAGCACGTCCTCGGCGGACGCGGCGCTCCCCATGCGCGGCAGGATCACCGTCGCGTAGAGCGGGTCGGAGAACCGGGTCAAGAGCGGACGCAAGGCCTCCACCTCTCCGGCCTGGGCGCGCGCGATGAGGCGCTCCTCGTCCAGAAGGGACAACGCTGCCGCTTCATCTCGGGCCACCCGCATGGGAAAAACGCGGAAGTCGTTCCGGGCTTACAGCCTCAGTAATACACCCGTTCGAGCGTCAGGCCGTGCGGCGGCGCCGTGCGGCCCGCCCGCGTGCGGTCGCGGCCGGCGAGGATCGCCTCGATCTCGTCGGCGGAGCGCGCGCCCAGGCCGACTTCCACCAGCGTTCCCGCGAGGTTCCGCACCATGTGGCGCAGGAATGCGGTCGCCTCGAGGTCGAGGACGATCAGGTCTTCTCCCGAGATGTCGAGCCGGCGCAGGTTCCTGACCGGGCTCTTGGCGGTGCAGCCCGCCGCCCGGAACGCCGAGAAGTCGTGCTCGCCCACGAGCGGCGCGGCGGCGCGCCGCATGGCGTCCAGGTCGAGGGGGCGGCGAACGTGCCAGCTCACCCGCCGGTGGAGGGGCGACCGCTCGGGCCGGTTCCAGATGCGGTAGGCGTAGTGCTTGCCGCGCGCCCAGCGCCGGGCGTCGAACGCGGGGTCGACGTCCTCGGCGTCGCGGACCGCAACGTCGGGCGGCAGCGCGGCGTTGAGCGCCCGCATGAGCCCGGCGGCGGGGATCGCCGACGCGGTGACGAAGCTCGCCACTTGCGCGCGGGCGTGGACGCCGGCGTCGGTGCGGCCGGCGCCGGCCACGGCGCAGACCTCCCCCAGGAGGTCGGCCAGGGCCCGCTCGAGAGCTTCCTGGACCGACCGGTGCGGCGGCGCTTGCCGTTGCCAGCCCTCGAAGTCGGTCCCGTCGTACTCGACGGTGAGCTTGATCCGCCGGGTCAAAACTCGAAGTTCACGCCGGCCGACCAGTAGAGATCGCCCACGTACAGCTTGTTCGACATCCACAGCCCCGACACGTTGGCGTACGTCAGCTCGAAGAACACGCCGACGTGCTCGATGCCGAGCTCGACGGACAGGTTCTTCGACGCGCCGGGGTCGAGGCCGTCGACGCGGAACGATAGCCCGACGCTGGTCTGCCACCCGGGCGTGGCGCCGAGCGCGTCCTTGCCCGTCCGCGTGGTGGCCAGCGCGCCGGTGCCGCGCGTCACCCACCAGGTGTAGTAGCTCAGGCCGAGCTTGACGTAGGGGACGAGCGGCACGTAGGTGCGGTCGGCGAGCTCGGTGAAGCGATAGACGGCCGACACCGAGAACGGCAAGAGGTGAAACCCGGTCGTGTCCTGCGACCGGCCGTTGAGGTCGGTCGGGTTGCTCGGGTCGAAGATGAACGAGTTCGCCGTCTGCTGCGTGTACCCCAGGCTGAACGCGAGGCCGAGCTCGCCCCAGAAGTGGAACGGGAACCAGTCGAGCTCGAGCTGGGGGAGGATGATCTTGCCGGTGCCGAACGTCGTGTCGTAGGGACGGAACGCCAGCCCGGGCTCGCTGTCGACGTCCGGGTGGTAGGGGCCGATCTTGATCTCGAACGCGAAGTTCGAGCGGGGCACCTTCGCCTGCGTCGACTCCTCGTCGAGGATGACCTGCGCCGACGCCGGGCGCGCCCCGAGGAAGACGAGGACGACCAGCGCGGCGGCCGCGGCGGCGGCGGCGCGACGGCGGAGGCGACGGCGGCGAGCCAGGAGCCACGCGAGCGCCGGCGCGGCGAGCAACCACCACCCGACGAGGTTCCACAGCCACGCCAGCACCACCACCGGGAGCAGCGCGATCTGGGCGCCCACGCGCGCGCCGGCATGCGCGCGCAGCCATGCGGCCCACGGCGGCGAGTGGGCGTAGTACCAGCCGATGAACGCGCGGCCGACGCCGGATCTCGCCAGCGTCTCGTCGCGGAACGTGCGCAGCACGCGCACGAAGGGATGATCGTAGTCGCCGTACACGGCGGTGGCGACGAAGCAGAAGCCGCCGTCGGCCTGGCCGCCCGAGTCCTGATAGACGGTCCAGGCATTCTTCACCGGCTGCGGGCGCGCCATGCCCGGCACGTCGATGGCGGTGAAGTTGCGCGCCGGGTCGATGCTCAGCACCTTGACGATGACTTCCTGGTCGGCCCTGAGCCCGACGTTCGTGAGATCGATGCGCGCCGAGGAGGACGTGTACCCGATCGACCCCGAGCACGTGTAGCGCGGGTCGAGCGCGTCGAACATGGCCATGCTCGGGCTTCTCGTGCCCGCGTCGGGGACGGGGCCGGCGTCGGCGCCGCCCGGGCCGGCGTCGGCGGTCGGCGTCGTCGGGCACATCATCGCCGGGATGCGGTACTCGGCCGACGGCGGCGAGCCGACCGGGCCGGCGTCGCCCCGCTGCACGCCGAAGATCGGGTTGCCGTCGGTGTCGGCGCAAAGGAGCTGGTAGCGCGCGACGTCGGCGATGCTCGACGGAACCGACCACGACACCGAGACGCCGTCCTCGACGCCGGCGACCGCCGGGTTGCCCACGCCCGGCGGCGGCTGCGTGTCGTAGCTCACCGCCGGGTTGAGCTGGAAGATGCCGCCCATGTCGTAGACGCCGTCGGCGTCGGAGTCGATGAGCGCCCACACGGTGCTGGTCCCCTGCTTTTCCGGGCAGCCGCCCTGCGCGTTCATCAGCAGGCGCGCGCTGAAGTCGACGTCGACCACGTGGTTGTGGAAATCCTCGAGCGAGCGAGTGCCGACCTTCACGCAGTTGAGCAGCCGGTTGGGGTTGTTGGCCGAGGTGTCCGAGCAGTTGGTGCCCAGCCACAGCTCGACCTTGAAGTTGCCGAGGTCGCCGACCGGCGCGCCCTGGAGCGTCATCTCCACGCCGAACAGCTTGTTGTCGCAGCAGCTGGCGAGCGAGAAGAACTCGCGCGCCTCGGTGCCGTTGAAGTTCTGGTAGACGATGTTGCCGCCGCCGTTGTCGATGCGGTTCTTCAGCGTCATCTGCAGCTGGCCGACGCTGATCGTGGCCGCCGCGGCGCCGGCGGGGCAGAGGAGCAGGAGCAAGGCGAAGCGTCGCATGCTAGGGTGGGCTCGATTGCAAGTCGGGTGCCCGGCCTGGGCCCTGGAAGTTGCGTATCATAGCGACGGCAAAGGGGCAAACCTCTGCCACCCTGGCACGGCGCTTTGACAGAATGTCATGGCGTATTCTGGCGGTGATGCGGTGCACGCGCTGCCATCGCCGTCTGCGGCCGGGGCGAGCCTGCCCGGCGCATCCGGGGTCGGAGGCGCCGTCCGGGGGGCACGAGGCGCTGGTCCCGCCGGCCGTGCCCGGCGTGACCGGGCTCACGCTCGTGGGGCGCGGCGGGATGGCCGTGGTGTGGCGCGGCGCGTCCGCCGCCGGGGAGGTGGCGGTGAAGGTGGCGCGCGAGGGCGGCGAGGAGCGTCTCGCGCGCGAGGCGGAGGCGCTGCGGCGGCTCGGTCCGCCGGCGACGCCGGCGTTCGTCGCCGAGGCGCGAACCGCGGAGGGCGCGCCCTGCCTGGTGATGGAGCTCATCGCCGGGCGCACGCTCGCCGACGAGCTGGCCGACCGCGAGGATCCGGCGATGCCGCCGGCGGAGACGGTCGCCGTCGTCGGCGCGATCGCGGCCGCGCTCGCGCCGGTCGCGGACGCGGGCTGGGTCCATCGCGACCTCAAGCCGGAGAACGTGTTCCTCCCTCCGGGCGGGGGCGCGCGCCTGGTCGACTACGGGCTGGCGCGGCCAGTGGGCGCGGCGGCGCTCGCCGAGGATCCGGCGCTGACGCTCACCGGGCAGCGCCTCGGCACCGCGACGTACATGGCGCCCGAGCAATGTCGCTCGTCGCGGAGCGTCGACGCGCGCGCCGACGTCTACGCGCTGGCGGCGATGGCGTTCGAGCTGGCCACGGGGCGGCCGCCGTTCGTGGGGCAGGCGGCGGAGGTGATCCAGGCGCACGTTGCCAAGCGTCCGCCGCGGCCATCGAGCCTCGCCCCCGCGGCCGCGCCGCTCGACGACGCGATCCTGCGCGGTCTGGCGAAGGACCCGGCGGAGCGATACGGCGGCGCGGTCGAGCTCGCGGCCGCGCTCGCCGAGGCGCTCGCCGCCGCCCCGGCCGCGGCCGCCGCGCCCGCCCGTCGGCAGGCGGCCGCGCTGCGCGACGTCGCGCTCGTGGGCATCCGCACCGGCGAGCCGGTGTCGCGGCTCGGCGGCGACGTCGTCGCGGTGGCCGGCGATCGCGCCGTGCTGGCGTTCGCCGAGGCCTCGCTCGAGATCGCGCTGCGTTCGGCGGCGCGGGCCGCGCGCGCGCTCCTGCCGCTCGCGGCCGACGGCCGCATCGTCGTCCACGCCGCCCCGTTGCGCGTGCGGTCCGGTCCGCGCGGTCTCGTGGCCGTCGGCGCCGCGCTGAGCGACCTCGACGCCTGGTGGTGGGCGGAGGGCTCCGGCGTGGTGCTCACGCCGGAGGCGTCGTCGGCGGGCGAGACCGGCGACACGCCGCCCGGCGCCCCGCGGGCCGACGCGATCAGGCTGCGCGGCCGCGACGACCTACTCGCCGGCGCGTGCGCCGCCGCGCGCGCCGCGCTCGCGGCGGAGGAGCCGCTCCTCGTCACCGTCGAGGGCGAGGCCGGCATGGGCAAGACGCGCTTCCTCGCCGCGCTGGCCGGGTCGCTCGACGCGGAGGTGGTGCGCCTCGGCGCGCGCGCGGACGCGGGCCCCGACGCCCTGCTCGCCGATCTGCTGCGCGCGGCGCTGTCGCTCCCCGACGGCGTCGGCGCCGAGGACGTGCGCTCCGCCGCCGGCGACGGCTGGCCCGCCGCGGCGCTCGCGCTGGGGGCGATCGCCGACGACGATCCCGCGGTCGCCCCGCTGTGCGCCGCGCCAGGCGCGCTCCGCCGCGCCGCCGCCGCCGCGGCCGCGCGCGGGCTCGCCCGCCGCGCCGCCGCCGCGCCGCTGGTGGTGGCCGTCGACGACGCCCACCGCGCCGATCCGACCGCGCTCGACGCGCTCGAGCTGGCGACGCTCGCCGGGCGGCGCGCGCGCCTGGTCGTGGCGGCGGCCGGCGCCCGCATGCGCCCGGGATGGGGGGAACGCGCCGCGCGCGCGCACAGCATCGTCCTGCCGCCGCTTCCCGCCGCCGCCGCGCGCGCCGCGCTGTTCGACCTCCTCCACCCCGTCGAGTTCATTCCCGACGCTCAGGCGGCGCGGCTCGTCGACGCCGCCGGCGGCGTGCCCGGCCTGCTCGTCGAGCTGGTGCGGGCGCTGTGGGACGGCGGCGCGGTGCGCAGCCGCGCCGGCGCGGGCTGGCACCTCGCCGCCGACGACCTCATGGGCGCGCCCGGCGTCCCGCTGGCGGAGCGCCTGTGCGAGCGCAGCCTCGCCGCGCTGCCGCCGTCGGCCGCCGACGTGGCGCTGGTGTGCACGGCGTTCGGCGAGAGCTTCCGCGCCGCCGACGTCGCCGCCGTCCTGCCCGCCGACGTCGACGCCGACGCCGGCGTCGCCATCGCCCGACTCACCCGGGCGGGCATCCTCGAGCGCGCCGGCGACCGGCACTGCTTCCGCCACCCGTTGGTGCGGCGGGCCCTCGAAGCGCGCATCGCGCCGGCCGCGCGGCGCGAGCTTCACGAGCGGATCCTCGCGCGCGTGCTGGCCGCCACGCCCGACGACGTCGCCGCGGTGGCCCGGCACGCGTCGCGCGCCGGCGACCACGCGCGCGCGGCCGAAGCCCACCGCCGGCTCGCCGAGGAGGCGCGCCGGCGGCAGCGATACCTCGACGCCGAGGAGGCCTACGGCGGGGCGCTGGCGCACGAGGCGCGCCCGGAGACGCGCCGCGAGCTCCTCGCCAGGCGCGGCGAGGCGCGCCTGCGCCTGCACCGCCTCGGCGACGCGCTGGCGGACTTCCGCGCCGCGCGGACGCCGGCGGCGCCCCCCGCGGAGGCCGCCGCGCTCCTCCTGTGGGAGGCGACCGTCCTCGACTGGATGAACGACTACGTCGGCTCGGCCGACGCCGCCCGCCGGGCGTCGGCGCTGGCGCCACCGGAGATGGCGCTCCGCTGCGATCTCGCGCTCGGCCGATCGCGCTTCCGCGAGGAGCGCCTCCCCGAGGCGATCGATCTGCTCGCCCGCGCCGCCGATCGCGCCGACGCGGACTACGAAACGCGCATCGTGGCGCTGACGCTCCTCGCCCCGGCGCTGGCCATGGCCGGCCGGCTCGACGAGGCCGACCGGCGCTTCGCCGAGCTCATCGGCCGCGCCGAGGCGGCCGGCGACGGCGTCCACCTGGGCGTCGCGTACCTCAACCGCCAGTTCCTGTGGGTCGAGCGGGGCGACATGGCGCGTCTCGTCGACGACACCGACCGCGCCATCGCCTGCGCGCGCGAGCTCGGCTACGCGACCATCGAGCGGAGCGCCACCTACAACCTGGCGGAGGCCCTTTTGTGGGAGGGGCGGCTGGACGAGGCGCACCGCCTGGCCCGCCGCGCGCGCCACATCCAGATGTCGGCGCTGGGTGAGGCCCCGGACGCGCGCGAGGCGCTGCTTGTGGCTCGGATCGCGTGCGCGCGCGGCGAACGCGCGGAGGCCGCCGACAGCCTTGCGTGGATCCGCGCCCACTGCGCCGCGGACGCGCTGTCGCCGCTGCAGCGGGCGCTCATCGCGGCCTGCGAGCTCAAGCTCCGCGGCGGCACCGACGCCGAATGGGACGCCGTCCTGGGCGAGGTCGACCGCTGCGCCCTGCAGCGCGAGCACCTCGAGGTCCTGCGGTTGGCCGGTCGACCCTGAGACGTCCCAGGGCCGTCCCCCTGGGACATCCCCCTGCGCGCGGGGCGCCCAGGGACGGCCCTGACGGGGATGCGGCGTGGCACGGGGGCTGCTTTCGCCCGATCGCATGCGTCACATCTGGGTCTCCGCGGTGGTTCTCGGGGCGTGCGCGGGCGAGCTGCGCGGGCCGGAGGACGAGGTGGCTGAGGTCTCGGCGGCGGGCATCGCGCAGAACGGCATCGCGCAGAACGGCATCGCGCAGAACTCGCTCCTCGCCAATCCGGCGGCGAGCGACATCCTCATCGGCACGCCGCTCGGCCTGCTCAACCAGAACGCGTATGCCAACGCGCAGCTCGCCGACCCGCTCGCGCGCATCGCGCTCAGGTACGTGGTGTCGTGCGCGCTCAAGCCGGGGCAGCGCATCACCGTGTTCGACACGCGGCCGTCGCCCGTCTACGGGCCGGAGACCTACGAGGGCCAGCTCGGCATCTGCCCCGCGTGGCTCTCGGGCCTTCCCGACAAGGAGTGCCAGGAGCAGGTCTCCGCGTGTCTCGCGGCGCGGGTGAACGCGTTCCCGGTCGCGGCGACGCCCGGGCTGGGCATTCGCGTGCTCCTGTCGATGCGCGCGGAGAACTTCGCCAACCCGGCGCTGTGGGACGGGCCGGCGCCGGAGGTGGCGCCCCTCGATTCGTACGAGCTCGACAACGCGCAGGTCGACAGCGTCCGCGGCTGCGCGTCCAAGCAGATCGGCTGGCTGCGCGACTGCGACTGGAGCGTGGACCGCATCGGCACGTGCGTGCCGGGCACGTCGGTCGCCGTGTCGACCTACCAGTACGGCGGCAAGACCACCGGCCCGTCGGTGCTGCGCGCGTGCGACGGCGTGCACGCCTGCGACGCGACGCCGCCCGCGCAGTTCCCGTCGGCGAAGCGCGCCCTCGCGGTGACGCACGCGCCGCTCAACGGGGCCGATCAGATCGAGTTCGCGTGCCCGGCGTCGGGGCGGTTCAGCGTGATGGTGGGCGCGGCGAGCTCGGCCGACAAGGTCGCGATCGTCACCGGCGCGAAGCTCAAGGACGGCCTGTTCCCGGCTCCGGAGGGGTGGACGGCGGCGCAGCGCGCGGTGCTGACGTGGCCCGAGGGGCACTTCTTCGGCAACATGTTCGGCAGGGCGAATTTCGATCCGGGGTGGTCGGGGCCCTGGTGCGACCCGGTGACGTACAAGTGCAACGCGGGGAAGCCGTTCGCCGGCGAGTCCGCGTTCGCGCACATGTACGCGTGCAGCTCGGAGGTGTGGAGCAACGGCGCGGCGTACCTGCGCCAGCGCCTGTGCGCCGGGCAGCGCACGAACTGTCCCGCGCTGACGCTCGGCAAGTGCACCCAGGTGTGCGCGCTGCGCGACGGGCCCCAGCGCCTCGGCGACTACAACTACCAGCTGTGCGTCGGCGCCGATCGCGTGACGTACAAGTCCGGGATCACGACGAACCTCGACGACCCGTGCGCGATCGTCGGGTCCACGTCGCCCACCTGCGCCACCGTGTGCGGTCCGGATCCGTCGTCATGCGGATGATCACGTTCAAGGACGAGGACACGGTCGAGGGCGCGGGGCGAAAGCTGGTCGGTCTCGAGCTCGAGCCCGGCGACGCGGTCGGCCCCCATGCCATCGACTACCTGTGCGCGACGGGCGGGTTCGCCGACGTGTACCGCGCCCACGACGACGCCGGTCGGCCGGTGGCGTTGAAGATCCTCCACCGCCACCTGGTGTCGCGCGCGCGCCTCGTCCAGCGCTTCCTCCACGAGGCCGAGGCGCTGTCCCGCCTCCGCCACCCCAACATCGTCGCGGTGAATGGCATCGGCCGCCTCGCCGACGGGCGTCCGTACTTCGTCATGGAGTGGCTGGGCGAGCTGACGCTGCGCGACCATCTTCGCCAGCGCGGGCCGCTGTCGTCGTCGGAGGTGGTGTCGATCTGCGCAGACGTGGTCGCCGGCCTCGGCGCGGCGCACCGGGCGGGCATCGTCCACCGCGACCTCAAGTCCAAGAACGTCATGGTGCCCGCGGCGGGCGGGCGGCTGGTGGCGAAGCTCATCGATTTCGGCATCGCCAAGCTCACCGAGCCGGAGCGCTTCGGCCTGGCCGACATCGTCAGCATCACCACGGTGGTAGGGACGCCGACGTGCATGGCGCCGGAGCAGATCCTCGGCCAGCGCGCCGACGCGCGGACGGACATCTACGCGCTGGGCGTGCTCATCTACGAGCTGTGCACCGGGGACCCGCCGTTCTGCGGCGATTCGCGCGTGGAGCTGGAGGAGATGCACCTGTCCGCGCCGCCGCCGCGCGTGTCCGCGGCCGCGCCGGTGCCGGCCGCGCTCGACGACGTGGTGGCGCGCTGCCTGGAGAAGGATCCGGCGCGCCGCTACGCGAGCGCGGACGAGTGTCTGGCGGCGATGCGATGCGCGCTGACGGGCGCGGCGCCCGCCGCCGTCGCCGACGTGCCGGGCGTCGCGCTCTACGTCGAGGCGCAGGTCGACGGGGCGGACGAGGTGCCCGACGAGGCGTTCGACGACATCGACGCCGTGGTGGAGGAGGCGCGGCGATCCTGCGTGGGCGCCGGCCTGACGATGGGGGCCGAGCTCGCGGTGGCGGCGCTGGGCGTCGCCGAGGAGACGCCGGGCGGCAGGGCGCGCCTCCTCGCCGCCGCGCGCGAGCTCGAGGGGCGCCTGCGCGCGCGCGCGGGCGCGAGCCCCCGCGTCAAGGTGAGCCTCACGCTGCACGCGGCGACGCTGGCCGTGCGCCGGCGCGGGACGCGGCGGGAGATGGCCGGCGGGCCGCTGTTGCGGGCGGGGGAATGGGCTCGGCGGGGGGAAGAAGGGCTGGCGGTGACGCCGGCGTTTGCGGAGGGGCTGAAGAAGGAAAAAACGAACAGGGAATTCGAAGCGTCGTAAGGCCTCCCGTCCCTGGTTGCGCCGACGACACCCAGGACTTGGCTCAGCGCTTGTCGTACTCGTCGTGGCGGCGCCACCACGCCTGGGGGAACTCGAGCCCGTCCTCGTTCCTGCCCCACGGGGCGAGGTCGAGGAACTGGTAAGTCCCCATCAAGGCCTCGACGCCACGGGCGTAGGCGGAGTAGGTGTGGTGGACAGCGCCGTCCTGGAGCGCGAAGACGCTCATACCCTCCTTCTGCGGCTCGGGCTCGTCGACATGCCGGAAGTTGTAGTCGGCGCCGTTTCTCCGCTGCTCCTCGGTGAAGGCGACGCCAAAGTCGTAGTTGAAGTCGCTCCCGAGCGACGAGACCCACGGGAATCGCCAGCCCAGTTGCCGCTTGTAGTCCTGGAGCTCCTGCAACGGGGCGATCGACGCACAAACGAGGGTAATGTCGCGGCCGTTCAAGTGGGGGATG
>DATFWE010000227.1:0-4165 GCA_035259575.1 Haliangiales bacterium
GAGCGGGTCACTACCACGCCCTCATTCCTTTGTGTTACGGGAACCGCCTCCACGATGCCCGCAGAAAACGCGCACCTCCGGAACTCCTCGATCATCGCCCACATCGACCACGGCAAGTCGACGCTGGCGGATCGGCTGCTCGAGTACACCGGCGCGATCACCGAGCGCGAGAAGGTGGACCAGTTCCTCGACAACATGGAGCTCGAGCGGGAGCGCGGCATCACCATCAAGGCGCAGGCGGTGCGCCTGGCCTACGCCGCCGACGACGGCATCACTTACGAGCTCAACCTCATCGACACCCCCGGCCACGTCGACTTCCACTACGAGGTGTCGCGTTCGCTCGCCGCCTGCGAGGGCGCCCTCCTCGTCGTCGACGCCGCCCAGGGCGTCGAGGCGCAGACGCTGGCCAACGTCTACCTCGCCCTCGACGCCAACCTCGAGATCGTCCCGGTCCTGAACAAGATCGATCTCCCCGTCGCCCGCCCCGACGAGGTCAAGCAGGAGATCGAGGAGATCATCGGCCTCGACGCCTCGCAAGCGCTCCTCGCGTCGGCCAAGACGGGGCAGGGGACGCACGAGATCCTCGAGGCGATCGTCCGGCGCATCCCGCCGCCCCGCGGCCGCGCCGACGCGCCGCTCAAGGCGCTCGTCTTCGACAGCTGGTACGACTCCTACCGCGGCGTCGTCATCCTCGTGCGCGTGTTCGACGGCTCGGTGCGCAGGGGGCAGAAGATCCGCCTCATGGAGGTCGGCCGCGAGGTGGAGGTGGCGACGCTCGCCGTCATGGCCCCGCGCGCGACGGAGACCGATGCGCTCGGCGTCGGCGAGGTCGGCCTCGTCACGGCGGCGATCAAGGACGTCTCCGACACCCGCGTCGGCGACACCATCACCGACGCCGAGAACCCCGCCGACGCGCCGCTCCCCGGCTTCAAGGTCATCAAGCCGATGGTGTTCGCCGGCGTGTTCCCCACCGACCCCAACGCCTACGGCGAGCTGCGCGAGTCGCTCGAGAAGCTCAAGCTCAACGACGCGTCGGTGACCTACGAGCCGGAGTCGTCGCTGGCGCTGGGATTCGGCTTCCGCTGCGGCTTCCTCGGCCTCCTCCACATGGAGATCATCCAGGAGCGCCTCGAACGCGAGTTCAACCTCGACCTCATCACCACCGCGCCGACGGTCCGCTACAGGGTCGTCTACGAGGGCGGTGTCGCCGAGGAGGTCGACAACCCGGCCAAGATCCCCGACCAGGGCAAGTACGACCACATCGAGGAGCCGATCATCCTGGCGACGGTCCACGTCCCCCACGAGCACGTCGGCGGCGTGGTGCAACTGTGCGAGGAGCGGCGCGGCACCCAGAAGGGCATCATTTATGGCCACGGCAACCGCGTCATGATCAAGTACGAGCTGCCGCTGGCCGAGGTGGTGTTCGGCTTCTACGACCGCCTGAAGACGCTGTCGCGCGGCTACGCCTCCCTCGACTACGAGCCGGCCGGGGTGCGCGAGGCCGACCTGATCCGCCTGGACCTCCTCGTCAACGGCGAGCGCGTGGACGCCTTGTCGGTGGTCACACACCGTACAAACTCGTACAACCGCGGCCGCGACCTTTGTATCAAAATGAAAGAGCTCATCCCCCATCAGATGTTCGAAGTCGCCATACAGGCAGCCATCGGCTCCAAGGTCATCGCCCGCACGACCGTGAAGGCTTTGCGCAAGAATGTGACCGCGAAGTGCTACGGTGGCGACATCACCCGCAAACGCAAGCTCCTCGAGCGCCAGAAGGAAGGCAAGAAGCGCATGAAGGCGGTCGGGAACGTCGAGATCCCGCAGGAGGCCTTCCTGGCGGTCTTGAAGGTGGACTGAGGTGGACGCCATCGAGAAGGACAAGAAGAAAGAGCTGGCCGTCGCGATCGTCGGGCCTGGCCCGAGCTACCTGCAGAAGCGCCGCACGCGCAAGGAGGCGCGCGCGCAGGCGCGCTACTTGCGCAAGATGGCCAAGAGGTACGCGTTCCGCCTGTCGGTCGAGGCGCAGGGGGAGCTGCGCGCGGCGGCGACGCGCCTCGACGAGGTGGCGGCGCGCGATGAGCACGACCCGATCTGCGAGGAGCTGGCGCGCGTCGAGGATCTCATCGACAAGCACCTGTCGTTCGCGCGCAAGTCCACGTTCCGCGAGTACGCCGATTCGATCGGCGTCGCGGTGCTGGTGGCGCTGCTCCTGCGCGCGTTCGTCGTCGAGGCGTTCAAGATCCCGTCGGGGTCGATGATCCCGACGTTGGCGATCGGCGACCACATCTTCGTCAACAAGTTCCTTTACGGCCTCCGCATCCCGTTCACCACGGTGCGCTTCTTCGAGTGGCGCAAGCCCCAGCGCGGCGAGGTGATCGTGTTCATCTGGCCGGTCGACCCGTCGAAGGACTTCATCAAGCGCATCATGGCCGTCGAGGGCGACACCATCGAGGTCCGCAACGACGTCGTCTACGTGAACGACAAGCCCGTGCCCCACGAGGAGGATCCCAGCATCCTCCCGTACGAGGACTACACCGAGGAGACGGAAAGGTGCCACGACGAGAGAGCGCGCGTGGTGTGGGAGACGTGGGGGGGCGAGCGCTACCGGACGCTGCACGCCGTCGGGCACCGCGGCGGGCGCGGCGATCTGCCGCCGACGATGGTGCCGCCGGGGCACGTATTCGTCCTGGGGGACAACCGCGAGAACAGCCAGGACTCGCGCTTCTGGGGTCCGCTCCCCGTCGAGAACATCAAGGGGAAGGCGCTGGTCGTGTGGTGGTCCGCGGCACCGGGGGCTTCTTTCGCCGGCTGCGCGACGCGTTCCGCTTCGCCCGGCGGCCGATGCACCGAGGGCGTGCGCTGGGGGCGGATCGGCCACCTGGTCGAGTGATATACCTCCGGACATGTCCTCCCCCGCGTTCCCCGAGCCGCCCGCGCAGATCCCGCCGACCCCGTTCGAAGAGTGCGACAAGAAGCTCGCGCGCCTGGCCGCCCGCAAGGACGACTGGACCAAGGTGGGCGTCGTCGGCCGCATCGGCTACCTGCGCAGGTGCCTCGACGGCGTGGCCGCGGCCGCGGAGGGGTGGGTGCGCGACGGCTGCAACCTCAAGGGCATCCAGCCGGGCGACAAGCTCGAGGGCGAGGAGTGGGTGTCGGGGCCCGCGCCGACGGTGCGCAACATCCGCCTCCTCATCGAGGCGCTGGAGGCGGGCGGGCAGCCGACGCCGCCGTCGCTCACCGAGCGCGCCGACGGGCGCAAGGTCGCGAAGGTGTTCCCGGCCAACATCCAGGACAAGCTCATGTTCGGCGGGTTCTCCGCCGAGATCTGGCTCGAGCCGGGCAAGCCCGCCAGCCAGGGCGCCATCTACCGCGAGCCGGCCAAGGGCGGCAAGGTGTCGCTGGTGCTCGGCGCGGGCAACGTGTCGTCGATCGCGCCGATGGACGTCCTGTACAAGCTGTTCGCCGAGAACGAGGTCGTGATCCTCAAGATGAACCCGGTGAACGCCCACGTCGGGCCGCACCTGGAGAAGGCGTTCGCGTCGCTCATCGACGACGGGTTCCTCGCCATCGTCTACGGCGGCGCGCAGGTGGGCGCGTACCTCGCGGAGCACAAGCTGGTCGACACGCTCCACGTGACCGGATCGGACAAGACCTACGACGCGATCGTGTGGGGGACCGACCCGGCGGAGCAGAAGCGGCGCAAGGCGGAGGGCAAGCCGAACAACGCGCGGCCGTTCACCGCGGAGCTCGGCTGCGTGACGCCGGTCCTCGTCGTGCCCGGGCCGTGGACCGACGACGACATCGAGTTTCAGGCGCGCCACATCGCGGGCATGGTGGCGCAGAACGCCAGCTTCAACTGCAACGCGGCCAAGGTGGTCGTGACCGCGAAGGGATGGAGCCGGCAGAAGGACTTCCTCGACCGGGTGCGCTCGGTGATGGCGCGCACGCCCGCGCGCAAGGCCTACTACCCCGGCGCGGAGACGCGCTGGAAGGGCTTCCTCGACAAGTACCCCCAGGCCAAGGTCGTGGGGGAGAAGCGCGAGGGCGTGGTCCCGTGGACGATCATCCCCGACGTGCCGGCGGAGAAGGGCGAGTACGCGCTGGAGAACGAGGCGTTCTGCGGCGTCCTCGCCGAGACCGCGCTCGACGCGACCGACCCGCGCGA
>DATFWE010000228.1:0-6285 GCA_035259575.1 Haliangiales bacterium
CGCGTCGCCCACCTGCATCGACACGGGGACCGACACGGCGCCCCCGCCCGCCAGCGCGAACCTGATCGACCCCGAATGGCGCCCGACGGCGAGGCCGGCGCGGTTCACCGACGCGGTGTACGGGTCGAGCCCGCTCGCGTCGACGGCGCCGGCGACGACGGTGAGCCGCTGCGCGTCAGCCATGAGCGAGCGTAATCAAAACGGCGGAGGACGCCAAGGGGCGGGCTAGCTAGAATGAAAAGATGCCGCACGGCGAGGTCTCGGAGGTCATCCCGGCGTCGAGCGCCGCGGTCTTCGACCTGCTCCACGACTACGGTCGCCGTCTGGAGTGGGACACGCTCCTGCAAGCGGCCTACCTCGATGACGGCTTCACGCAGGCCGGAAAGGGCGCGACCAGCGTCTGCGTCGGCCGCCGTTCGCTGGGCGGCCTGGCCCTGAAGACGGTCTACGTCTCCTTCGATCCGCCGACCGTCGCCGCCGTCAAGATGGTCAACTCGCCGCCGTTCTTCGCGGCCTGGGCGGCGTCGATCCGGCACGCCGACCTGGCGCCCGGCCGGTCGCGGATCACCTATCGGTTTCAATTCACCGCCAGGCCGCGCTTCCTGCGCTGGCTGCTCGAGCCGATCATGGGCCGCCTTTTCCGCTGGGAGACCAAGAAGCGACTGCGCGCGCTGCGCGATCACTTTGGGCGCGCGGCAAGCTGAACGGCCGCCGTGGGCGCCTGCGGACCAGCGCGGGGTGGTACACTCGAGCTCGTTGCTGGCGCGCGACATACATGAGCACCCCCGGCTCCTGTACGCGATCAGCCTGGCGGTGATCGTGGGCTGCGTGGCGCTGCTGCTCGCTCAGGGCGTCGACAGCTGCGGGTCCCAGCGCGCCGCTCGCAGCGGGGCGCGTGTGGGCTGCCTCGAGCGGCTGGCCGATGCGCGCGCGTGCGACCAGCTCATCGACGCGTACCACGACCGCTGCTACGGGCTCACCTACCGGCCGGGGACGCGCTTCCAGCGGTCGACATTCGACGCCAACGGCTACCTCGAGTGCGTCCTCGCGTCCCCCGAGCGCTTCGAGGCCGCGCGCGCCGCGCAGCAAGAGCTGCGCCGCCGCGAGCGCGAAGCTGCCCGGCGCGAGCTCGGCGTGCCCTGACCGGGATCCCGGCGTGCGCGGCGGTACCGCTGGAGGTGGTTCGCTCACGCGTCGCGGCACAAGCGGTCCACGCGCTGGAGCAGCGTCGGGATCCGGTGGCGGCCGTGCATGGACGCGACTGCGGCGGCGGCATCCGCCCATGCGAGGCCGGCGGCCGTGACGTGAAGGGGGCGGCGGCTCCTTCCGCGCAGGACGTCGGCGGCGATCGCCGCCCGGAACTTCGCCTTGGCGACGCCGACGACCGGCACGCGCCCGTCGAGCGCTTCGAAGAGATGCGCGCCGAGCCCCGGCCGCGAGCCGTCTCCCAGCCACACGTAGCCATCGATGACCAGGAGCGCGGGGGGCTCCGGAAGCTTCGCGACCACCGCCAGGAGGCACGGGAGCTCGCGCCGATAGAGCTCCCCCGGAACGTAGGCGGCGACCCGACCGGCCGGAATCGCGACCACGGTGAGCGACGACGCGGACGCGTCGTCCCAGCGCGCGAACCCCGCCGCGCCCGCCACCGCCCCGGCCGCGCGGTAGTGGACGTCGAGGCAGTACATCATCATGGCGTCCCGAGCCAGTCTAACCGAGTCCGAAAATGGCCGGCGGTCATCGGCGCAGCGCCGTAGCCTGCGGCCATGCGTTTCGCCCGCTTGCTCGCGTTCCTCGCCCCGGCCCTCGCCCGCGCCACGCCTGCCGACGACGCGAAAGCCGTCGCCGCGCTCGACACGCAGTACCAGAAAGCGGTCGAGCAGAACGACGCGGCCGCCATGGACCGGATCCTCGCCGACGACTTCGTGCTCGTGACCGGGCGCGGCGTCGTCTACACCAAGGCGGACCTCCTGCGCGACGCCCGCAACAAGACCGAGATCTACGAGCGCCAGGAGGACAGCCAGCAGAAGGTCCGCGTGTGGGGCGACACCGCCGTCCTCACCGCGCTCCTGTCGGTGAAGGGGACGTCGGGCGGAAAGCCGATCGAGTACCAGCTCTGGTTCAGCGACACCTACGTGCGGACGTCGAAGGGGTGGCGCTACGTCTTCGGTCAAGCATCGTTGCCGTTGCCCAAGACGCCCTGACGCCGCCGCGGCCGGATCGCGTCAGATACCCTTGACATTCAGATACTATTGGTATCTATTTGTCGCATGCCGCGTCTCCGTCGCGCCGAGCAGGTGCAGCGCAATCGCGACCTGGTGATCGCCGCGGCCCGCCGCGTGTTCCTCGCGCGGGGCTATGCCGGCGCGACGCTCGAGGCGATCGCCGACGAAGCCGGCTTCTCCAAGGGCGTCGTCTACTCGCAGTTCGAGAGCAAGGGCGACCTGTTCATGACGCTGCTCGAGCGCCGCATCGCCGATCGCGCGGCCGAAAACGAGCGCGCCGTGGGCTCGCTGGCGGCCGGCGACGCGGTGCGCGCGCTCCTGCGGGCGGCCGAGCGCGACGCGCAGGCGGCGGCCGAGTGGACGCGCGTGCTGGTCGAGTTCCGCATCCTCGCCGCGCGCGAGCCCGAGCTGAACCGCCGCTACGGCGACGCGCACGCGCGCGCCGTCGACAGGCTCGCCGATCTGCTGCGCCGCCTCCATGCGCGCGACCAGCGGCGGCCCGCGTTCCCGCTGCGTTCCATGGCCGAGCTGATCTTCGCGTTCGGCGCCGGCACGGCGCTCGAGCGCGCCGCCAACCCGGCCGCCCTACCCATTCGCATCGCCGAGGGCATGCTGATCCATGCGCTCGGTCTTGCGTCGGAGGCACGATGAACGACTTCGAATCGCTGCGCGCCGTCTGGATCCCCGAGCTCGTGGTCCGCCTGCGCGAGCACGTGGCGCGCCTGGGCTGGACGCCCGACCAGGTGCGCGCGCACCAGCGCGAGCGCCTGCGCGCTCTCCTCGCCCGGGCCGTCGCGCACTCGCCGTACCACCGCCGGCGCCTGCGCGGGCTCGATCCCCATCGCTTCGAGCTCGCCGATCTCGCGTCGCTGCCGGTGATGACCAAGGGCGAGATGATGGACGATCTGGGCGCCGTGTTCACCGATCGCGAGCTCACCGTCGACCAGGTGGAGCGCGCCCTGGCCGCCACGCGCGAGGAGCCGATCCCGATCGCCGGCCGCTACGTCGCCATGGCGTCGGGCGGCAGCTCGGGCCGGCGCGGCGTTTTCGTCTTCGACCGCGAAGCCACCCTCGAGTTCGTCAGCTCGATCATGCGCAATCTGTTCGCGCGTCTCGGCGCGACGCCGCCCGGCGGCCTGCCGATCGCCATGGTCGCAGCCTCGTCCGCCGTTCACGCGACGGGCCTCGCGCCGGCGCTCACGCGCGACGGGCTGCCGTTCCGTTTCCTGCCGGTGCCCGCGACGCTGCCGCTCGACGAAATCGTGGCGCGGCTCGAAGCGCTCGATCCGCCGCTCCTGTTCGGGTATCCGACGCTGCTCGCCCGCCTCGCGCTCGCGCGACGCGCCGGCCAGCTGCGCATCGCGCCGGGCGCGATCACCTCGACCAGCGAGACCTTGACGGCGCGGCTGCGCGCCACCATCGCCGCCGGCTTCGGCGTCCCCATCGTCGACACGTTCGGTTCCACGGAGGGGCTCGTCGGCACCACGCGTCCCGACGATCCGGTGCTGGCGTTCAACTCGGACGCGTGCATCGCCGAGGTGGTCGACGCCGACAACCGGCCGCTCCCCGAGGGCGCGCCCTCGGCAAAGGTGCTCGTCACGAACCTCGCGAATCACCTGCAGCCGCTGATTCGCTACGAGCTGACCGATCGATTCACGCGCGAGCCCGGGGACGGCTATCTGCGGGCGCGCGTCGAGGGGCGCGCCGACGACGTCCTGCAATTCGGGGACGTGGCGGTCCACCCGCACGCCATCCGCTCGGTCCTGGTGACCACGCCGGAGGTGATCGACTACCAGATCTGCCAGATCCCACGAGGCGTGGAGATCCTGGCGATCGTCGCCGGCGCGCTCGGGGACCTGCGCGAGCGAATCGCCGCCGCGCTGGTGGCCGCGGGCCTGCCGGATCCCGAGGTCCGCGTGCGCGCCGTGCCCACGCTCGCGCGGGAGCGCGATTCCGCCAAGCTTCGCCGCGTCGTGCCGCTGGCGCACGGGCCGGCACGCATCGACTAATCGGCGCGGATCACGCTCGCCGGATCGACGCGCGCCGCGCGCCACGCGGGGAGCGCGCTGCCGGCGAACGTCATGACGAGCGCGATCGCTAGCGCGCCGGCGAGGGTGGGCGCGTCGGTCGGCGCGACCCCGGCGAGCAGCGCCTCGAGCGCGCGCCCGGCGGCGTAGGCCAGGCCCAGCCCGATGGCCGCGCCGACGACGGCGAGGGCGAGGGCCTCGCGCAGCACCATGGCGAGGATCGACCGCGGCGTCGCGCCCAGCGCCATGCGCACGCCGATCTCCTGCGCGCGGTTCGACACGCCGAACGACAGGAGGCCATAGATGCCGATCGCCGCGAGCAGGAACGCGAGCGCCGCGAACGTGCCGATGACGTGGAGCTGCACCCGCCGCGGCGCGGTCTGCGCGTCGACGATCTCCTCGAGCATGCGCGCGTTCGCGATCGGCTGCTCGGGATCCATCTCGTTCACGATCGCCCGCAGCGCCGGCACGAGCGACGCCGGGTCGCCGGCGGCGCGCACGACGAGGTCCTTGGGCGCGAAGAACGGCATCCACCCGTCGGGGATCTGCTGGTAGGGCACGTAGACCTGCGGCTCGCTGTCGCGCTCGGGGCCGCGCACGCGCACGTCGCCGACGACGCCGACGATCGTCCGCTCGAAGAACGCGACCTTGATCTTCTTGCCCACGACGTCCTCGCCCGGCCAGTAGCGGCGCGCGAGCGACTCGCTCACCACCGTGACGTACGGCCGATCGCCGAGGTCGGTCGCGGCCACGTCGCGCCCGGCGACGCGGCGGATGCGCAGCGCGGCGAAGTACCCCGGCGTGACGTAGCGCAGGCTGCACGTGCGCAGCTCGCCCTCGGGCTGCGGGCGCTCCGGCAGGGCGACCGTCCAGATGCCGCCGCCGAACGCCATGGGCAGGAAGCTCGCGTATGCCGCGTCGGTGACGCCCGGCAGCGCGCGCGCCCGCGCGAGCACGCGGTCGTAGAACGCCGCGCGGTCCGCGGTCTTGGCGTACTTGGGCTGCGGCAGCGTCGTGCGCAGCGTGAGGACGCCCTCGGCGCGGAACCCCGGATCGCGCCCCTCGAGCTGCCACAGCGCGCGGAGGAGCAGGCCCGAGGACACCAGGAGCACGAGCGAGATCGCGACCTCGCCGACGACGAGCACGTGGCGCAGGCGGGTGCGCTGCGCCCCGGCGCCGGCGCGCGCGCCGTCGCGCAGGCTCTCCGGATCGATGCGGCCGCACGCGCGCAGCGCGGGCACGACGCCGAAGACGAGCGCGGCGAAGACCGTCGCGCCGGCGGCGACGCCGAGGACGCGCAGGTCCATCGCCGGCGTGGCGGCGATGGGCAGCCACGGCGGCACCAGCCGGGCCAGCAGCGGCAGGAGCCCCACCGCGAGCAGCACGCCGAGCACCCCGCCGCCGAGCGCGAGCACCAGGCTCTCGGTGACGAGCTGGCGCACCAGCCGGTCGCGGCCGGCGCCGAGCGCGGTGCGCAGCGCCAGCTCCTTGCGCCGGAGGAGCGCCCGCGCGAGCAGCAGGTTGGCGAGGTTCAGGCACGCGATGAGGAGCACGCACGCCGCCGCGCCGAGGAGCGCCAGCACCAGCGTGCGCGACCGCCGCCCCACCTCCTCGTGCAGCCCGTTCACCGTCGCGCCGATGTGCGCGTTCTCCTTCGGGTAGGCGCGCTCGAGGTGCGCGGCGATCACGCCGAGCTCGGAGCGCGCCGCGGCGATGTCCACGCCGGGCGCGAGATGGGCGACGACGCGGATGTACGTGTTGGTGCGGTCGGAGTAGGCGTCGTCGTCGAAGCGGATCGCCCGCCAGAACTGCGTGTCCCGGCTGGGGAACGCGAACGTGCGCGGCATGACGCCGATGATCGTCATGCTCTCGCCGTCGAGCGCGACCTTGCGGCCGACGATGTCCGGCTCGCCGCCGAACGCGGCCTGCCACAGCCCCCACGACAGGAGGATCGTCCCCGGCGCGCCGGCGCGATCGTCCTCGGCGGAGAACGTGCGGCCGAAGGCCGGCGCGATGCCGAGGAGCGGCAGGAGGTC
>DATFWE010000229.1:0-3722 GCA_035259575.1 Haliangiales bacterium
GAGCGCGGTGGCGTCGGTGCAGGCGGCGGGCTCGGCCCCGCCGGCGGTGCGGGCGGCGATCCACTGGGCGGCCCAGTCCATCCCGGTCACGACGATCGTGCCGTGGGTGGCCGTCGCGTCCACGCACGTGGTGAGCGTCGCCGTCGCGTTGCCCGCCGCGGCGAGGTCGGCGGCGACCTTGTCCACGCCGCAATGCGCCCGATCGGGCGTGACGGTCGCGTCGGCCATGCCCTGCCAGATGACCATGGGCGCGCCGACCGCATCGATCGGCGGCCGGTCGGCGGCGAAACGCGGCATCCACTTCTGGGCCGCGGCGCTGCCGCAAGTGCCGGTCTCGAGCGCCGCGCAGGTGACGATCCCGTCGAGGAACGTCTGGTCGTAGACGTCGCTCCCCATCGTGCCCGCCGTCCTCGCGTAGTCCACTACCGCCCCGAGGCACTCGCCGGCCACCGTGGCCGAGATCGCGGCCCGCTTGTCGGCGCGGAAGATGTCGCCGCCGTGGCCCACGCCGTCGAGGAGCTCCCCGTGACCGTAGAAGTACAGGAACGCGAACGCGTACGCGTCGGGGTAGGCGGACGGGCCGTACAGGAACGGCACCGCCGCGAACGTGCGGATGGGGAACCACACCGGCGCGAACGCCACCACGCCCTTGAGCGCCACGCCGTAGTCCTTGGCCACGGCCTGCGCGCCCAGCACCGCGTGCCCGCCCTGGCTGTGCCCGACGATCACGTTGTCGGCGGTGAGCACGCCGGCCTTGAACAGCTGCCGGGCGGCGCGCGCGCCGTCGAGGATCGAGTGCGCCTGGTCGTTCACGCTCAGCCAGCCCGGCGCGGGCCCGCCGTAGCCGTAGCCGGCGTAGTCGGGCGCGACGACGACGAACCCGCGGCCCACCAGGCCGATGCGCGCGAGGTCGCCGAGGGGATCCCCCTTCGACGGGGCGCACTTGTCGGCGAGGCCGACCGTCCCGTGGGCGTAGATCACGAGCGGGGCCGCGCCGGGCGCGCGCGGCGCGTCGGGGACGAACGCCAGCGCCGACGTCACTCCCTCGACGGCGGCGTCGATGCGCCCCGTGCGGTAGGCAATGGCGTACACGTCCGCGCCGCTGGTGATCTGGGCGGAGCCGCCCAGCTTCGCGGCGATGTCGGCGCGCGCGAGCTTGCCCAGGGGTGCGCAGCGGATGACGTCGCCCCGATGGCTCGCGTCGTAGGCGGGGAGCCCCGACGGCTTGACATAGACGTTGGCGACGCTGTCGTTGCAGGCGATGGCCAGAGAGGTGCCGGAACCGGCGTCCGGGGGCGCCGCGTCGGGGCCGGCGGACCCGTCGCCGCACGCGGCGAGTAGGAAGCAAGCCAATGTCAGGCGCATGACGACAATGATGCGCTCGGACGAGGGCATAATCTAACCCGAATGCGTCGCGCCGCGTTGCTCGTGACCTTCTGCGCGTCCTGCTCGAGCGGCATGTCGCACGCGGTCGTCGACGGGCCGAGGCCGGTCGACGCGTCCGTCGACCCCACGGTGCTTCGCGTCGACGGGCAATACGCGACCGCCGTGACCCTGCAGCAGAACACCTGTCAGGGCATCACCGTCCAGTCGATGCCGACGACCGTGGCGCACACGCCGGGGGCGACCGACCTGACGCTCACCCACGCCGGCCAGACCTACGCCGGCACGGTCCAGCGCAACGGCACGTTCGCGACCGTCCCGCGCTCGGTCGGCACGACGCAGGAGCTTCACACGATCACCATCTCCGGCCAGTTCTCGACGACAGGGTTCGTGGCCACGGTGTCGGCGGCGGTCAGCCACAACGGCACGCACGATTGCGACTACACGGTGGGCTGGGTGGGCACGAAGGACGGCGAGCCGAACGTCATTCCCGGATGACGCGCCGCGCGCGCGTCATGACCAGCACAGGCTGGCGAACGTCCGCGGGCCGACGACCCCGTCGTCGACGAGGCCGCGCTTTCTCTGGTAGGCCCGGACCTGCGCCAGCATGGCGGCGTCGAACGTGCCCGTCTCGCTCACCCCGAGCCTGCGTTGCACCCACTTCACGCGGTCGCCCCGCGCGCCCTTCACCATCGGGTTGAATCGGTTGACATCCACCGTCGACGAGAAGCCGGGGAACTCGACGGCGTCGCCCTGGTACTGGTGGATCCACCAGTTCGACGAGTCGCCCCACGCGGGCGGCACGGGCGGGTCGAGGCGCCGCTCGGCAAACGCGCCCGCGTCGCGCGCCGCGGGCCGACCCGCCTTCCAGAAATAGCGCGCGAGCCACATCGGCGACTCTGCCAGATCCGGCGCAGGGGCATTGTTGAGGTCTTCCCGCCAGACGCGCGCGCTCGTGTAGAGCATCGGCACCACGCCGTAGGCATCGTGCGCCACCTTCCACGCCGCCCGGACCCAGTCCAGCGCCTGGGCGGACGTCATGCCGGTGTCGACGCGGCCGCCGTCGGGAAACTCGACGTCGATCGTGACGGGGAAATCGGTGCGGTCGAGCGCACCGACGGTGTCCACGAGCGCCTGGGCCTGGACGTCCGGGTCCGGCGGCGCCTCCCTGCCTCTTTTCGGAAAGCGCAGAAACAGATATGCGCCGCGCGTGAGCCCCGCCATCTTGATCTCCGGCCAATCGTGCGCGAACCGCGAATCGGGAGTCCGTCCGTAGCTCGCGCGGAGGAGCGCGAAGCTGAGCGGTCCCTCGGCTTTCGCCCGCCCCCAGTTCGGGTTCTTGTTCTTGTCGACGCTGGCGCAATCCAGCCCGAAGATCATGAGAACCTCCCCCGAAGATCGTCCGGCCGAATCGGACCTTTCGCTGTGGCTTTCCTTACGCGTGGGGCCGGATTGCGACATGCGATCGCACTATACTGACGCATGCTGCAAGCCTGCCTGAACGGCGGCCGCGCCGTCGGCGAGCACCCGGCGGTCCCGCTCTCGCCGGACGAGCTGGCCGGGGCCGCCGCGGCCGCGGTGGCCGCGGGCGCGAGCTCGCTCCACGTGCACCCGCGCGACGGCGACGGCCGCGAGTCGCTCGACGCGGAGGTCGTCGGCGCCGCGGTCGCCGCGATCCGGCGGGCCTGTCCGGGCGTGCCGCTCGGCGTCACGACCGGCGCGTGGATCGAGCCGGACCCGGAACGCCGCCGCGCCCGCGTCGCCGCGTGGCGGATCCGTCCCGACTTCGCCTCAGTGAACTTCTCCGAGCCCGGGGCGGTCGCGCTGTGCCGGACGCTCGACGACCTCGGCGTGGGGGTCGAGGCCGGCCTCTGGAGCGTCGACGACGTGGAGCGTTTTGTCGCCGCCCCGCCGCGCGTCCTGCGCATCCTCGTCGAGGCGCCCGAGCCCGATCCCGGCGCCGGCGCGGCCACGGCGCTGGCGATCGAGCGCGCCCTCGATGGGGCCGGGGGGCCCGGCGCGGGCGCCCCCCGGCTCGTGCACGGGCAGGAGGCGGCGGCCTGGCCGATTCTCGTCGCCGCCCTGCGACGCGGCCGCGACGTGCGGATCGGCCTCGAGGACGTTCTCGTCCTTCCCGACGGCCGGCCCGCGCGCGACAACGCCGAGCTCGTCGCGGCCGCGGCCGCGCTCGTGGGTGCCTAGCAGGGCGTTGAAAAACGCCCTGCTAGGCTGGCGCGGAGCCGGAGGCGGAGCGCCAGAGGGGGGCCCCGGCGGGCTCTGCCCGACGGGGGGTCGGAGCGAAGCGACGACCTGTAGAAGAGGCTAGCAGGCTGGACAAA
>DATFWE010000230.1:0-5362 GCA_035259575.1 Haliangiales bacterium
TTTGTCCAGCCTGCTAGCCTCTTCTACAGGTCGTCGCTTCGCTCCGACCCCCCGTCGGGCAGAGCCCGCCGGGGCCCCCCTCTGGCGCTCCGCCTCCGGCTCCGCGCCAGCCTAGCAGGGCGTTTTTCAACGCCCTGCTAGACGGGCTCGCACACGTACCGCGTGACGGTGGTGCCGTTGCGGCTGCGCTCCACGCACCGGGCGTCCGCCGGGCACTCGGGCGCGTTCGTCGCGGGCGTGCACGTGCGCAGGCACACCGGCCCGCCGAGCGCCGCCTC
Source organism: Haliangiales bacterium (assembly GCA_035259575.1). GTDB lineage: Bacteria > Myxococcota_A > Polyangia > Haliangiales > SHYZ01 > DATFWE01. The sequence goes on from DATFWE010000230.1 coordinate 279, forward strand.
GTTCACGCAGAACGTCGTGGCCGAGCCGGCCTGATCCGGGCACGCCCGGCTGCACGTCTGCGTGCACGTGCCGGGCGTCGCGCCGGCGCCGGCGCAGCGGTTGCCCGGGTCGCAGTCGCTGTCGAGGAAGCAGTGGTCGCCCACCCACCCGGGCGAGCCGGGGAGGCAGACGCTCGCCGTCACCGACGGTTGGCCGAAGCGCGCCGCCGCCTCCGGCTGGAAGTGATCGTACGGGCGGCACCCCTCGTTCGTCGCCATCGCCTTGGCCACGCACATGCCCTGGGTCGGATCGTCGGGGTCGGCCACGCAGAACGTCGTCGGGTACCCGGGCTTGTCGGCGCACGTGCGCGCGCAGCGCGCGCTGCAGAAGCCGCGCTCGCTGTAGGGGTTCTGCTTGCAGAAGCCGCCGGCGAAGGCGCAGTCGGCGTCGGCGCCGCACTCGGCGCCCACCCAGCGCGGCGTGACGTCGACGCGCGTCCCGTCGGGGCGTCGCTCCGGCTCGCGCTGCACGTGCACCGGCACGTTGGCGACCGACTTGACGCGCGCGTAGATCTCCTTGATGTCGTCGGCCTCGAGGCGCACGCAGCCGTGCGACACGAACCCGCGGCGCAGGTTGCCGCCGTTCGGCGCGCGGAAGTTGTCGATGGGGCCGTGGATGGCGTAGCTCCCCGACCAGCTCATGAACGGCAGCCCGGCGAAGACGGGCAGGAGCTGCCCGGTGTCGGGGTCCTTCCACCAGATCTTGCAGGCGACGTTCGTCGCCGGCTTGATGGCGAAGTCCTTCGTGCCGTAGGCGAGCACCGGCCACATCGACAGCGACTCGCCGTTGGTGAGGCCGGCCTCGTGATCGATCGCGCCGGGGCCGATGGCGAACACCTTGTCGTAGCCGGTCGCGGCGTCGACGAGGTGGAGCGTCAGCCCCTGCAGCGAGATCGTGATCCGGGGGCTCACGAGCGACGGTAGGTTCGGGATGTCCTTGCACGTCAGCGCGTAGCCCCAGTTGCCGTCGGCCTTCATGTCGGCCGGGTCGCGGTCGCCGAGGGGAAGATCTTGGTCGGCGACCTCGGGGGGCGCATCGCCGGCGCAACCGGCAAGGGCGATAGCCAGGGCGAGGGCCTTGCGCAGCATGGGCCGCCGCGGAAGCAAGTTCCGTTCCAGTAATGATTATCAATAGTTACAAAGCGGGCGCCGGCTACGGAAGTCGCCACGGTACGATGGGGCATGGGACCCCGCATCGCCTCGATGCTCGCAGTTACCGTGGTGCTCGGCGCGTGTGAGGGGGAGCCGCAGCGGCTCGACGCCGCCGCCCGGCTGGTCCACGGCGACTTCCCGGAGCCGGCGGCCAGCGCGGAGGAGGCGGCGCGGCGCTTCCTCGGCCGTCGGTCGACGCCGTTCCAGCTCGACGGCGTGGACCTCGTCCTCGAGCAGACGCGCCGCGGCCGCGCGGGCACCTATCTTCGCTTCGGCCAGCGGGCGTCCGGGATGGTCGTGTTCGACGGCCAGGTGATCGTCCTCGTCGACGCGGGGCTGCACGTCCGCGCGGCGAACCTCGCCCACCGCCGCGTCGCCGCGCCGCCGCCGGCGCGCGTGGTGGGCGAGTCCGAGGCGGCCCGCGCGGCGCTCGCCGCCCTGGGCGTCGATACGGCGGACGTCACCTCCACGCTGGGCATCGAGCGGGACGGCACCGCGGCCTACCGCGTGCGCGTGGCCGAGCCCGGCGGCGCGTGGGAGATCGTGGTCGATGCCGCCGGCGGCGCCGTGCGCGCGGTCCGCGACCTGCGTTGGTACGCCGACGGCATGGGTCTGGTGTTCGACCCCAATCCGGTGGCGTCGACGGGAAACTTCTCATTCCGGGACAACAACGACGCCACCACCCCGGCGCTCGACGCGGCCCGCTTCGCGCGCGTCCTCCCGCGTCTCGACGGCAGCGGTTTCCTGCGCGGACAGTGGGTCGATTCGCGGCCCAAGACGGTGAACCGGCGCGCGGTCAGCGCCTCGCTGACGTTCAACTATGACCGCTCCGACCCGGACGGTCACTTCGAAGAGACGATGGCGTACTTCCACATCGACCGCGCGCAGGCCCGCATCCAGGCGCTCGGCTTCACCGACGTGAACAACCGCGTGCAGATCGCGAACGTCAACGACTTCAACCGCGACAACTCGTTCTACAACCCGATCGACAAGGAGCTGTCCTTCGGCATCGGCGGCGTCGACGACGCCGAGGACGCCGACGTCATCCTCCACGAGTACGGGCATTCCATCCAGGACAACCAGGTCCCCGGTTTCGGCGGCGGCGACGAGGGCGCGATGGGGGAAGGCTTCGGCGACTACTTCGCCGCATCGTTCAACGCCACGCTGTCGCCGCAGGTGACCGATCCGCTCTGCCTGGCCGAATGGGATTCGACCTCGTATTCGACGTCGATTCCGCCGTGCCTGCGGCGCGTGGATTCGACCAAGCACTACCCGGAGATGGCCACGGGCGAGGTGCACGACGACGGCGAGATGTGGTCGGCGGCGCTGTACCGGGCGCGGGGGCTGGTCGGCGTCGATGCGATGGACACGCTCGTCCTGGAGTCGCACTTCCTGCTCTCCACCGGCCAGACGTTCGAGGCGGCGACGGCGGCGATCCTCGCCACCGACGACACCCTTTTCGGCGGGGCGCACCGCACGACGCTGCGGCGCACGTTCGTGTGGCAGGGCCTGTCGCGGGCGCTGTCGCCGCCGTCGAGCTTCACCCAGGTCCTTTTCAGCGAGCCCGTGACCATCGAGAACAGCCGCACCGGCGGCCAGTACGCCAACCACCTCGACGAGGTCCGCACCCACACCTCCCCGGGCGCGGCCGCGCTGCGCGTGCACTTCGTCCGCATCGACACCGAGCTGGCGGCGAGCTGTCTGCAGGGCGCCTGCGACAACATCTACCTCTACGATCGCAACGGCGATCTGTATCAGATCCTCAACGGCGCGCAGATGGACGTGACCTCGCTCGCGATCCCCGGCGACCAGGTGCAGATTCGCCTGGTGACGGATGCGACGGTCACCGGCTTCGGTTATCAGATCGACCGCGTCGATATCCTCGGCCCGCCACCGGCGCCCGACGCGGGAACGCCGCCGCCCCCGCCGGACGCGGGCCCGCCGGACGCGCCCCCGCCGGATGCCCCCCCGCCGCCGGATGCCCTGTCGCCGCCGCCGGACGCGCGCGCGCCGGTTGCCGATGCCCGCGTCGCCGACGCGAGCGGAGGCCCGGACGCGCGGCCCGCAGGCGAGGCCGCCGGCTGCAGCTGTCGCGCCGCCGCGTCGGGCGGGACCGGCTCGGCGTGGCTGGCCGGGGTCGTGGCGCTGGCGCTCCTGCGCCGCAGGCGATCGATCAATTCCCGTTCAGGAAATCGATGATGCCGAGCGCGATGCTCAGGCACACGCCCGCCTGATTGGCCCAGAGGACATCGTGATCGAAGCCGCCGGTGTCGCCCACTCCGGCCTCGATGATGGCAAAGGGCGTCGGCCCGGAGAGCTTGTAGCCGTGGAAGATGGGACTCGTGAGGGTGTCGTTGTTCTTCAAATGGTAGTGGGTGATGTTCAGCGAGCTCGTGTCCCAATTGAACGCGCGCCGTATCCCGGTGATGGCGCCGTAGTCCCTGCTGATGTTCGCCGCCAGCCGCTGGCTGGCGACGAACGCCGGATCGAGATCTTGCGCCACGGTGCCGACGAAGTAGCCTCCGCGAGGAATGCACGTCTTGGGATCTCTGAGGTCGCAAGGAGGGTGACCCTGATAGTGGACCGAGACCACCGCGTCGTACACGCGCAGCGCCGCCGAGTCGCAGTTGAAGTTAGCGTCGACGTGCGTCGCCTGAAACCCGGCAGCGTTGAGCCGGGAGACGATGCACTGTGCGATCGTCGGAGTCCAGGACACTTCGCCCGCGGCGCCGGTCGCGCCGACGAGCGTTGGACGGCAGTTCATGCCGGTGTTCTCGTGCCCGGCCTGGATCAAGATGCGCCCGGGGACCACCGCGCTGCACACATCGCTGTGCGGCGGGGGCAGGACCTGGCAGCCGTTCACGCAGGTCGTGACCGGCGTGAGGTTGTTGCCGATGCACTGGTACAGCGTGTGGGGATCGCCCGGGATGGCGTCGCCGGTGCCGCAGTACTGGAAATCGCTGTCCTGACATCCTGAAATCGGCGGCGGCCGGCAATGGTCGTCGACGCCGGGCGCCTCGGGGACGCACCCGTCCGGGCATATCCTGACCGTCGACAGATTGCCGCCCGAGCAAAGGAAGAGCGTGCTGGGGTCGCCGGCGACGCCGTTGCCGCCGCAGTACAGGCCGTCGCCGAACGGACAGCTGCCGCCGCCCCCGCACCGGTCGTTCTGGCCCGGCGGCATGGGCACGCACCCGGCGGCGCACACCTGCGCGACCGACAGATTGCCGCCCGAGCATAGAAAGAGCGTGCCCGGCTCGCCCGGAACGCCGTTGCCGCCGCAGTACAGGCCGTCGCCGAACGGGCAGCTGCCGCCGCCCGCGCACTGGTCGTTCGTGCCGGGCGGCATGCGCTGGCATCCCGCCGTGCAGTTTTGCGCCACCGTCAGATTTCCGCCCAGGCAGTTGAAGAGCGTGCCCGGATCGCCGGGGACGCCGTTGCCGCCGCAATATAGGCCGTCGCCGGACGGACAGGCGCCGCCGCCGGCGCACGCGTCGTTCGTGCCGGGCGGCATGCGTTGGCAACCGTTGCCGCACATCTGCGCGACGGACAGATTGCCCGCCGAGCAGAAGAAGAGCGTGCTCGGATCGCCCGGGACGCCATTGCCGCCGCAATACAGGCCATCGCCGGACGGACAGGTGCCGCCGCCCGCGCACGCGTCGTTCGTTCCGGGCGGCATGAACGTGCAGCCATTGGCGCACACCTGGGCCACCGACAGGGCGCCGTTGGAGCAGCTGTAGAGCGTGCCGGTGACGCCGCCGATCCCGTCGCCGCCGCAGTAAAGGCCATTGCCGAACGGGCAGCCGGCGGTCGCGCAGCGGTCGTTCGTGCCCGGCGGCATGACCTGGCAGCCGTTCGCGCACGTCTGAACCGGAGTCAGATTGCCGCCGCTG
>DATFWE010000231.1:0-8782 GCA_035259575.1 Haliangiales bacterium
GGGCAGCGACGTGTTGTCGTAGGCGAACCCGCCGGCGCCGTCGTTGCGCAGCATGAATGGCCCGACGAAGTCCCCGACCACGTTCGGTCCCCGGTAGATGTCGGGCAGGCCGGGATTGTTCTGCATCCCGAGCTGGCCGACGAGGATGTCGATGCGCCCGTTGCCGCGCACGTCGGCCGCCGCGGTCGTGTGCTGGAACAAGTTGATCGGCGGCAGCGTCGCGCTGGCGTCCTCGAGCCGCCCGTCGGGGCGCGACAGGAGCAGCGTGGGCGTCTCGCCGGGGAACGGGTCGTGATCCCAGCCGTGGTTCGCGGAGTAGAAGTCGAGGCGCCCGTCGCCGTTGAGGTCGATCGCGAGCGCGCGGCGCGCGTGGACGGCGGCGGGCGCGCCCACAATGAGCGTGGCGGTGACGTCGGACAGCGCGCCGTCCCGTCCGATGCGGATCGCCTTGAACGGGATCCGCTCGTTCTGGAACGACGGCCCGCCGAAAAGGACCACGGTCGAGCCGTCGCCGAGATAATCGCCCATCGCGTTGGCGAGGAAACTGCCCCGCCACGGCACGACGAGCGTCGTCACGTCGAACGTCGGCCGGGCGCGGAAGAGCTGGAGCGTCACGGTCGCGGGGCCGTCGGCGGCGTCGAGCACCAGGAGGACGGGCGCGACCGTGATCCACGGGGGCGACGCTGGGACGACGGAGCAGTCGCCGGCGGCGTAGGCCCGCGCGGTGATCTGGTACGCGCCGACGGGGATGTTCTGGAGGCGGGCCCTGCCCTCGGCGCCGATGGCGGCCTGGCGGCTCGTCGCCCTCCCGGCGGCATCCTCGAACCGGACGTCGATGCAGTCGATGCCGGCCGGGGCGGCGACGAGGAGCTCGACGTCCGCGGCCGGCGCCGCGGGGACGCCGAGTCGATCCGTCGTGCAGGCGGTCGCGCAAGACGCGCCGGACGCGACCGCCAGGGCGAGGCACCATCCACGGCCCATGCCGGGCCCTGGTGCATGCGCGATGCCGGCGTTCCGGCGCGTCCCCCCCACGCGATTCCGCGGGGATGGGCGGCGACACAATGTCACGTGTCATGTGCCGGTGGCGAAGCCTCGGCCACGGCCAGGGCCGGACCCGGGCCCCTGGCGCGGCCCGGTCCCCGCGCTTATCTTCTTCCTATGCGTACCCCGCCTCCGCGACGCGGGCTCTCCCTGGGCTCGCGGCTCACCCCGGCGGTCATGTGGATCCTCGCGATCTCGGTCGGCACGTTTCTCCTGTGGCTGTTCTCCGGAAAGGCGGTGCGGGGGCGGCTCGAGGACTGGGTCGTCCTGACCCCCGGGTCGCTCCTCCACGGGCACCTGTGGAAGCTCGCCACGACCGCGCTCTTCCACGTCAGCGCGCTGGGGCTCTTCTTCAACGTCCTCATGCTGTGGCTGTTCGTGCCGGTGCTGGAGCGCGAGTGGGGGACGCGCCGGTTCGTGTGGTTCGCCGTCGCGACGTCCCTCGTCGGCAACACGGTGTCGGCGCTCGTCGGGCTCGCCCTCGCGCCGGCGACGCCGATCGCCGGCATGGCTCCGTTCATGTTCGGGTCGATCGCCGCGTTCGGCACCGCGTTCGCCCAGCAGCCGGTGCAGTTCTTCGGCGTCCTGCCCATGAAAGGGCGGACGTTCGCGCTCGGGTTCCTCGCGTTCCTGGTCATCTCGGTGGCGCTGAACGGCGAGTGGGTGCAGGGCGCGGGCTACCTCGCGGCGATGGCGCTCGCCTGGGGCTTCGCCGGCGGCCGCATCACCCCGAGCGTCTGGGTGCTGCGCTGGCGCCGCGGCCGCCTGCGGAAGAAGCTGTCGGTGATGGACGGCGGGTCCGGCCGTCCGCCGAAGAAGCAGGAGTGGCTTAATTAGTCGAATTTAGGGTACGCTCGCCCCGATGGCCGGCGAGCAAGAAGGCGATCCCGCCATTACCACGGTGTTCGACGGCGGGCGCGCCACGGTTCGGCGGCTGCGCAAGGCCAAGCTGGTCGTGGCCACCGGCCCCGACGCCGGGCGCGAGGTCGACATGGGGAAGCCGCGCGTCTCCGGCGGGCGAAGCATCATCAACGACCTCGTGCTCCAGGACAAGGCGGTGTCGGGCACGCACTTCGAGGTTGCGGTCAAGGACGACGGCTATCACCTCAAGGATCTCGACTCGCGCAACGGCACGTTCGTCGGCGACCTCAGGGTCCGGGAGGTCTTCCTCCGCCCCGGCATGACGTTCCGCGTGGGGCAGTCCGACATCCGCTTCCAGACGACCGCCGACCTCGTCGACATCGCGCTCAGCGAGCGCGACAAGTTCGACCGCGTCATCGGCGGCTCGGCGGCGATGCGCGAGATCTTCGCCACGCTGGAGAAGGTCTCCCCGTCGGAGCTGACCGTGCTCATCACCGGCGAGACCGGGACGGGCAAGGAGCTCATCGCCCGCGGGGTCCACAACGCGTCGCCGCGCCGGCAGAAGCCGTTCGTGGTGCTCGACTGCGGGGCGATCCCCAGGGACCTCATCGAGTCCACCTTGTTCGGTCACGAGAAGGGCTCGTTCACCGGCGCCATCGGCCAGCACCGCGGCTGTTTCGAGCAGGCCACCGGCGGGACGATCTTCCTCGACGAGATCGGCGAGCTCGACCTGGCGCTGCAGCCGAAGCTCCTGCGCGTGCTGGAGCAGCGCGAGATCAAGCGCGTCGGCGGCGACCGCACCATCAAGGTCGACGTGCGCGTGCTGGCCGCGACCAACCGCGACCTGCGCGCCATGGTCAACGCGGGCACGTTCCGCGAGGACCTGTATTTCCGCCTCTCGGTCATCTACGTCGAGCTGCCGCCCATCCGCGAGCGGCGCGAAGACATCCCCGAGCTGGCGCAGCACTTCCTGCGCGAGGTGGCGTCGCGCCGCGGCGTGTCGCTGTCACTCTCCCCCGACGCGGTGCAGGCGCTGCTCGGCCACAGCTTCCCCGGCAACGTGCGCGAGCTGCGCAACGTCGTCGAGCGGGCCGCGTCGCTCGCCTCCAGCCCGGTGATCACGCGCGCCGACCTCGTGTTCGGCCGCGACGCCGGCGGCGCGTCGGTGATCGTCGCGCGCGAGCTGGCCAACGCCGGGGCGCAGGCGGCGCTCGCCGCGGTGTCACCGTCGGACAAGCCGCCGGGAGCGGGCGTGGTGGGCTTCGACCCGACGACGCTCACGCCCGGGCTCGACTTCAAGGAGGCGAAGCAGCGGGTGGTGGACGCGTTCGAGGCCGCCTACCTGCGCGCGCTGCTCCAGCGCCACGAGGGCAACATCACCCGCTCGGCGCAGGAGGCGGGCCTCACGCGCTACCACCTGCGCGAGCTGTTGAAACGGCACAATCTCACGTCGGCGGGATCGACCGAGTAGCGCTACTTCTTGTCCTTGTCCTTGTCGCGGTTGTCGTGGACCTTCGGCGCCGACGAAGGCGCCGGAGCGGGCGCGGGGGCAGGAGCGGGCTTGGCCGCGGCGGGCGGCGGCGTCGCGCGGTTGTCGTGCGTGCGTCCGCCCTCGACCGGGCGCGCCGGAGGGGCCGAAGGAGCGACCACCGGGGCGGCCGGACGCGGCTGCGGCTGCGGCTGCGACGGGACGACGACGGTGCCGCTCGGCGCCGACTGCGGCGCCGCATACGGGCGCTGCGACGGGACGACGACGGTGCCGCTCGGGCTCGGCGCCGGCGCCGGGTACGGCCGCTGCGACGGGACGACGACGGTGCCGCTCGGGTTCGGCGCCGGCGCCGGGTACGGCCGCTGCGACGGGACGACGACGGTGCCGCCGCCCGGCTGCGGGTAGTTCGGATACGCGCCGCCGTACTGCGTCGGGCGATAGTACGTCGGCGGGCGCCGCTGGTTGTCGCGGTAGTCGTAGACGCGCCACTCCGGGCGCACCGTCTGCTGCGACGTCCAGTATCCAGGGGTATACACGTATCGGCCGCCGCTGTAATCGTAGTACGGCCGCACCCACGCGTAGCCGACGCGCGGCCGCTCCCACCGCCCGCGGTACCACAGCCACTCGGAGCCGCTCCAGTTCCAGTACCCGTCGATCCACACGTAGTCGTAGGCGGGCGCGGACGGAACCTCCTCGTAGATCGGGTCGGGCGGCATGGTCTGCACGTACACCTCGGTCGGGGTGGTGTACGGGCCGGGCTGGCCGGTCTGCCATACTTCGGCGGACGTGGTGGTGTACCCCCGCGACGGCGCCACGTAGCAGGCGCCCAGCGACGCCACCCCGAGCAGACACACCAGAAGCTTCGCGCTACGCATGGTTCTTAGCCCTTTCTCCCACTTGGACGGCACGGCCGCGCGCAGATTCAAAGTGTAGTTGACGGCGCAAACCCTCGCAAGTAGAAGCAATTCATGGATACAGTCTTCAGCGGCATCCAGCCCTCGGGAGAGCTCCACCTCGGGAACTATCTCGGCGCCGTGCAGAACTGGGTGGCGCTTCAGGACAAGTATCGCTGCTTTTTCTGCATCGTGGACTGTCACGCGCTGACCCAGAGCTTCGAGCCCTCCGAGCTGTCGCGGCGCACCGTCGAGATGGCGCGCGATCTCCTCGCCTGCGGCCTGGACCCGCGCAAGTGCGACGTGTTCGTTCAGTCGCACGTGTCCGCGCACACGGAGCTCGCGTGGATCCTGTCCACGCAGGCGATGTTCGGCGAGCTGTCGCGCATGACGCAGTTCAAGGACAAGAGCCAGAAGCAGGAGGACAACATCAACGTCGGCCTGTTCACCTACCCGGTGCTGCAGACGGCGGACATCGTGCTCTACCGCGCCCGGTACGTCCCCGTCGGACAGGACCAGCTGCAGCACCTCGAGCTCGCGCGCGAGATCGTGCGCCGGTTCAACGGGCGCTTCGGCGAGACGTTTCCCGAGCCGCAGCCGCTGCTCACGAGCACGCCGAAGATCCTGGGGCTCGACGGACAGGCCAAGATGTCCAAGTCGCTCGGCAACACGATCACGTTGTCGGAGCCCGAAGCCGACGTCCGCAAGAAGCTCGCGACGGCGGCGACGGACCCCAAGCGCGTCCGGCGCAAGGACCCGGGCAACCCCGACGACTGCAACGTGTACACGATCCACAAGTTCTTCTCGAGCGAGGCCGACCTCGCCTGGGTGCGCGAGGGGTGCACCACCGCGGGGATCGGCTGCCTCGACTGCAAGGGCAAGCTCGCGGACAACATGCTGGCGCACCTGGCGCCGATCCGGAAGCGCCGCGCCGAGCTCGAGGCCAACCCGGGGGAGGTCGAGGCGGCGTTGCGCCAGAGCGCGGTGCGGGCGACCGACGTGGCCGACGCCACCCTCGACGTGGTGAAGGAGAGGATCGGCCTTTGGTCCTAGGAACCAAGCGGCGGCTGATCGCGGCGGCGGCGACGGTGGGCGCGGCGGTGGCGCTGGCGCTGGCGGTATCGGGGCGCGGCGGCGCCGTCGGCGACGGCACGCCCGCGGGGGCGGCGCGCGCGTTCGTGGCCGCGGCGCGCGCGGGCGACCGGCGGGCGGCGTGGGAGCTCCTGGGGCCGCGTACGCGCGCCCGCGTCGAGGCGGCGGCGCAGGCCGCGACGGAGAAGGTGGGCGGGGCGCGCCGCTACGGGCCCCTCGACGTCCTGGACGTGGCGGCGCCCGAGCGCACCTACGAGCCCACCGACGTGGTCGTGCGCACCGAGGCCGGCGACGAGGCCGTGGTGGACGTGCTCGGGCCGGCCGGACGCCACGACGCGCTCACGCTCGTGCGCACCGGCGGGCGGTGGCGGGTGGAATTGGAGCTCTAGCAGGGCGTTGAAAAACGCCCTGCTAGGCTGGCTCCGAGCCGGAGGCGGAGCGCCAGAGGGGGGCCCCGGCGGGCTCTGCCCGACGGGGGGTCGGAGCGAAGCGACGACCTGTAGAAGAGGCTAGCAGGCTGGACAAACGAGCGAAGCGAGTTTGTCAACAGCCTGCTAGAACTGCACCACCGCGCCGACGCCGCCGCCGCTGCGGTAGAGCTCGGGCGCGAGCACGACGCGCGGCTGGACGTTGCGTCTGGCGACGCGCTCGACGTTCGACCCCGGCGACAGGTACCCCTTCCACGCGAAGAACGCCGTCGCGAGCGCGGCCGCCGCGGTCACCCCGATGAGCACGTTGGTGACCGTCGCCATGTTCTTGCCGCGGTCGCAGATGTCGATGAGCTTCTGGTAGCCGTCGTTGCGCGCTTCCTGGCAGGCGTCGCCGGGGAACTGCACGCCGTTCGCCTTGAAGCCGTCCCCCCATTCCTTGATCGCCTGATCCTGCTCGTTCTCGATGCTCTTCACCTTGAGCCCGGTGATCGTGAACGCGGCCACGCCGGCGCCGGTCGCCACCAGCGTCGTCCAGAACAGGACGCGCGCCGTCCCGCCGGGCCGCTCGACCTGCTCGACGGGGGGCACCGGCGTCAGCGGCGCGGGCTTGCCCACCGCCTTCACCAGCTCGACGCTGATCTTCGTCGTCGCGCCGGGCTTCACGTCGACGCTCGCCTGCTCGTACCGCTCGAACCCGGGCGACTCGACCGCGATCGACGCCGGCCCGGGCGGCAGGCCCTTCATCGTCAACGTGCCGTTGACGATCGCGCCCTTGGGCGTCCCGTTCACGAACACGGTCCCCGTCGCCGCGTTCACCTCGACCACCAGCAGCGTCTCCGTGGAGGGCTGGTTCACCAGCACCTCCTCGGCGATGCGCTTCATCTCCTCCTCCGACGCGGCGCCGAAAGCGTAGTGGCGCTTGGCGGAGTAGGGCGCCGCCTTGCCGGGCGACGGGACGACGAGCGACTGGACGGTGACGAGATAGCCGTCCTTCTGCTTCTCGACGTGACCATAGACGAGCAGCTCGGCGTTGAGATCCTTGCCGATCGCCGCCATGCACTGCGTGCCCTCGTCGAGACAGTCGGACAGGAGCTTCAGCTCGCCGAGCTCTTTGTTCGAGCCCGCCGCGATCTCGTAGCCGAGGCCACCGGCGACGATCCGCTCCCTCATGGCTTTGGTCAAGGCCTTGGCCAGCGCCCCGGTCTTCTGCCGGGACTTGGCGTCGCCGTTGTCCACCGGCTCCACGCCGAGCACGGCCACCTTCGGTTTGCCAAAGGCAGCGCCGCCGCACAGCAATACGGCGAGCACGGCGCAGGGGGCCCGGCGCATCGTCGGCGAGTATATCAAAGCGGGGGCTGACGCAAGATGTCAGCGCGTGACCGAGGGATTTTGCTAACCTTTTCCCCAACGGACCATGATCCTCCGCACAATCAGCGGACGTATCGCGGCCGGCTTCGCCGCCCTGCTCATCCTGTTCGGCGGCGTCTCCGGGTACACCATCGTCAAGATGCGTAGTCTCGTCGCGGACTTGGAGTTCATCCGCGCGGCCTATCTCGAGGTGGCCCTGACCGTGGCCTCGCTTCGCTCCGTCCAGAACGGGATGGTGGACCAGCTGGAGGGCGGCTCACCGCTCCCGCCCCACACCATCAAGCAGAGCCAGAAGTGGCGGGTGAAGTTCCTCGAGGACGCGATCCGCCAGCTCCCCGAGGTCTCGTCCCACCCGAACGAGCTCGCGGCGGTGCGCGATCGGCTCAAGCGGCTCCTCGCCGACTACCGCGAGTGCGACGGCCTTATCGCGCAGATGTTCTCGGTGGACGCCGATCGCGTCACGGCGCAGGCCGCGCTCCTCCGGCGCGAGCGCAAGATCCTGCACCAGGTGAGCGACTGGTTCGACGAGCTGCGGCGGCGCACCAGCGAGCTCGCCGTGGGGCTGGAGCAGGTCGAGCGGCAGGCGAGCTTCGCCGCGCTCGGGCTCGGCGTGGTCGGCGCGCTCCTCGGCGTGCTGGTGACGGTGTGGAGCGTGAACAACCTCCGCCCCCTCCGCCGCCTCGTCGCCGGCGTGCGCAGCGTCGCGGCGGGCAACTACCGCGAGCGCGTCGCCGGCACCGGGACCACCGAGGTCGCCGAGCTCGCCCGCGAGTTCAACGCGATGGCCGCCGCCGTCGAGGATCGCGAGCAGGAGCTCGTCCGCTCGGAGCGCCTCGCCGCCGTCGGCAAGATGGCGGCGGTCATCACCCACGAGGTGCGCAACCCCCTGTCGTCGATCGGCCTCAACGCCGAGCTCCTCGAGGAGGATCTGCGCAGCTCGGGCGCGTCGCCCGACGCGGTCGCGCTGTCGCAGAAGATCCAGCGCGAGGTCGACCGCCTCACGTCGATCACCGAGGAGTATCTGCGCTTCGCGCGCCTGCCCCGGCCGCGGCTCGAGCGCGAGCACCTGAACGACATCGTCAAGGGCGTGCTCGAGTTCCAGCGCGAGGACCTGGAGAGCCGCGGCGTGCACGTGAAGACGAGCCTGTCGCCGGAGCTCCCCGCCGTCGCCGCCGACGAGGCCCAGCTCCGCCAGGCGCTCCTCAATCTGTTCCGCAACGCCGCCGACGCGATGGGCAAAGGTGGCGGCGAGCTGGTCGTCACCACGCGCCTCGGCGCCGAGGGCGGCGTCGAGGTGTCGGTCGCCGACACCGGCCCGGGCATCCACGCCGACCATCTGCCGCGCATCTTCGACCCGTTCTTCTCCACCAAGGACGGCGGCACCGGCCTCGGCCTGGCGCTCACCCAGCAGATCGTCGCCGAGCACGGCGGCCGCATCGACGTCTCCTCCAGCCCCGGCCGCGGCACGACCTTCACCTTGCGCTTGCCTGCCGCCGCGTAGAGAATGCATCGCTTGCGGTTCAGGTCGCCGACAGCGCTGCTCGTCATCCTGGCGCTCATCAACTTCCTGAACTACGTCGACCGTTACGTCCTCTCCGCCGTCGCCG
>DATFWE010000232.1:0-46042 GCA_035259575.1 Haliangiales bacterium
GCCCGAGCCGACGCGAGACGGCGGTACAATAATGACCCGGCGAAACGCGGGATTCACGCTCGTCGAGCTCATGGTCGCCATCGCGGTCCTGGCAGTCATGATGCTCTTCGCGTGGGGATCGATCTCGCAGACGGTGCGCGCCAAGAAGGTCTTCGGCGCCGTGCAGGACCGCTACCGCGAGGCGCGCAACGCGCTGACGCGCATCGTCCACGACGTCGAAATGGCGTACCTGTCGGGGAACGAGGATCGGACGCAGGTCGAGACGCGCACGTTCTTCGTCGGCGAGTCGTCCGGCGAGGTGCAGAGCGTGCGCTTCTCCGCATTCGCCCACACGCCGCTCTACAAGGACGCCAACGAGTCCGACCAGACGGTGATCGCGTACTACGGCGCGCCCGACCGCGACGCCCGCGGCCAGGAGAACGTCGTCCGGCGCGAGTCGAAGCGCATGGCGAACCAGGGCGAGCGCTGGGACACGGCGCCGGCGGAGGCCGAGATCCTGTTCACCGGCGTGAAGAAGCTCAAGTTCACCTACTTCGACGTCCGCGCGAACGAGTGGAAGGACGCCTGGACCACGCAGGGGGTCGAGGGGTCGGCGGGGCGCGTGCCCGACCGGGTCAAGGTCGCGCTGACGTTCGTCGACGAGAACGGCAAGGAGATCACCCTCACCGCCCAGGCGAGGGTTTATCTGCAGGAGGCGTTGAACTTCTATGCGAACTGAGGGCCAGCGCGGCTTCGCGCTCATCGCCGTCGTCGGTGCGCTCACGCTCCTCGGCGTGGTCGTCCTCGAGTTTGCCTACTCGACGGGCGTGGACTACGCCGCCGCGGCGAACGCGCGCGACGACATGCGCGCCCACTTCGTCGCCCGCTCGGTGATGAACCTCGGCCGCCTCGTGATCAAGGTGCAGAAGGACATCCTCGACAAGAACCGCCGCCAGCTGGCGCAGCTCGGCCTCCCCGACGTGCAGATCGGCGATTTCATGACCATGCTGGAGTCGCCGTTCTGCGGCAACAAGGAGGAGATCGCCGCCATGGCGGGGCTGGCGGGCGTGGACGCCGCGGCGATGAAGGGTCTGGGCCTGCCGTTCGGGACCTGCCGCGTCGAGAAGTTCACCTCCGACGACGGGCTCATGAACGCGAACTGCGCCAACGGCAACCCGGCCACCGTCAACGCGCTGGGGGCCGGCCTCGCCGCGATGGTGTCGTCGCCCGCGTTCGACCGCCTGTTCGAGGAGCGCGACGGCGACGGCCAGTTCACCGACCGCAAGACGTTCGTGTCGGCGATCATCGACTACATCGACCGCGACGACGCCCAGTTCGGCGGCGGGCAGGGCGAGCAGTACGGCTACGAGAGCCTGCTCGAGCCCTACCGCGCCAAGAACAACTACATCGACAGCGTCGACGAGCTGCGGCTGGTGCGTGGCATGGACGACCGGCGCTGGGACCTGTTCGGCAAGCAGCTCACCGTCTACGGCGGCTGCAAGGTCAACGTGTCGGCGGTGCAGAGCCCGATGATGACGATGTCGATCATCAGCTACGCCGCCAAGAACCCGCAGGACCCGGTGCTGGCGAATCCGACGGCGCTGTGGGCGCTGGCGACGCGCGTGGGCCAGGCGCGCCAGCTCGGCTTCGCGTTCGACGACCTCAACCAGTTCGCCACGTTCGTCAAGGACCCCGACGCGGCGCTGGGGATCGCCGCCACCGGGTCGAACCCGAACCCGAGCCCGCTCGGCGCGCTCGGCAGCCTCGGGCTGCCGCCGGTGCAAGGGGTCGAGCTCGACGCCAGGAAGCTCGCCGACGTGGCGCGCGCCGGCTCGCGGCGCACCTACCGCGTGGTGGCTGCGGCGCAGGTCGGCCGCGTCGAGAAAAGGATTATCGGCGTGTTCGACAGCGAGACGGTGAACCAGAACGCCCGCGACCCGGCCTACGCCCGCGGCACGTGGGTCTACTGGCGGGAAGAGTGATCATGGCCCACCGCATCCTGGGCATCGACGTCGGCAGCTACAGCCTGAAGGTGGCGGCGGCGTCGTCCGGATTCCGCAAGTCCGAGATCGTGGACTGGCGCGAGGAGCGCATCCCGGCCGGCGACGAGCCGCTGGAGGTTCGCGCCGGCCGGCTGCTGCTCGACATGGTGCGCGAGCGTGGCTGGGAGCACGACGTGCCGTTCTCCGCGCTCGCCGGCGACGCGCTGTCGCTGCGCGTGCTGGAGTTTCCGTTCAGCCACCTCAAGCGGGCGGAGCTCGACAAGGCGGTCGGCGCCGAGCTCGAGGGGCAGCTGCCCCACGACGTCGAGGACCTGGTGTGGGCGTTCGACCAGCTCCCCGCCGTCGCCGCGACCGACAAGGCCGCCGCGGGCATGCGCGTCCTGGCCGTCGCCGCCACGCGCGATCGCGTGGCCGAGCACCTGAAGCTCCTGTCCGCGGACGGCTTCGAGCCCCACGGCGTGGTCGCGGCGCCGACCGCCTACGCCAAGGCGGCGGCGCGCCTAGGCGTCCCCGCCGCCGAGGCCGTCATGCTCGTGGATCACGGCCACACCCGCACGAACGCGTGCGTGCTCTACCAGGGACGGTGCGTCTTCGCGCGCACCCTGTCGCGCGGCGGCCGCCACGTGACCCAGGCGATCGCGCGCGCGTGGCAGCTCACCGACGAGGAGGCCGAGCGCGCCAAGCACGAGGACGGGTTCATCGCCTCGGCGGCGCAGCCGGCCGCCTCGCCCGAGTGGGCGAACGTGTCGCGCGTCATCGACAACGAGCTTTCCGTCCTGGTGAACGGCCTGCGCCAGACGCTGTCCGCGTGCCGCACCCAGACGGGGATCGGGGTCGCGCGCGTCGTCCTCGCCGGCGGCGCGGCGCGCCTGCGCGGCCTCGCCCCGTACCTGGCGGAGAAGCTCGAGCTGCCCGTCGAGCCGCCGTCGGGCGCGGCGATCGGGCGCGCGCCCGCCGACGCGGGGCTGCTCGCCTGCGGCGTCGCCCTCGAGGCCGCCGCGGGACGGCCGACGTTCGACCTGCGCCAGGGGCCGCTCGCCTACCGCGCCGACTTCTCGTTCCTGCGCGCCAAGGCGGGGACGCTCGCGGCGTGCGCGCTCGTGCTCCTGGCGTGCGCCGCCGGCAGCGCCTACGCATCGCTGTACCGCCTGCGCGGCGAGCGGGCCGCGCTGGAGAAGCGCCTCGCCGCCGACACGCTGGAGGTGTTCGGCCAGTCGCTCACGCTCGAGGAGCTCAACCAGCGCATGGGGCCCACCAAGGAGGCCTCGCCACTGCCCAGGCTGACCGCGTTCGATCAGCTGGTGGAGATCTCCAAGCACCTGCCGGCGCGCAGCGAGGGGCGGCTCGACGTGCTCGAGCTCGAGATCGAGCCCAAGAAGGTGTTCATCAAGGCGGTCGCCGATTCGGCGGCGACGATCGAGACCGTCGAGAAGAAGCTCAAGGACATCGACTGCTTCGGCGACATCACCGCCGGCCGGGTGGACACCGTCGCCGACGGGAAGCAGTTCCAGCTCACGATCTCCAGCGGGAAGTGCATGTGATGTTCGAGCGAATCCGCAACTGGTGGGAGCGGCTGGAGGTGCGGGAGCAGCGCCTGGTGATGCTGCTGGCGCTCGCCGCGATCGTGACCGGGCTCGGCTACGCCGGGCTCATGGTCTCCGACGGCCTGAACGGCCTTTCCGACGGCAACGACGAGATGCGCGCCGCGCTGCAGACGCTGTCGCAGCGGAAGGACGAGATCATGGAGGCGCGCACGCGCGGGCCGGAGGTCGCCATCGGCGACGAGCCGACGCCGCTCGCCACCTACGTCGAGCGCATCGGCGGCGAGGTCGGCGTGACCATCAAGGCGCAGAGCGACAAGCCGATCGTGACCAAGGGCAAGTACCACGAGGTCGCCCTGAACATCACGCTGAACGACATCACGCTCGACCAGCTCGCCAACTTCCTCAAGCGGGTCGAGACCCAGTCGCAGACGGTGGTGTCGCAGCGGATCTTCGCCAAGCGCGCGCTCATGGCGAAGGAGAAGATGGATCGCGTGGAGATCACGGTGGCGACGTGGGCGCGCACCAAGGCGGAGCGCGACAAGGCCAAGGCGGCGGGCGGGGCCGGCGCCGACGCGGGGGCCAGGCCATGACGCTCACGCAACGCCGCCTGGTGCGGTGGCTCGGCTACCCCGCGCTGTCGCTGTTCGTGTTCATCATGACGGCGCATTTCTTCTTCCCCTACGAGCGGGTGAAGGAGCGCCTGGCCGCGGCGCTGTCGTCGGAGTACGACGTGTCGATCGAGAGCGTGTCGCCGGGCCTTTTGCCGGGGCGCCTCCGCATCAAGGGGATGACGCTGACCACGCGCCCCGTCGGCGACGGGGTGAAGCCGGTGACGCTGCTCATCGACCACGTCGACGTGAACATCGGGATCCTGGCGCTCATCGGCAAGAAGTTCTCGATCGGCGTGGACGCGGTGCTCGGCGACGGCGAGGTGACTGGCAGGGTCGAGAAGTCCGAGGACGAGATCTTCGTCGACCTCCATACCAGGGACCTGCCGCTCGACAGCGTCCCCGGCGTGGCGGTGATCACGGGCGGCGCGCCGATCAAAGGCGGGCTCGAGGCCAACTTTTCGATCCGCCTGCCGCAGGGGAAGTGGGCGGCCGCCGACGGGCGCATCGAGGTGTCGTGCGCCGACTGCACGATCGGCGACGGCGTGACCAAGGTGCGTCCGGTCGTGCCCGGGCAGACGAACGCATTCACCGGCGGGGGCTTCACCCTCCCGCGCATCAAGCTCGGGCAGGTCGAGGGGAAGGTCGTCATCACCAAGGGGATCGCCTGCATCGAGACGTTCCACACCAAGTCGCCGCACGGCGAGCTGCGCGTCGAGGGCGGGCTCAAGCTTGCCGATCCGTTCGCCCAGAGCCAGACGCAGCTCTACACGCGCGTCCAGCTCAGCGATGCGTTCCGCAAGGAATCGCCGCGGAACCTCGACTTCGACAACCTGTTCTTCGCCGGCGCGAAGCTGCCCGACGGGGCGGCGAGCTACCAGGCGCGGACCTCGATCTCGCTCCTGCGTTGGCTGCCGGCCAAGGTGCCGCCGCCGCCGATGAAGGAGTGCGGCAGCGTGGTCGCGCCGGCGCCGCCGCCCCCCACCACGGCGGCGATCCCGCCGCCGACGGTGCGCCCGGGCGCGCCGGTCCCCCCGACGGTGCCCGGGGCGGCGACCGCGCCGATGCCGACGCCGGCCGTGGCCGCGCGCGGGCAGGAGGGCGAGCCGTGGAGGGCGGAGATGGACGCGCCGGCGGGCGCGGTGCCGACGGTGGTCCCGGTCGAGCCTCCGTCTCCCACGGTCGAGGCGGCGCAGCCGCCGACGCCGACGCCGGAGCAGCCTCCGCGCGAGATCCGCCCCGAGGCGACGGAAGCGCAACCCGCGCCGAGCCCGCCGAACCCGCCGCCGCCCGAGCCCGCGCCGACGCCCGCTCCGACGCAGTGAGGCTACAATCTCCGCATGAGCTTCGCCGACCTCCTCGCCGCCGAGCGCGTACTGGCCATCATCCGCGCGCGCGACGCGCGGACCGCCGCGGACGCGATGGACGCCGCGGTCCGCGGCGGCTTTCGCGTCCTCGAGTTCACGCTCGACACGCCCGGCGCGCTCGAGCTCGTCGAGACGTTCGCGCGCCGGGACGGGCTGACCGTCGGCGCGGGAACGGTCCTTCTCCCCGACGATGTCGACGCGGCCGTCCGGCGCGGCGCGCGGTTCCTCGTCTCCCCGGTCGTGGACGAGGCGGTCGCGACCGCCGCCGCGCGCGCCGGGATTCCGCTCGTGCCGGGCACGGCGACGCCGACGGAGATGTTCCGGGCGCACGCGGCGGGCGCCGAGGTCGTGAAGCTGTTCCCCGCGCCCGCGGGCGGCCCCGCCTGGGTGCGCGCCATTCTCGGCCCGCTGCCGTTTCTCCGCATCGTGCCGACGCAGGGCGTCGATGCCGACAACGCCGCGGCGTGGCTCGAGGCCGGCTGCCTCGCCGTCGGGTCCGGCGCCTTCCTGTTCCCGCGCGAGCTCCTCGCCGCCCGCGCGTGGGACGAGGTCGAGGCGCGAGCGCGCGCGCTCCTTGCCGCGGTCGGGCGGCGCGCGTCGGTCTAATTCTTCTGCAGCCGCTCGCTCAGGATCTTCAGCTTCAGCGCCAGCCGCGCGGCCAGCCACGCCCGTCCGAGGCGGTCGGCGCGCCGCACGGCGCGCTCGAGCCACGCCATGGCGCGCGCGGTCTCGCCCGCCTTGAGGAACGCGCGCGCCGCGCCGATCGCGATGGCCGTGTCGGCCGGCTCCTCGCCGAAGCGCGCCGCGTACAGGTCCTCGGCCGAGTCCAGCTTGCCGACGGCCACGTAGAGCGCCGCGAGGCCGTCGCGCGCCGCGCGCATCCGCTCGTTCCACGACGGATCGGTCGCCTCCGTCGCGGCGGCGGCGCGCACGAACGCCTCGAACGCGGCGACCGTCGCGGCCCGGTCGCGCGCCACGCCGAGCTCGATCAGGCGCGACAGGAAGTGCCCGTACGCCAGCCGCTCGTCGATGGGACGGCCCAGGATCCCGACGACCGCGTCCCACTCTTCGCCGGGATCGGCCGGCGTGGCCTCCGCGACCAGCGCGGCCCGCTCCACCGCGTGCGGCGACGCGGCGAACCTCTCCCCGGCCGCCTGCGCGCCCGCGCGCGCGACGGCCTCTTTCACGCGCTCGATCCGCCCCACGTGCGCGGCGAGCGCCGGCCACTCGGCGGGCTCGAGCCCGGGCGGCGGCTCGCCGGCCAGGATCTCGTCGCCGGCGAACACGTCCTCCCACGAGCCGCGGGTGCCGATGAGCTCCTGTCGCACGCGCTCGGCGACGTCGGGGTGAACCCAGGAGATGCGCAGCAACACGATGAGCTAAGGATCGATGCTCGGAACGGCCCGGGCAAGGCAAAACAAGGCATCAGGCCTCAGGCATCAGGCCTCAGGTTAGGCCTCAGGATCAGGCCTCAGGATCCGGACCTGAAGCCTGAGGCCTGAGGCCTGATGCCTTTTTACGCCTTGGCGCGCTGCGGGACGGGCGACTTGGCGGGCGCGGTCGCGGTCAGCGCCTGCGCGGCCGCATCGATCGCGTCGCTGCCGCCGGTGCGCACCGCGGCGACCAGGCCGCGGGTCGCGCGCTCGCCGCGCAGCGCCGCGTCGGCGCCGAAGTCCACGGCGCGCTCGCCGAGCTTGCGCCCCAGGCGCAGCACGCTCTTCGACACGGTCTCGCCGTAGTCGAACGTGGCGCTGAGCAGCGTCCGCACCTCGGCGTACACATCATTCGCGGCTCCGAACGACGCGCTGAGCGCGCGCTCCACGAGGCCGCCGGCCAGCGCGAGAAGCCCCTCGCGCTCGAAATCCGAAGAGTCGGTCTTCTTGTCGGTGTTGTTGTCCATGGGCGCCAATGTAGCGCTCTGGCGCAGTGCGTCAAGAACTATTTTGACACAACGCGTTACAATCTTGCAACGCCCTTATTTCTTTTTGGGTTTTGGCGTAGGGGAGGGCGTCAGATCGGTCTTGCCGCCGAGCGCCTGGATGTCCTCCTCGACCTTCTTGTCCGCCGCAGCGTCCTTGCCGCGGGTGAGGGCGAGGTAGCGCCGGAACGCCTCGACCGCGAGGTCGTTCTGCTTGTTGGCGCGATACATGAGCCCCAGGTCGTACCAGGCATCTGCGAGCTTGTCGTCGAGCCGCACCGCCTCGCGGTACTCGAGGATCGCGTCCTCGACCAGCTCCTTGCGACGGAGGATCGTCCCCACGCTGAAATGGAAGTCTCCGCGCAGCGGCGCGAGCTTGACCGCGGCGCGGTACTCCTTCTCGGCGTCCTCCCAGCGCCGCGCGCGCGAGTAGGCCGCGCCCAGGTTGGCGTGAAACTGCGCGTCGGCCGGACGGAGCTTCACGGCAGTCTCGAGATTGGCGATCGCGGAGGTGACGTCGCCCCGCTTGGACTTGATCGTGCCCAGATTGGCCTGCGTGTCCGGGTCCTTGGGATCGAGCCGGGCCGCCTCCTCGAGCGCGGCCATCGCCTCTACCTCGCGCCCCGCGCGGTAGAGCGCCATCCCCAGGTTCGCGTGGACCGCCGGCTCGCGGGGCAGGATCTTCGCGGCCTCGGTGAACGCCCTCACTGCCTTCGCGATCTCGTCCTTCTTCTTGTAGAGGATTCCGAGGGTGTTCCACGCCATGCCGAAGGCGGGACGCGCGGCCACCGCGGCCTCGAGCTCTTTCACCGCCTCATCGACCTTGCCCTGCTCTTTGAGCGCCATGCCGGCGCGGTAGTGGGTGTCGGCCTCGTCCGCACGGGCGAGGGTGGGGAGAAGGAGCACACAAGCCAACAAGACCCGTCGCATTCTCCTATTATGCCTGGGCCGGCGGCCGCGCGGGCGCGCCGTCGTCTTTCTCGACCTCGTAGCTGGCCTCGCTGGAGCAGTCGATCTCGCTGCCCAGATCGCGCAGGTCGTCGAGGATCGGCTGCACCTCGGTCGACACGCGCGAGGCGTCCGCGGAGCGGTTGTTCAGCACCGCGAAGCGGAGGCGCTCCATCGCCGCCAGGTAGTGGTGCATGCGCGCGATGACGCGCTCGCGCGCCGTCGCGATCTCGCGCAGGTAGCGCAGCTGCTCGGCGAGCGCCGCGTGGGCCTCGCCGTACTGCTTCCTAGCCACCGCGTCGTCGGTGTGGGCGATCTTGGCCTCGATCGCGTCCATGCGCTCCACCAGCGCGTCCGCCGGCGTGCGCGCGCCGTCGCTCTCTACCGACGCCCACTTCAGAGCGACCTCGTAGAGGCGCACCACCGAATCCTCGATGGCGCGGCGCGCCGGCGCCTCGGGCTCCAGCGTCTTGTCCACGTTCTCCCACACGCCGAAGGCGCGGTCGGCCAGCTCGCGCACCTCGCCGCCGAGCTTGCCGCGGCACGACTCGTAGGCCGCCTCGACGCGGCTGGCGCCGATCTCGACGTGGCGCGGAAGCAGCCCCAGCACGCCCACGAAACCGAACGCGACGCCGGCGATCCCCGCCAGCGCCCACGGCGCGATCCCCGCCGCCGCGCCCGCGCTCCAGAACGTCGCATGGACGTAGCGCGCGAGGAGCAGCGCGCCCGCCGCGGTCGCCATCGTCGCCGCCGCGCGCCGCCCGCCCCGCGCCGCCAGGATCCCGAACCCCGCCGCGGTCACGGCGAGCCCGAGCTCGGCGCGCGCCCCGACGAGAAGCAGCCCGACCGCGGTCGCCATCGACACCGCGACGGTGAGCCCGATCTCCGCCACGCGCGTGCGCCACGACGGGCTCTGCGCGGCGTAGGCGGTCGCGCCCACCATCCCCGCCATCGCCCACGACGGGCCGAACCCCGGAAACAACAGGCCGGCGACGTGGACCGCCAGCCCCGACAGACCCCCGGCGACGGCCATGTGCAGCGCCGCGCGGTGAAACTCCTCGTGCTCGCGAAAGCGGATTGTGGTTCCCATCCAGGACCTCCTGCTCAACCATGAACGGCCGAGTCCGCCCTGCGATCTGTAACTTGCGCGTCCCGGCGCGATTCCTTAGTATTTTTGCGGATGTCGCGACTCGCCCGCCTCTCGCTCCCGACCCAGATGCTGCTCGACGGCGGGATGGGGACGGAGCTCATCGGGCGCGGCCTGCGCCCCGGCGTGGATTGCGCCGAGGCCTGGAACGTGGACCGCCCCGCCGACGTGCGCGAGGTGCACGTGGCGTACTACGCCGCGGGCGCCGACGCGGTGCAGACCAACACGTTCGGGGCGACGCGCGTGCGCCTGCGCGCGTTCCGGCGCGAGCGCGAGGTGCGCACGTACAACCTGCGCGGCGCCCTGCTCGCGCGCGAGGTGCGCCCGCCGGGGCGGTTCGTCATCGGCGACATGGGTCCGACCGGCGCCGTCCCACCGCCGGAGGGCCGCGCCGATCTCGCCGAGCTCGAGGACGCCTACGCCGAGCAGGCGATGGCGCTTGCCGAGGGCGGCGTGGATTTCCTCCACATCGAGACGATGTACCACCCCAAGGAGGCGCGGGCGGCGCTGCGCGGCGCCCGCCTCGGCGCGCCCGGCCTGGCGGTGGTGGCGTCGATGACGTGCCGCACCACCACGAGCGGCTACGCCACGCCGCTCGGCATGACGCCGGAAGCGATGCTCGCCGCGTTCCTCGAGGAGGGCGCCGACGGCGTGGGCGTCAACTGCTCGCTCGGCCCGGCCGACCTCCTCGACCTCGTGCGCCAGCTGCGTGCCCGGACGGCGCTGCCCATCTTCGCCAAGCCCACCGCCACGCCGAACGGGGGCGCGCGCATCCGCTCCGAGGACATGGCGACGGGCGCGGCCGCGCTGTTCGCCGTCGGGGCGAACGCGGTGGGCGGCTGCTGCGGCACCACGCCGTTCGACATCAACCACATGCGCGGGCGGCTCCGCTGGCCTACATGACGAGGTCGCACGGCGTCGGCGATCGCACGGGGTAGACGCGCAGCTCCTCGAACACCAGCTTCCAATGGGCGACGGGATCGAGCGCCGTGAGCGGCGTGCCGTTCCAGGCGATGTCGGTGCGAGCGCCGACGGCCACCTCGATCGTCCCGGCGGCGGTGGCCAGGCGGAACTTCGCCGCCGTTCCCTCCGCGGACTTGACCTCGATCCGCCGGACCTTGCCGGGTGAGCCCATGAACAGGCGGCGCTCGTTTCCCTCGACGTCGACGTACGCGTAACTGCCGTCCTTGTCCACGCCGAGCGCGACCGGCGTCGACGTCGGTTGCTGCTGCTCGAACGTGGCCTCGTCCATGATCGCGTTCGCCTCGTCCTCGGTCACCGCCTCGAGGAGCGCCGCCTTGTCGAGGCAGGTGACCGAGAGCCCCTGGGGCACCTTGGCGAGGACGCCGGGGAGGACCAGGCGCGGATCGTGGAAGCCGATCCGCCCGCCGACGGCGGGGTAGGTGCGCAGCGACCAGAACGTACCCTCGCGCCCGAAGAAGAGCTGCCGACTCTGGAACGACACCGCGACGTACTGCCCGTGGCCGTCCGTGTACGTCTCGAGCGCGCGCCGCGTCTGGGAGCGCACGGTCATCGCGGCGCAGGCCGGCACGAGGAGGGCCAGGAGCAGGAGCGGGCGCATGCCGTCCGCGATCCTCGCACAACTTGCGCCGGATCTGCGCACCCCCGGCCCCTTGCATTCGATGACGACGGGCCCATGTGCGCTGGCACGGCGCCTGCTTTTGCCGTGGCGGTTCGCGCCCACACTGCCGCCGGCTTCGGCGTAGACTCCGGTGCGTGTACAAGGCCGCGTTCCGCTGCATCGCCGGCTGCCCCGACGACCTGCCGCTCGATCAGGTGATCTACCGCTGCCCGCGCTGCGGCGACCTCCTCGAGGTCGTGCACGACGCGGCGGCGCTCCGCGACCGCAGCCCCGCCGGCTGGATGAAGCTCTTCGACGACCGCTACCTGCGCACCGAATGGCCGTACGGCTCCGGCGTGTGGGGGAAGAAGGAGTGGGTCGCCCCCCACATCCGCGTCGAGAACATCGTCTCCATGTACGAGGGCGGCACGAACCTCTACTGGGCGGAGCGCTACGGTCGCACGCTCGGCCTCGACGACGTGTGGGTGAAGCTGTGCGGCAACTCCCACACGGGGTCGTTCAAGGATCTGGGGATGACGGTGCTGGTGTCGTCGGTCAAGCAGCTCATCGCCGACGGCGCGCCCATCCGCGCCGTCGCGTGCGCGTCGACGGGGGACACGTCGGCGTCGCTCGCGGCCTACGCCGCGGCGGCCGGGCTGCGCGCGCTCGTGCTCCTGCCGCGCGGCAAGATCTCCACCGCGCAGCTCGTCCAGCCCCTGGCGAACGGCGCCATCGTGCTCGCGCTCGACACCGACTTCGACGGGTGCATGGCGATCGTCACGCGTCTCGCCGAGGAGGCGGGCGTGTACCTCGCCAACAGCATGAACCCGCTCCGGCTCGAGGGGCAGAAGACCGTCGCCGTCGAGATGGTGCAGCAGTTCGACTGGCAGGTGCCCGACTGGGTGATCATCCCCGGCGGAAACCTGGGCAACGTGAGCGCGCTCGGCGCGGGGTTCACGCTGATGCGCGAGCTGGGGCTCATCACGCGCTTCCCGCGCATCTGCGTGGCGCAGGCGGAGGCGGCCAACCCGCTCTACCTGGCGTTCCGCGACGGCTTCCGCTCGTTCGCGCCGGTGGTCGCGCGCCCCACCCAGGCCTCGGCGATCCAGATCGGCAACCCGGTATCGATCAAGCGGGCGGTGCGGACGCTGCAGGCGTTCGAGGGCGTGGTGGAGCAGGCGTCGGAGCAGGAGCTCGCCCACGCCGCGGCGCGCGCCGATCGCACCGGCATGTTCACCTGCCCGCACACGGGCGTCGCGCTGGCGGCGTTGGAGAAGCTCTGCGCGAAGGGGGTGGTCGCGCCGGGGCATCGCGTGGTGGTGGTCAGCACGGCGAACGGCCTCAAGTTCGTAGATTTCAAGGTGCGCTATCACGACTCCGGCGGGACCTTCGCCAACCGGCCCATCGAGCTTCCCGCCGACTACGACCGCGTGCGCGCGGCGGTGGATCGCGCCGTCGCCTGATGCTCCGGCGCGCGCGGATCCCGTTCGCCCTGGTGGTCGCGGCCACCGCCGTCGCGCTGGTCTGGATCATCCCGAGGAAGGGCGTCCTGCCGCTCAGCTGGGCGTTCGGGCGCGGAGCCGATCGGACGATGCTTCCCGCGCTCGCGCTCATCCTGGTCGGCGCGCTGGCGCCGCTCGCCTATCGCTTCGTGCGCGGCGCGGCGCCGACGTGGCAGCGCCTGCTCGTCACGTTCGCGGCCGGGATCGCGCTGTGCCATGCGCTCGTCCTCGCCGAGGGACGCGGCATCGAGCCGCTGCGCGACACGCTGTGGCGGTCGGGCCACGCCGAGTTCCTGCGCATCGCGCGCGACCAGCAGCTCGAGGGGCTCGTCGGCCGCTACGAGGAGCTCGCCGCCGAACGGAAGTGGACGTTCCCGCGGTCCAAGCCGCCCGGGTGTCTCGCGTTCTACCGCGGGATCACGTGGCTCGGCGATTCGCAGCTCGGCGTGGGGCTGGGGCGGCTGTGGGCGCCGTCGGCGCCGCAGATCGGCCGCGACGAGCGCATCGCCGGCGTGGCGTTGACCCTCTTCCCCGTGCTCACGTTCGCGACGATCTTCCCGCTGTGGGGACTGGTGCGGCTCCTCGCCGGCTCGCATGAGGCGGATCTGTCGACGCTGCTCTACGCGGTGACGCCGTCGGTGCTCCTGGTCACGAACCACCTCGACGCCGCGGTGTATCCCCTGTGCGCCGTGACGTCGGCCGCGCTGGCGCTGTGGGGGACGCGGGAACGCCGGCCCTGGGCCACGTTCGCCGGCGGGGCGGTGCTGTCGGCGGGGATCTTCGTCAGCTTCTCGCTCCTGCCGGTGGTGGCGCTCGCCGGGCTCCTGCCGTTGTGCGACTCGCTGATCGCGGCGCGGGCCGGGGACAGCCTGCGCCGGCGCGCGCTGCGCGGGGTCGGGCACGGGGCGGTCTTCGCGGCCGGCCTGGTCGCGGTCCACGCGCCCCTCGTCCTCGCGCTCCACTACGACCTCGTGGCGCGCTTCCGCGACGCCGCGTTGTTCCACGCCCAGTGGTGGAGCAACCTGGAGCCGTGGATCGTCGGCAACCCGATCCAGTTTTTCTTGTGGGTGGGCGTGCCGACCACACTGGCGTTCTTCGTGCGCGCGGTGCGCGCCGACTGGAGCCAGACCGCGTTCGTCGTGCTGGCGACGCTCCTCCTCCTCACGGTGACCAACGCGCTCGGCGACGCGCGGGCGGAGTCGCAGCGACTGTGGCTCCTGTTCGTGCCCTTCGTGTGCGCGGGCGCGGCGCCGACGCTCGCCCGCTGGGAGGACGAGGGGGGCGACCGCGTGGTGCCCGTCTTCCTCGCGCTCGAGATCGCGACCGCGTTCCTGCTCAAGATCAACTACACGTTTTGACGGGCTAAAGTTCCCGCGGCGGCGGCCGAATCGCGGCTAAGGAGCCCCTTCCATGCACAAGGTCTTGGTCGTCGACGACTCCGCCAGCGTCCGGCAGCAGGTCGGCATGGCGCTGCAGCACGCGGGATTCGAGGTGACCGAGGCGGCCGACGGGGTCGACGCGATCGCCAAGCTCGCGTCCGTCCCCGGGATCCGGCTCGTCGTCAGCGACGTCAACATGCCGCGCATGAACGGCCTCGAGATGATCGAGAAGATCAAGGCCGACGGCCGCCACCCCGGCCTCCCCGTCCTCATGCTCACCACCGAGGGCCAGCCCGCGCTGATGCAGCGCGCCAAGAACGCGGGCGCCAAGGCGTGGATCGTCAAGCCGTTCAAGGCCGACCTGCTCGTGGCCGCGGTCAAGAAGCTGATCGCCGCATAATGCTTACCTGGCTCAAACGCCGGTTCGCGCCGCCGCCCGCGGCCTCGGTACCGCCCCTCGCGGTCGTCGTGGAGGCGCCGGCGCCGCCCGCGCCACGGGGGGTCGACGGCGCCGCCGTCGTCGGGGCGATCGCCGAGGCGCGGTCGGACATCCTCGGTCGCATCGCCGACGCCAACGTCCTCACCGAGCAGGAGGTCATCAGCGCGGCGCGCGGGGTCGACGCGGTGGTGCGGTGCGCCTCGCGCAACCGCGACGAGACGGCGCGCATGGTGGAGAAGTTCGCCGGCGGGCAGGCCCAGGAGGGTCTCGCCCGGTCGCTGTCGCGCATGGGCTCTCGCGTCGAGGAGCACGTGGCGAAGCTCGTCGTCGACGCCAAAGCGCAAGAGGGCGCGGCCCAGCGCGCCCAGGCCAGCACTGCCAGCTTGATCAAGGCGTCGCAGCAGATCGAGGGGATGCTCCAGGCGGCCCGGATGCTCGCGCTCAACGCGCGCATCGAGGCCGGGCGGGGATCGGCGCAGGACCGCGCGTTCACCGTCGTGGCCGACGAGATCCGCAGCCTCAGCGAGGTCATCGCCAGGACCAACTCCATGATGCAGGAGCTCGCCGACAGCCTGTCCGTGACGCTGGGCGCCGTTTTCCAGAGCGCGCACGACGCGCGGCGGAGCACCGAGACGTTCGCCGAGGCGTTCCGCGGCTCGCTGGCCCAGGTCCGCGACGAGGCCGCCGCGTTTCAGGCCCATGCCGATCGGGCGATGGCCGCCAGCGAGGCCGGGATGGCCGAGATCGTCCGCGCGTCCCAGTCGGCCCTGTCCAGCCTGCAGTTCCAGGACGTGGTCGCGCAGGGGCTCATGCGCATCGACCAGCGCCTCCACGACCTGCAGGTCGAGGTCGGCGGACTCGCCGGCGGCGGCGCCGATGCGCGCGTCGCGCCCGTCGCCCACGTCGAGCTCGGCGGCGACAAGCCGATCACCCGCGCGGGCGCCGGCGACATCACTCTGTTCTAAAGTCCCCGCCGCGCCGGCCGAACCACCGATCGTGCCCCCGACCATTCTCGCCATTCGAATGCATTCCCGCCGCGCGCGCGGCCTGATCGCCGCCGGCGTGCTCCTTGTCGCCGCCGGCGCGGCGCGCGCCGACGAGCTCAAGATCGGCATGTCCGGCGCGCTCACCGGGCCCGCCCAGGCGCTGGGCCAGGGCATGAAGGCCGGGATCGAGGCCTACTTCGCGCGCGTCAACGCCGCGGGCGGCGTGGCGGGGCACATGCTCCGTCTCGTCGCCCTCGACGACGGCTACGAGCCGGCGCGCGCGGGGGCGAACGTGCGCAAGCTCATCGAGGTGGAGAGGGTCTTCGCCATCCTCGGCAATCCCGGCACGCCGACGGCGGCCGTCGCGGTGCCCATCGCCGTCGAGCACAAGGTGCCCTTCTTCGGCGCGTTCACCGGCGCGGGCCTCTTGCGCAAGACCCCGCCCGACCGCTACGTCATCAACTTCCGCGCCAGCTACGCCCAGGAGACGGGGGAGATGGTCCGCGGCCTGACGAAGGACCTGGGCATCCGCCCCGAGGACATCGCGTTCATGACCCAGAACGACGCCTACGGGGATGCGGGGTACGCAGGCGGCATCGCCGCGCTCAAGGCGATGGGCTACGCCGACGCCGAGCGGCTGCCCCACGCCCGCTACCCCCGCAACACCGTCGACGTCGAGGGCGCGGACGCAAAGCTCCTCGACCCCGCCGTCCATCCCCGCGCGATCATCATGATCGGCGCGTACAAGCCGTGCGCCAAGTTCATCCGGTTGGCGCGGCGGCACGGCCTCCGCGCGCTGTTCGTCAACGTGAGCTTCGTCATCGGCGACTCGCTGAAGAAGGAGCTCGGCGCCGACGCCGAGGGCGTCATCGTCACCCAGGTCGTGCCGCCCGTCGATTCGGATTTCCCGGCGGTGCGCGAGTACCGCGAGTCGATGGATCCGACGCAGGTCGGCTTCGTCTCGCTCGAGGGCTATCTCGCCGCGCGCGCCTTCATCGAGGGCCTGCGACGGGCCGGTCCCGGCGCCGACGCGGAGCGGTTCATCGACGCGCTGGAGACGGCCGGGCCGCTCGACCTCGGCCTCGGCCCGGATCTGGAGATCACCAAGGCGCGCCACCAGCTGAGCAACCGCGTATGGCCGACGATCATCGGCCGCGACGGGTTCCGCACGCTCGCCGGCTGGGCCGACGCGCGCCGTTACCTGGAGGGCGGTCGATGACGCGCATGGTCGCCCGGATGCGGCGGACCCTCGGGCGCATGGGCCAGGCCCTGCGCGGCGGGGGCGAGCTCGAGGACAGGCTTCATTTTCTCGGCGCCGTCGGCGCCATGCTGTTCGTGACGCTCGTCGCCACGCTGTTCTGGGTGCAGCAGAGCCTCGGCCGCGCTCAGCGCCATCTCGTCGAGCAGGCCGTGCCGGCGGAGCAGGGGATCGCGCGGGTGGAGACGTCGATCGGCGAGGCGTTCCGCCGCCAGGCGCAGGTGTCGACCACCGTCGATCTGGCTCAGCTCGCGCCGCTCCGCGATCGCGCCGCCGTGGAGCAGCCCCTCCGCCAGGCGGCGCGCGACATCGCGGCGACGCTCGCCGACGTCTCTCCCGACGTCGCCGCGCGGGCGGGCGAGATCGCGCGCCACGTCGAGGTGTTCCTCGCGGCCGACGCGGACCTCCTCGGCGCGGTGGAGCGCCGCCACCTGCTGCAGGCGGCGTTCGAGAAGGAGCTCGGCGCCATCGACGGCGATCTGCGCGCGCTCGTCGAGGACTCGCAGGCCGTCGCCGGCATGCTGCGGCTCGAGTATGTGCTCGTGCTGCGCGGCATCGCCGAGTCGCTCGATCGCGGGGCGCCGCGCATCGACCTCGTCCGCCAGGCCGTGCTCGGCGACGTCCGCGGCGCGCTCGACGACACCGGCGAGCTCGCCAACGCGGTGCTGGCGCTCGGCTGGCTGGGCGGCAAGATCGGCCTGGCCGTGTCATCCGACGCGATCAACTCGATCGCCGCGAACGAGCTGCCGCAGATCCGCGCCCGCCTGGCCCGTCTGATCGCGTCCCTCGACCGGCGCACCGGCGCCCGCCCCGAGGCGGCCGCGCGTGTGCGCACGCTGGCCAAACGGTTCGAGGACGTCGCGCCCCGCATCATGGACGAGAAGCGCGACGGGAGCCTGGTCGCGCTGCGCCGTCGCGTCGTCGCCGAGGCGGGCGCCGCCTCCGCGACGCGCGCCCGCGCGATCGCCGCGGCGAGCGTGCTCACGGCCGACGCGACGTTCCTGCGCCAGGCGGTGGGCGAGTTCGTCGCCGCGTCGGTGCGCGCGCAGGCGAGCACCAGCACCACGTCGCGGTCCTTCTCGGCGATCGTCACGTTCCTCGGCCTGTGCGGCTGCTGGGTCGCGGGGCGGCGCCTGCGCCAGGGCGCCAGCGAGCTCCGGGGGAAGAACCGCCGCCTGACCGAGCTCAAGGACAACCTGGAGACCCTCAACGCCAACCTCGAGACGAAGGTCGCCGAGCGGACGAGCGACCTGCAGCGGGTCCTCGACAGCATGAACGAGGGGCTGGCGATCGTCTCGCTCGACGGGACGCTGCGGGCCGAACGGTCGCGCGCGTTCGTCGAGTGGTTCGGCGATCCGGGGCGCACGCCGATCTGGGACATCCTGTTCCCCGGCGACGGGAACCAGGCGGGGATGTTCCAGTGCGGCTTCGAGCAGATCGTGGACGCCATCATCCCGTTCGAGGTGGCGATCGACCAGCTGCCGCGGCAGATCCGCCGGGGCGAGCGCGTGCTCGAGCTGGAGCTGCGCGCCGTCGACGCGGGCGGCCGCCTCGACGCCGTGCTGTTCGTGATCCGCGACGTCACCGAGCGCATCGGGGCGATCGCCGCCGAGCGCGCCGCGCGCGAGGAGCAGAAGGTGGTCGCCAACCTCCTTCGCGATCGGCGCGGGTTCGGCCGCTCGATCGAGGAGATCCACGGGCTCATCGCCGCGGCGGCGGGCCCGGGCGACGGCGTCAGCCTGCGCCGGGCGCTGCACACCATCAAGGGGAACTGCGCGGTGCTCGGCTTCATGGCGATGGCGGAGCGCGCCCACGCGCTCGAGGAGCAGCTCGAGCGCGACGGCGAGCTCCCCGCCGCGGAGGTGGATTCGCTGCGCATCTGCTTCCAGGCGAGCCTGCAGCGCATCCACGAGCACATCGAGCAGGGGCGAGGGCGGATCGACGTCGATTCGGACGACTACGCGCTGCTCCTCGCACAGCTCAAGCGGCGCGAGGACTACGACGCGATCCTCGCGCTCGTCGAGCGGTGGGAGCTCCAGCCCATGGCGGCGATCCTGCACGGGCTGGGCGGGCACGCGCGCCGGCTGTCAGAGCAGATGGGCCGGCGTGTCGAGGTCGAGGTGGACGGGAACGGCATCCGCGTGAGCGACGAGCTGCGGCCGTTCTGCGCCAGCCTCGTCCACGCCGTGCGCAATGCGATCGACCACGGCATCGAGACGCCGGAGGCGCGCGCCGCCGCGGGCAAGCCGGAGGTCGGGCGGCTGCGCCTCTCCGCGTCGGTCGACGCGGACGCGCTGGTGGTGCGCGTGGCCGACGACGGCGCCGGCGTCGACGTAGAGCGCGTGCGGCGGCGGGCCATGGAGCTGGGGCTGCCCAGCGAGACCCGCGCCGACGTCCTCGCCGCGGTGTTCGCCGACGGCCTCAGCACCCGCGCCGACGTGACCGAGATCTCCGGGCGCGGCGTCGGGACGAGCGCGCTGCGGGCGGCGTGCCGCGCCCTGGGCGGGCGCGTCGAGATCGCCTCCGAGTGGGGGCGCGGGACCGAGCTCCGCTGCATCCTGCCGCTGGCGGCGCTGGGCATGTCCGGCACTCGCCTCGCCGGGGCCGCCTGAGAACAAACTGCGGAACCTGGCGTTCGCGGCTTTCCGGGCGGTCGCTTTTCCCGTGCCCGTGCCCGATCTGGAGTCGACGAGACGCCGCGGCGCCCGCCGCCAGCAACCCGTCGATCGCTGAGGTGCGCACGGCGCCCCCTCCGGCATTCGCATTCGAATTTCTTGTTCGAATTCCTTGTTCGTCGACCTCCGACCCGAGGCCTGACGCCTGATGCCTGAGGCCTGATCAGGGCTCCCGCCGCTGCGGCGGGTGGATCGGCAGCATCGCCGTCGGGCGGTCGTGCTCCTCGCGACCCTCGCGCTGGAACCGACGTTTCCCCGTCTCCTCCCACCAGCGCGCCCACCGCTGGCGCGCCTCCTCGCGCTCGCGCTTGGGCAGGTCGTGGTGATAGCCGAAGTACTCGCCGGTCATGCGCTTCAGCTCCTCGCTGGCGCTGAGGCGCACGTCGTTCTCCGAATGCACCAGCCCGTCGATCATCCACTCGATGCGATGGCGCCCGGCGTTCTTCTCCCACCACGCGCGCCACTTGCGCGCCTTGGTGCCGAAATCCTGCTTCGTCAGCTGGATGAGGGCGCGGCGCGCCTCTTCGGCGGTCGCGTGATCGCCATCGGTGGCGGCGATGAGATCGGGGATCGCGCGCACATCGCGCAGCTCCCCCAGCGCCCCGGACGCCGCCCGCGCTCGCTCGGGATCGCCGTGGAGCGCGCCGCGCACCACCTCGAGCGCCGGATCGATCTCGCGCGCCGGGTAGGCCAGGAGCGCGTTGATCGCCGCCGCGCGCACGCCGTAGTCGTGATCGAACAGCCGCGCCACCAGCGCCGGCATCAACAGCGGCCCACGGACCTCGCCGCACGCCAGCGTCGCGTAATAGCGGTGCTCGCGGTCCTCGTCGCCCATCATCTCGACCAGGAGGGACGCGGCGCGCTCGCCGAGCTGCACCGTCAGCGCCAGCAGCGGACCGTGCTGCGAGGCGCGCGTCGGCCGCGCCGTCGCGCTGTAGCGATCCACCCACAGCTTGCCGGGGAAACGCCGGGCGAGCTGCGGCAGCACTTCGCCGACGCGTCCCTTCGCCTCGTCGAGCGCCTCCACCGACGCCTCGCCGCCTGCCTCGATCGCGTCGAGCACCTGGTCGATGGGCCGGCGCGCCGCCAGCACCGGCGGCGGCGTGGGCGCGGCCCCGCGGCCGATCTCGACCGCCGCCGGCCGCGCGCGCGGCGCCCCCGGCCCCGGCGCGGTATCCGCGATCGCCGGCGCCGGGTGCTCGCCCGACGCGCGCGCCCATCCGCCGGCGGACTTCTTCGCCGGCGTCTTGGGGGTGAGGTCCTCCACCGCCGTCACCGCCGGCGCCGGCTGCTGCGGCTTGCGGAACCCCGCCGACTTGGCCTTGACGATGAGGCGCGTCAGCGCCGTCGCCGCCTCGTTGGCCAGCGGCAGGACCTCCGCCACCTCGGCGATCGACACCGTGTCGGCGCCGCGGTGGGCGTAGGCGAGCCCGACCACCCGATCGCGGATGGCGAGCGGCAGGACGAGCGCCGACGGCGGGACCACGCCCCCCATGCGGGCCAGCAGCGCGTCGACGTCCGAGCGCCCCACCGCCACGGGACCGATGTAGGGCGACTTGGTGAGGATCGCCTGCTCGAACACCGGGACCGCCGCCAGCGGGAACGCCACCTGGCTGATGGCGGCGTCGGGCGCATCGACGTCGATGCCGGCCCGCCCGTAGATCATGTCGCCCTGGACCACGAGGATCGCCGCGTAGCGCGTGCGCGAGCGAATGCCGCGCACCAGCGTCGAGAACACCGCGTCGCGGTCGTCGGCGCGGACCAAGAGCTCCATCGTCGCCCGCGGCTCGAGCGGTTTGGGATCGATGGTATGCCCGCCGCGCCACGGCGCGCGCACCACGCCCCCCTCCTCCTTCTTGATCTTGGGCGTGATCGGCTGGGGCACCGACTCCGTCGGCGCGGCCGGCTGCTCGACCTTGGCCGCCTCCGCCTTCTCCGGGCGGGGGAGCGGCTGCGACGCGGCGCGCCGCTTCTGCTCCGCGCGCTCCATCGCCGCCGCGACGGTGTCGGTGGACATCCGCCCGGTGATCGTGCGCGACGACGGCGTCTTGGTCTCGGCGACGCGGCGGATCTCCACGTCCTCGACGATCACCGACGGCTCGGGCTGCTGCGGCCGCTGCGCCGCCGCCAGGCGCGCCGCCAGCGACTGGAAGCGCGATCCCGCGGGCACGCCGAAGATGCGCTCGACGAGCTGGTTGAAGCGAAACTCCGGGATGACGAACGGCTGCACCGGCGCGTTGATCCGCGTCGCCAGCGCCTCGAGGTTGGCCAGGTCGACCGGGTCGGTGACCAGGACGCGCAGCGCGTCGCCGTCGAAGGCGACGGGGACGATGTGGTGCTCCTCGGCCAGCTCGCGCGGGCACACCTGCACCGCGCGCGGGTCGAACACCGACAGGAGATCCTTGTCGGCCGGCGGCAGGCCCGAGGCCAGCGACAGGTACTCGACGAGGCGCTCCTCGGTGATCGAGCCCATCTCCAGGAGGATCGTGTCGAGCGCGCCGCCGTAGATGACCTGGCGCTGGAACGCCTGCTCCATGCGTTTGACACCGATGAGACCGTCGCGGACCAGCAGCGAGGACAGACGGCTAGAGCCGCTCATCGTTGCACCGCTCGCTCGCTCATCGCGCCGCCTTTATCACGTAGGTGCCGGCGAGCCAATCGTGCAGGCCGCGCTTCTCCCGATCGAACCCGATCCACAGGAAGCCGAGCGCGAGCGTGGCGGCGGAGGCGAGATACCCCAGCGTGCGCAGGAGCACGCGCGGCACCGAGGGCGCGCCCCCGTAGATGTCGATGATGCGCAGGCCGAGGATGCGCATCCCCAGCGTCCGAGCCGCGGTGGCCTGGAACACGAGCAGGTACACCACGCCGATGGCCAGCGCCAGGCCGGCCGCGCCCCACACCCCCGCGTCTCCGGCCAGGGCAAGATCGACCCATGTGTCGAGGCCGCTGCGGCGCGCGCCGGGCAGTCCCAGCCCGGCCACCCGGCCCGCCAGCCACACGGCGCCGAGGGCGATGGGCAGCACGAAGGCCGCGTCGCAGAGCGCTGCGAGCGCCCGGCGCCAGAACCCGGCGACGTAGACGACCTCGCCGTCCATAGCCTGTTTGTACGCTACCCGGTGCCGAAAACGCAAATACTTACGCGAAGTCTCCGACGGAGAAGGCGACGACGGCCAGGGCGGCGATCGCCGCGGTCTCGGCGCGGAGGACGCGGGGTCCCAGGCCGCACACCGCGAAGCCGGCCGCGGACGCTGCCTGGATCTCGGCGTCCGTGAACCCGCCCTCCGGGCCGGTCGCCACCGCGGCCTGGGCCGGGGCGGGGAAGGGGAGGACCCGGCGGAACGGCAGGTCGGCGCGCTCGTGAAACAGCACGCGGAACCCCGCGGCTGCGGCGAACGCGGTCCCCGGCGACTCGGGCGGCGCGATCGCGGGCGCGTCGGCGCGGCCCGACTGCCGCGCCGCCTCGCGCGCGATCCTCTGCCAGCGCGCGAGGCGCCCCCCGCCGCGCGCCGCGTCGAGCCGCACCACCGACCGCTCCGCCCGCAGCGGCACGATGCGCGCGGCGCCGAGCTCGGTGGCCTTCTGGACGACGAGGTCCATCTTCTCCCCCTTGAGCAGCGCCACGAGGAGCGTGAGCTCGAGGCGGGGCGGCGGGCTGCGGCGGACCTCGCCCACGGCCAGCGCGATCGCGTCGCCCGCGACGGCGTCGATGCGCGCGCGCGCCTCGCCGCCGCGCCCGTCGAACAGGACGACCTCCTCGCCGACCGCCGCGCGGAGCACGTGGGCGAGGTAATGGCGATCGTCGCCGGTGACGCGCAGCGCGCCTTCGGCGAGGCGCGGCACCCACAGTCGCTTCATGGGGAGGTCATGACCACCGCGGCCCACTCGTCGAGCGCGCGCACGCCGTCGACGCGGAGGCCCGTCCGCGCGAACGTCTCGCGGATGGGGCCGACCTGCTCGAGGAGGAGACCGGACAGGATGAGGCGGCCGGCCGTCCGCGCCGCGAGCGCCGCGCCCATCTGCTCCAGCACGTCCGCCTGGATGTTGCCGAGGACGAGATCGAACCGCCCGTCGACGTCCTCGAGCGCCCGGTCGGACGTCGTCACCCGATCGATGCCGTTGCGGGCCAGGTTCTCGCCGGCGGCGGCGACGGCGATGGGATCGACGTCGATCGCCACGCCGGTGGCGCGCGGCCACAGCTTGGCCGCGGCGATGGCGAGGATCCCCGAGCCGGTCCCGACGTCGAGGAAGCGCCGGACGTCCCCCGCGACGTCCTCGAGCTCCATCAGGCACAGGCGCGTCGACGCGTGCGCGCCGGTGCCGAACGCCCGTCCGGGGTCGAGCTCGAGCACCACGTCGCCGGGCGCCGGGGCGTACGTCTCCCAGCTGGGCACGATCACCATCCGCCGGCCGATGCGCGTCGTCGTGAAGTAGCGTTTCCACGCGTCGCGCCATTCGTCCTCCCGCGCGGCGGGGCGCACCGCGATCGCGGCGGGATCGACGGCGAAGCCGCCGTCGCGCAGGCGCGCCACCGCCCCCGCCAGCTGTGCGCGCGCGCCCGCGGCTTCGTCGGCGCGCGCCCACGCGACGATCTCGCCGGCGCGCACCTCCAGGCCCGCGCCCGCGGCCATCTCCGCCAGCAACGCGGCCACCTCGTCGGCGAGCTCGGCGCACGGAACCACCAGCTCAACCCATTCCATTGGGGGTATCATGAAGCCCCCATGCCGTACGGCCTATATATAAAAGACAGCGATACGCGCATCGGCCTCGTCACCGAGGAACAGCTCGAGGAGCTCATCGATCTGCTCGAGGAGGAGGGCGCCGAGGATCAGGACTACTACATCGATGCCGACGTTCTCGAGTTCATGGAGCAGGAAGGCGCCGACCCCAAGCTCCTCGAGCTTTTGCGGCCGCACGTCACCGACGAGGAGGGCATCGACGTGGAGTGGCGGGAAGAGATCGAGTGAGGGTGTTCACAAACGCACCGCGTCAAAAAGTTGCCCCGCGGGTCGGCGGGCGTACGGTCGAGCCATGGCACCCACCGTCATCTGCATCGCCAACCAGAAGGGGGGCGTGGGCAAGACCACCACGGCCGTGAACCTCGCCGCCGGCCTCGCCCGGCGCGGCGCCCGCACGCTGCTCGTCGACCTCGACATCCAGGGCAGCGCCACGGCGACGCTGGCCAAGCCCCTCGGCCCGGGGGACAAGAGCGTCGCCGACTGCCTGATCGACGAAAATCCGCTCGACGGCGTCGCGCGCGCCACCGCCACAGAGAACCTGCTCCTGTGCCCGGCGGGCGAGACGCTCGCGGTCGTCGACATCCACCTCGCCACCGCGATGGGACGCGAGCGCGTCCTCGACCGCGTGCTCGACTCGGGCGGCCTGCGCGAGGAGCTCGACGCGATCGTCATCGACACTGCGCCCTACCTGGGCCTGCTCACCACCAACGCGCTCGTCGCCGCCGACTGGGTGCTCGTCCCGGTCTCGTGCGAATATCTGCCCATCCTCGGCCTCAAGCTGTTCAACGACACGCTCGCGCGCATCCGCACCCGCCTCGGCGCGCGCGCCGAGCTCCTCGGCTATCTCCTCACGATGGTGGATCGGCGCGAGACGATCACCGCCGACGTCGAAGGGCTCCTGCGCCAGACGTTCGGCGACAAGGTGCTGCCCGACGTGATCCGGGTCAACACCAAGCACAAGGCGAGCCCCTCCCACCGCAAGACAATCTACGACTACGAGGGGAACCGCGGAAAGGGGAGCCAGGACTACGGGAGGTTGGTCGACGAGGTGATGCGGCGGACCGGCGTGGCTACTTCGTCACGATGCGGCGCTTCTGCTCGCGGCGACGGCGCTTCCGCGCCTCGCGCATCTTCCTCTTCCGCTTGACGGACGGCTTCTCGTAGAAGCGTCGGCGCTTGACCTCCTGCAGGATGCCCTCCTTGGACATCTTCTGCTTGAGGATCTTCATCGCCTTTTCCAGGCTGTCGCGGACTTCTACTTCCAGGGGCCGACCGAGCAAGCTTTCCAAAAGTGTTCCTCCTTGGCGCGCGGAAGCATCTAACTACACTGAGCGGGTCCCCCGGTCAAGGACTCCATTTCCGTACAGCTAACCTTAAAAATTTTTACTTGACGGTAACCCAACGCTCATTAGAATCGATGCACGTTCAGTGCGCGCGCGTCAGTGGGGCGGGCAGTGAGCGTGGAGAAAGAAGGAGGCAAGTAACGTGAATTTCACCGGCGTGAAGGTGTTCTCCGCGACCAAGGCGAGGGAACGCGAGGAACTGGGCGAGCACGTCACCCAGTGGATCCGTAACAATCCGGATGCGCGGATCATCGACAAGATCGTGACGCAGTCCTCGGACCGCGAGTTTCACTGTCTGACCATCACCATCTTCTACGAGCGCGAGAGCGAGCGGGTCGCGGCCTAGACTCCGTCCGCTTCATCCACCGAGTCGAGGAGCGCGCGGGCGTCGGGGTGCTCCCGAAGCAGCCCGTATTCCTCGGCGCTGAGAAGCGCGACGCGACGCATCCTCACTTCGGGCACCTCGATGGTGATCCGGCGTCCCCCCTCGGCGCGCGGCTCGATGACGAGGTGCACGCCCATCCCGACGCGCGGCGCGATCGCGACGAGATCGTGCTCGAGCGCGCGCAGGTACCGCCACAGCCGCCGCGCGCGCGTCGTCTCCTCGTCCGCCTGCGAGAACGCGTCGAAGTGACGGTTGCGGCTGAACGCCTCCCGTCGCATGCGCGCCACCAGCTCGAGGACGTTCGTGACGGTCACGCGTCCAGCGTATCAACCTGACGCAAGGCGTCAAGGATCTTTGCGTTTGACAGCACGGGAAGGTACGCCTATAAAGCGCCGTTTTCCCTGCATGCGTTTCCGTCGGTCACTCATCTGGTCGTGCCTCGCGATCGTCGCGGCGTGCGGCAAGAGCAAAGCCCAGCGGGAGCCGGCCGCGCCCCCGGCCGCCGCCGTGGCGCTGCCCGCCGAGACGAAGACGATCATCGGCCTCGACGTGGCGCCCGTGGCCGCCTCGCCCCTGGCCGCGCGCGCGGTGCGCGCCCTCCTCGCCGAGGATCCGGAGACGCGCGCGAAACTCGACGGGCTGCTCGCGCGCTGCAAGCTCGACCCCGCCGCCGATCTCAAGACGATCGCCGTCGCGATGGCCGCCCCCGAGGACGTTGCGGTCGTGGCGACCGGGCGCCTGGACGAGAAGTCGCTCGTCGCGTGCATCCGCGAGACTGCCGCCGTCGAGCAGCGCGGCCGCGCGTACGCGGCGACGGGCAAGGACGGGCAGAAGGTGTTCTTCGCGTTCGGCGGCGGGCCGAGCCTCGTTCTCGCCACGAGCGAGGTGTGGCTCGGCAAGGTGATCGATCCCGCCGCGCCCAAGCTCGGCGGGGCCATGGCCGCGCGCGTCGCCAGGGTGAGCCCGAAGGCGGCGTTGTGGGGCGTGGGGGAGCTGCCGCCGGGCGTGGGGCAGAAGCTCGTCGAGCTGTCCAAGGGGCAGCTCGCGGCCCCGGCGCAGGCGGTCACGTTCGAGGTGGAGCTCGACGGCGGCGTGGCCGGCTCGCTGGTCGCGGAGATGGCGAGCGCAGACGACGCAGACAAGCTGGCCGCGCTCGTGAAGTCCCAGCTCGGATGGGCGACGGTGTTCGCCCAGCGGTGGGGGCTGGGGCGCCTGGTGGCCAAGGCCGTGGTGCATACGGAAGGACATGGGGTGCGCGTGTCGCTGAAGCTCGACGACAAGGAGCTGGGCGAGATCGCGGCCGTTCTCGACGGGAAGGAGCAGACGAAATGAGCGCGAACAAGACGCCGCTGCAGAAGGTGAAGGACCTCGGCGGCAAGGAGAAGCTGGTCGACAGCCTCGCCAAGCTTCTGGAGTCCGACGAGGACGCCGACGGCCTCAAGGCCCGCCTGAAGAAGGCGTCGAACGCCAAGCTGCTGCGGCTGGCCGAGGTCGGCCGCACGGTGAAGGACAAGTACGGCTCCAAGGACAAGCTCGTCGCCAAGGTCGCCGAGCTCTACGGCCGCACCAAGGACAAGGACTACGTCACCCGCCTCGCCAAATACTCCCCGGCGAAGCTCCTCGACATCGCCGCCTCGTTGGCCAAGAAGGCCGCCAAGAAGTAAATTCATCGCGATGCGCTGGGTTGCGCTCGCCGTGCTCCTCTCGAGCGTCCTGGCGCGGGCGGAGCATCGCGTCTACATCGCGGCGGGCGCCGAGCACGAATGGACCGCGGCCAGCGCGCCGCTCCCCCAGGTGGAGCTCGGGCGGTTCGCGGCGCGCCTGGTGTCGCCGCGCCCCGGCCCCGCCGAGGTCGACGCGGCGCCGGACTGGGACAAGGCCGCGCTGTCGTCCGCCCCGTTCGGCTCGGGCAAGGCCGCGACCATCGTGGGCGACGCGGCGCGCGAGCGCGTCGCCGCGCTGTACCTGCGCAAGACGTTCCAGGTCGGCGACGAGCTCGAGCGCATCAAGGTCCTCGAGCTGCGCGCGCGCTACCAGGACGGCCTGGTCGCGCGCATCAACGACGTCGAGGTGGCGCGGCGGGCGATCGACGTGGGCGCGCCGACGCCGCGGCTCG
This sequence comes from Haliangiales bacterium, assembly GCA_035259575.1. Classification (GTDB taxonomy): domain Bacteria; phylum Myxococcota_A; class Polyangia; order Haliangiales; family SHYZ01; genus DATFWE01. The sequence goes on from DATFWE010000232.1 coordinate 27,916, forward strand.
CGTCGCGCGCGCACGGCCCCGAATGGGAGTCGTTCTACGTCGCGATGCGGCCGGGGCTGCTCAAGCCGGGCGAGAACGTGCTCACGCTCGAGGTCCGCCCCAGTGCGGCGCGCCTCCTGCCGCAGGTCGACGTGGAGCTCACCGGCCGCGAGGCCGAGCGCATCGTGCGCGGGCCGATCGTGGGTCGGGTCGGCACCGATCGGGCGACGATCGCGTTCGAGACCGACGGGCTCGCCGTGGGCGAGGTCCGCTGGGGGCGCAGGGCGTCGAGCTACGACGAGCGCCTCGCCGGATCGCCGGCCGTCCACCATCAGTTCGTGCTGACCGGGCTCCCCGCCGACGCCGCGATCCATTACCAGGTGGCCGTGGGCGACGAGGCGAGCGCCGACGCGTCGTTTCACACCATGGCGGAGCGGCCGGCGGTGGTCCGCTTCGTGGTGTACGGCGACGTGCGCACCGGCCACGACGTGCACGCGGAGATCGTCAAGGCGGTCGCCGCGGAGGCGCCCGACTTCGTCGTCACCACCGGCGACATGGTGCTGCGCGGCACCGACGACGCCGACTGGCAGCGCTTCTTCGCCGTCGCCGGCGACCTGCTCGCGCACGTGCCGGTGTATCCCGTCGTCGGCAACCACGACCTCGGCGCCGCCGGCGACGGCGAGCGCCACCTCGAGGACGTGTTCGCCCTGCCCGAGCGGCCGCCCGACTGCCCGCCCGGGTCGGCGTGGTACTCGTTCGACGTCGGGGGCGTCCACTTCGTGATGCTCGACTCCAACCGCTACGACGACGAGCGGCAGCTCGCCTGGCTCGAGGCGGATCTCGAGCGGGCGCGCGGCGCGCGGGCGATCTTCGCCGCGGGGCACCACGGGCCGTTCGCGCGCGGCCCCCACGGCGGGGAGGCGGTCGCGGCGGAGAGGTACGTCCCGGTGCTCGCGCGCCACAAGGCGGCGGTGTTCTTCAGCGGGCACGACCACGTCTACCAGCGCGGCCGCGCCGGCGGCATCGACTACGTCGTGACCGGCGGCGGCGGGGCGCCGCTGTACCAGGCGCGCTGCGGCGTGCTGGGCCGACCGGAGTGCCGGAGCAAGGACAAGGCGGACGGCATGGACGCGTTCATCTCCGCCAACCACTACGTCGTCGTGGAGGTGTATCGCGACGACGCGCGCCTGTGTCCCAAGCGGCCCGACGGGACGCCGCTCGACGCGTGCTTCCGCGTCCCGCTGTCACGCTGACGCGAACAGGCGATCCACCACCCGGGCGATCTCGGCGACCTGGTCGTCGGCGTCCTCGGGGAGGCCGTAGCTCGCGGCGAGGAACGGCCGGAGGACGAACCAGCCGAGGAGCGCCGCGGTCCCGAGCGCGTTGACGACGTGCGCGTCGACATCGACGCCGAGGCGCGCGAGCCAGGCGCGGATGGGGGCGACGATCGCCTCGAGGCGCTCCGGCGCGGGCGCGGCGAGCGCAAGCACGTCGTGGGGACCGTCGAGGCAGGCGCGCGCCACCACGAGCGGCAGGCCGGGATTGTCGCGAAGGAACCGGAACGAGCGCGCCGACAGGCCGGCGCGGTCGCCCTCGTGGACGCGCGCGCTGATATCTGCCACCGCGTCGCGGACGAGGTTCCCCTTCGAGCCGAAATAGCGGTGGACGAGCCCATGGTTGACGCCCGCCTCGCGCGCGACGTCGCGCACCGAGACGGCGGCGACGCTGTCGCGGCAGATAAGACGCAACAGCGCGTCGATCAATGCCTTTTTTGTTTCTTGCGCTTTCATGTAGACAGCCGACTACATTCTGAGGTAGTCACTTGACTACTGTCAAGCGGAGATCGAGCCATGGAACGGACGATGACGGACGAGGGGGCGCGGCGCCTGCGCGGGCGCGCTCCGCTGCCGGTGGACCCGCAAAAGCCGATCGCGGTCAAGCGCGACGTGCACGAGCTGGTGGTGGACGTCGAAGCCGCGCGCTTCGCGGCGGCGTTCCGCGACGTGGTGACCGATCCGGAGAGCACGTTTGGCCTCATCCGGGTGAAACGTCCCGCGGAGCGGATGGGGCGGGACTTCGCGGTCGGCGAGCGGTTCCAGGGCTGCTTCAGCCTCGAGCTGGCGGCGGGGCGCCGGCTGCCGTGGCTGGCGCGTCTCCTGGCGAAGCGGGGGCCGCAGAAGCTCGTGACGTGGATCGAGGACCAGATGCTGTCGAACTATGCCGAGGTCGTGTCGATCGAGGCGCGGCCGGGCGACGTCCACGTCCTTGTCTATCGCTACCTCGAGGGAACGCCGATCGCGGGCTCGAGCGAGTTCGTGATCGAGCCCGCCGGACCGGGGCGCTGCCGCGTGCGGCAGATCTTCGAGTACCAGGAGGTGAACGCGCTCGCGCTGGGGACGTTCCAATCGATCGGCCTCAAGTGGCACGATGGGGTCGTCAAGATGGAGATCGAGAAGGCGGCGGCGCGCGCGGGCGGCCGCGTGATCGAGGACACGATCCCGGAGAGCTATCGATGAAGGTCCTCATCGTCGGGGCCGGCTCGGTCGGCCAGGTGTACGGGCGGCATTTCCAGCTCGGCGGCGCCGACGTGGCGTTCCTGGTCAAGGAGAAGCACGCCGAGGAGGCGCGGCGCGGGTTCACGCTCTACGCGCTCAAGGAGAGCGGGCGCACGCCGCTGCGCTTCGAGGGGTTCGAGGTGCTGACGGCGCTCGACGGGAGAAAGTGGGACGCGATCTTGCTCGCGGTGTCGTCGCCGGCGATCCGGGGGGCGTGGCTCGACGAGCTGGCGCGGCGGAGCGGCGACGCGACGATCGTCATGCTCCAGCCCGGCCTGACCGATCACGCCCACGTGGCCGAGCGGGTGGGGCAGGGGCGGCTCGTGTCCGGGCTGATCGGGTTCATGGCGTACTCGGCGCCGCTCCCCGGCGAGAAGGTGCCGGAGCCGGGGACCGCGTACTGGTTCCCGCCGCTCGCGCCGTGCCCGTTCAGCGGACCGCCCGAGCGCGTCGCGCCGGTGGTCGAGACGCTGGCGCGGGGCGGGTTCCCGGCGAAGGCCCACCGCGACGTGCAGGGCGAGCTCGCGTTCAAGGGGGCCGTGTTCGAGACCTACGTCCTGGCGCTCGAGTGCGCGGGGTGGCGCTTCGCCGAGCTGCGGCGCGACCGCGAGCTCGTGCGACTGGGCGCGCGCGCGGCGCGCGAGGTGGCGTCGCTCGCCGAGAAGGTGCAAGGGCGCAAGGCGCCGGCGGCGCTGATGCTGGCGGGGCCGCTCGGCGTCCGCATGGGGATGCGCGTCGTGTCGCACCTGGCGCCGTTCGATCTCGAGACGTTCTTCAAAGTGCATTTCACCAAGGTCGCCGAGCAGACGCGCGAGATGTTCGAGACGTACGCGTCGCTGGCGGCGCGGCACGGCGTCGCGACGCCGGCGCTGGAGGCGCTGCGCCAGCGGATCGCGTCGTGACGCTGGGCGAGGCCGCCGCGCGCCGCCTGCGCGCCCGGGCGCCCCTGCCCGTCGATCCGGCGCGCCCGATCGCCGTCAAGCGCAACGTGCACGAGGCGACGATCGGCGCCGACGCCGATGCGTTCGCCGCGGCGTTTCGCGCCGTCCTCGCCGGGGACGACGACTTCGGCGCGATCCGGGTCAAGCGTCTGCCCGGGCGCGACGGGTCGGCGTTCGTGGTGGGCGAGCGCTTCGCCGGGGCGGTGAGCCTCGCCGCGCTCGGGCTGCGCCTGCCGGCGCGCGTCGCCGAGTGGCTCGAGGATCGCTTCCTCAGCGACTACGCCGAGCTCGTCGAGCTCGGGCCGCGCTCGGCCCGCTACGTGTATCTCTCCGGCGCGCCGCTCGCCGGGCAGAGCACGTTCGTCGTCCAGCCCGACGGTCCGGGGCGCTGCCGGTTCGTGCAGACGTTCGAGTACCAGGAGGTGGGACCGGCCGCGATCTTCGCGCTCCACCTCTTCGGCGTGCGCGCGCACGACGGCATCACCGCCGAGCAGCTCCGCCGCGCGGCGGCGCGCGTGGGCGCCCCGATCCTGTCGAGCACGCTGCGCGCGGGTTGACCTTCGTGCCAAGATCGGGGCCTGTTCGCCTCGCTCGCCGTGTTCCGCCGGAAGAGGATCGCCCTCCTGGGAGTCCTGGGGTTCTCGTCCGGTCTGCCGCTCATGCTCACCGGCCAGACGCTGGGGGCGTGGATGTCGACGGAGGGCGTCGCGCTCGACACGATCGGCGCGTTCGCGCTCGTCGGCCTGCCCTACACGTTCAAGTGGCTGTGGGCGCCGATCCTCGACCGGTACGCGTGGCCGTTCCTGGGCCGGCGCCGCGGCTGGATGCTCGTCCTCCAGCTCGCCCTGGTCGCGGCGATTGCCGCGATGGGCACGGTGTCGCCGCGCGAGGCGCCGGGCGCGCTCGCGACGCTGGCGGCGATCGTCGCGTTCCTGTCGGCGACCCAGGACGTGGTCCTCGACGCGTACCAGACGGATCTGCTCGCCGACGCGGAGCGCGCCGCGGGCGCGGCGGCCTACGTCATGGGCTACCGCGTCGCGGTGGTCGTCGCGGGCACGGGCATGCTGATCCTCGCCGACCATGTCGCCTGGCGCGTCATCTACGCGACGCTCGCCGGCGCGATGCTCGCCGGCGTCCTGGCGACGCTCGTCGCCGAGGAGCCGCCGCCCGCGCGGGCGGCGCGGCCGGCGACGCTCGCCGAGGCGGCGTGGCGCCCGGTCGTCGAGCTCGGCCGCCTGCCGCGGGCCGCGCTGGTCCTCGCGTTCGTCGCGCTGTTCAAGTTCGGCGACTACCTGGCGCAGCCGCTCCTGGTGCCGTTCTTTCAGCGCGGCGTCGGCTTGTCGCTCACCGAGATCGGCCTCGTCAACCAGGTGTGCGGGCTGGCTGGCGTGGTCGCCGGCGGGGTCGTGGCCGCGGCGGCAGTGGCGCGCGTCGGCCTGCGCGCCGCGCTCGTCGGCTTCGGCGCGCTCCAGGCCGCGACGAATGTCCTTTACGCCGTCCTCGCGATCACCGGCAAGTCGACGCCGATGTTCGCGACGGCGGTGCTCGCCGACAGCCTGGCGAACGCGATGGGCACGGCGGCGTTCGTGGCGTTCCTCATGGCGCAGTGCGATCCGCGCGTGTCGGCGACGCAGTTCGCGCTGCTCACCAGCCTGTCGTCGATCGGGCAGCGCGTCTTCGGCCCGCTCGGCGGCCCGATCGTCGCGTCGGCGGGCTGGACCGGGTTCTTCGCGACCACCGCGCTCGTCGCGATCCCCGGATTGGCGCTGGTGCGGTGGCTGCCGATCGGCGGACCCCCGCCACGAGGTGATAGACCATGACCGCGGCTATGCCCGTCGCGAACGCGCCGACCAGGACCGTCCCCGCCGCCGGGAAGCTGTGGGTCGTGAAGTTCGCGATCTGCTTGGTCCCGAGGATCGCCGGCGTGAACGGCGCAACGGTGATCGGCGCGGTCGGATCGAGGTTGTGCCCGTAGGTGTAGAGCTTGTAGACGAAGCGCCCCATCCCGAACGCCGACACGTAGCCCGTGATCACCACGAGGTCGACGAGCGATCGGACGTTGCCGACGGCGGCGCAGCGCAGGCCGAGGATCGCGAGGAGCCCCAGCGCGAACGGCATCCAGTCCAGGTCGTTGAGCTCGCCCCGGTCGATCTTGTGCATGCCGATGTAGTGATTCAGCGTGTTGATCTCCTTGATGTGCTGGCCGCCGTTGCCGCCGTCGAGCTTGTAGGCGTAGATGTCCATGTACAGGCCCTGCGGGTACTGCGGCGCCTCGAGCGAGATGCGCCACAGCGGGAAGGCGAAGCTCACCACCAGGGGGACGACCAGGAGCGCCAGGAGCGGCCGCGTCCACATGCGGAGCGGCCGATCGAGGAGCTCGTAGAACCGTTGCAGCCGCCTCACACCAGATCTCCGCGGCGGAAGCGCCGGAGCGCCGCGCCCCACGCGCCGACGCCCACGGCGGCCGGCCACGCCACGCCGAGCGCGAACAGCGCGTCGCCGCCGACGCGGTTTGCCAGGTAGAAGCCCACCGGGCCGAACGTCGCGAGGTCAGGCTCGAGGCTCGACAGGAGCGCCATGCGCGCGTCCTGCACCGGGTTCAATGCGGCGAGCGTGAACGTGGCCTGGGGGTCGAGCTGCCACCTCAGCATCAGGCCGATCAGGCCGAAGTCGAGCAGCGCGACCGACGCGGCCCAGACGAGGATCACGTACGTCGTGGCCCGGGCGGGGTTGCGGATGAACGTGGAGATCGCGGTGCCGATCCCGGCGAAGCACACGAGGAGCGCGGCGCACACCGCGACCGATCGCCACAGGAACGGCCACGGCACCTCCGACCGCCACACCGTCCCCGCGACCGCGCCCATGCCGATCATGAGGAGGACGAGCGGCGCGACGAGGGCGAGCAGGCGCACGCCCGACACCGCGGCGAACCACGCCCCGCGCCGGAGCGGTTGGGTGAACAGCAGCTCGAACGTGCCCTCGTCGCGCGCGCGGTTCACCACCGCGCTCGTGGCGGTGAGCGCGAGGAGCGGAAGGAGCAGCACGAGGGCGTGGCAGAACGACAGGAGCACGCGGCCCATGCCGGTGAAGCCGAGGAGCGTCGACTCGCGCAGCCCGACCAGGACGAAGATCCCCGCCACCAGTGCGTAGGTGCCGGCGCAGAACAGGAGCCAGCGCGACCGCGCCACCTCGGCCAGGTCGAGGCGCGCGGCGGCGCGCATCTCGCGCAGGGCGGTCGATCGTCGCACCGCTCGCTCGCGCCGGCGCGGGGCTCCAGGTCGCTCGGCTGCACCTCGCTCCACGGTCGCCTGCTTCCGCGCCGGCGCTCGCTCGCTCACGGGGACCCTCCGTCGGCGCGCCGGCGCGGGGCTCCAGGTCGCTCGGCTGCACCTCGCTCCACGGTCGCCTGCTTCCGCGCCGGCGCTCGCTCGCTCACGGATGTCCTCCATCCGCGCGTCCGCGCGCCAGCCGCACGCGGGTTTCGGCCTCCGCGCGATCGATGGTTCCGGCGGCGCCGCGGTCGACCGCGGCCAGCCGGTAGCCCATCGGGCTCCGCTCGACGGGGGCGAACGCAGCATCGTCGAGGCGCATCCACCGGTCCTCGACGGCATGGTGCACCCAGGCGCGGTGCAACGGGGGCTTCTCGTCCTCGATGAAGGCCAGCAGGCAGCCGGGGTCGTCGAAGTCGAGGACGCGCCCGTCGGCGAGGATGAGCTGCGCGGCGAAGCCCGGCTCGGAGATGTGCATGCGACAGTGCGCACACGCCTCGCGGTCCCAGGCGATCGGCTCCGGACCGTCGGGCAGGCGCGTGCCCCGCCACACCACCCCCGCGACCGCGGCGGCCGCGACGAGCAGGAAGCCGGCGAAGGCGGCGCGCTCACGCATGGGATGCCTCTCCCTCGAGCAAGTCCACGTCGCGCACGCACAGATTGCGCAGCCGCAGGCCGAGGGCCCCGGGCGCCGCCGAGACGAGCGCCAGCTTCTCCGCGTGCCCGGCCGCGCGCGTCCACCAGCCGCCGGACTGCCGGACGAAGCCGTGCTCGCGCAGCCACGCCGGCGAGTCCCCGTCGACCAGGATCTCCACGACCGACGCCACGCGGGCGTCGAGATAGTCGCCGGCCGGCCCGGCGTAGACGACGCGGCCGTCCTCGAGGGCGACGACGTGATCGATGAGCGCTCGGATCTCCTCCAGGCGGTGGGAGCACAGGATCACCGTGGCGCCGCCCGTGAGCACGCGTTGCAGCGCGGTGAACCGGGCGCGCGCGCGCGCATCGAGGCTCGCCGTCGGCTCGTCGAGCACCAGCAGCTCGGGGCGGGCGGCCAGCGCCAGCGCGAGGAGCAGCTTCTGCTTCATCCCGCCCGACAGGGCGCGGAACGGCCGCGCGCGGAGGGGGGCGACGTCGAGGTCGAGCTCGGCGGCGAGCTCGGCGATGCGCCCCTCGGCGAGGCCGCGCAGCGACGCGACCGCGGCGACGACCTCGCCGACCGTCGCGGCCATCTGCGGCGCGATCTGCGGCACGTAGGCCAGGCGCCGCGCCAGCTCCGCCCGCCGCGCCGTGCTCCCGTCGATGCGCACCGCGCCCTCGTGCGCGACGAGACCCATGACCGCGCGCGTGAGCGTCGTCTTGCCCGATCCGTTGGGGCCGATCAGCGCCACCCGCGTTCCGGCGGGAATGTCGAGGCACACGTCGTCGAGCGCGCGCACCGCGCCGAACCGCTTGGTCACGTGATCGAGCTGGATCCTCATGGGAGGGACTCCAGGATGCGGGGCGGACGCATGCGCGGGCGCGCGTCGCGAAGCAGCGTCGGCGGCTGGAGCAGCGGCACCAGGCGGGTCACCGCGTCGGTCAGCTCCAGCGACGGCGAGCCGCGGAAGAACGCGAGGTTGGGGTAGCGGCCGACGAGCTCGCCGGACAGCGAGCGCAGCTCGTAGGGCAAGTCGCCGATGCCGTCGCCGTCGAGGTCGTAGCCGACGTAGTCGTCGAAGTAGTTCCCGTCCCACGCGACGGCCAGGGCGTCGCCGCGGCCGTCGACGCGCACCGCCACGCGGTTGTCGGCGATCTCGTTGCCGGTGAGCTCGACCCGCGTCGCGCCGGCGTGGAACACCACCGCCGCGTCGCACAGCCGGATCGCGTTGCCGTCGATGCGCACGGCCTCGCCCGGCGGCGGGTTCCCGTCGAGGTACAGCCCGATGCCGGCGTGGACCAGCCCGTTGCGCTCGAGCGTGACGTCGCCCGAGTCCTTGATCCCCACGCCCATCTCGGCGCTCGCGGCCGCGCCGACCACGACGTTGCCGCGGACGCGCACGCGATGGCTGTACATGATGAACGCGCCGACGACGTCCGCTTCGTAGCGGTTGCCGGCGACCTCGCAGTCGCTCGAGTACATGAGGTGCGTCCCGTAGCGCGAGCGCGCGATGAGATTGTGGACGATGCGGTTTCGCGCCGAGTACCACACGACCACGTCGCGCCCGTCGAGGACCTGGTTGCGCTCGACCAGCGAGTCGGTCGTCTCCCACAGGCGGATCGAATCGCCGCGCATGCCCACCGTCGCGTCCGGGTTGCCCGTCACCACGTTGCCCCGCACCGCCGCGCCGCGCGACTTCTCGACCAAGATGCCGAACGTCGCCCGCACGATCGCCACTCCCTCGACGCGGACGCCGGCGCCGCGAACGCGCACGGCCGCATCGAGGAGGTCGAAGCGTCTGCCGCTGCCGTCGACGGTGACGCCCAGGAGCTCGGCGCCGTCGGCGGCGATGTCCACGGTCGTGCCGCCGCCGCCGGAGACGATCGCGGCCGCGCGCGGTCCCCACAGCGTCACCCGCCGGGACACGCGGATCGGGCCGGCGTGGCGGCCCGGGACGAGGCACAGCGCCGCGCCCTCGGGCGCGGCGTCGATCGCCGCCTGGAGCGAGGCGCCGGGGTCGACCGCGACGCACCCGGCGGGGCGGGGCGGGGCGTCGGCGACGGCGGCGCGGACGGAGGGCGTCGTGCGGGAGCAGGCGAGCCCCGCGAGGGCGGCCGCGACCGCGACCGCCCTCGCGCCCTCGTCGCGGCTCATCGGGCGGGTTCCACGAGCAGATAGCCGGCCATCTCCAGGTGCAGCGCCGAGCAAAATTCGGTGCAGTACATCGGGAACACGCCGGCGCGGTCGGCCACGAAATCCACGTCGGTGTGCTCGCCCGGCTCGATGCTCTCGTTGATGTTGTACGAGTTGATGGCGAAGCCGTGGGTGGCGTCGTAGGCCTGCTCCAGGTTGGTGAGGTGGACGTGCACCTGGTCGCCCTGCTTCACCCGGATGAGGTCGGGGGTGAAGTGGCTGCGGATCGCGGTCATGTAGACGTGGACGTCCTTGCCGTTGCGCTCCACGCGCTCCTTGCCGCCGTCGACCGCATACTGCGCCTTCTGCATCGTCGCCGGATCGGTGCCGGGCGGGTAGACCTGGAGCGGCTTGAGCTTGTCGGCCTTGATGATCTGCGCGTAGTGCGGCTCGCCCAGCGGGATGGGCAGGTCGTAGAGGAGCTCCATCTGGCCGCCCGCGCCGGCGAGATCGATGAGTTGGAAGTTCTGCGGCAGGAGCGGACCGACGGGGGTGAAGCGGTCGAGCGCCCACTTGTTCATCGCCACGAGGTACTTCCCCTCGGGATGGATGGTGTCGCCGCCGGCGGTCGACAGGTGGCCGATGTTGAAGTGCGTCGAGACCTTCTGCACCACCTTCAGATCCTTGACCGACCACTTGGCGACGGCGCTCTCCAGGAACAGCGACGTGTAGGCGAAGCCCTTGTCGTCGTACTGCGTGTGCAGCGGCCCTAGGCCGAGCTCGACCTGGCCCCGGATCGCCTCCTTGAACGGCAGGATGGGCACGCCGTAGGGGTCCTTGCCGTCGAACTTCTTGGCGTCGATCAGCTTCTTGATGTTGGCGAAGCTGTACACCGTCCCGTGGGTGTCGAGCTTGCCGCCGACGACGATGTCCTTGCCGTCGGGCGTGACGTCCACGCCGTGCGGGCTCTTGGGCTCGGGGATGAAGTAGAGGATGCCCTCCGCGATCGCGGTGGGCAGGCGGATGACCCGCATCCCGGCGATGGTGTCCACCTTGCCGGCGGCGGCCACCTCCTCGGCCTTCTTCCAGTTGACGACGTGGAGGTAGTCCATGTCGTTCTGCGACGCGCCCGACTCCAGCGGCGGGTTCCCCTCCTGGTCGCCGCCGTAGGCGCGCTCGGTGTCGATGGAGTTGAAGAACGCCCAGCCGTCCGAGTCCAGCTTGCCGGCGTCGGAGAGGTCCTGCATGTAGGGCGGGAGCTCGACGGCGAACGAGCGCGCCGGGTCGAGGCGTCCCTTCGCGCGATCGAACTTCCAGAAGATGGCGACGCCGCGGTACTTCTCGTTGAACTCCTTGACGTCGGCGTAGGCTCCGCCGAGGGGCGTGGGGTACTGGCTGGGCTCGATCACGTAGTCGGTGTTGGGCGTGACGAACGCGGCGCCGTGGTCGGAGCCGATGAGCTCGGTCGTGACGATCTGCTTGGTGGAGAAGTCGCGCAGATCGATCACCGCCAGGCGTGGGTTGGCCTTGTCGCCGATGAACAGGAACTGCCCGTCGTAATCGCCCGCGGTCTCGCTGAGCGCGGGGTGGTGCGTGTCCGCCCAGCGGATCGCGTGGCCGAAGCGCGTCCCCTCGTCGAGGACCTTCTGGCCCTCCTCGCCGCCGTAGCCCCAGCCCTGCCATGGCTCGGGCGTGAACACGGCGATGTACTTCAAGATGCGCATGCTGGGCAGGCCGATGACGATGACCTGGCCGCTGTGGCCGCCGGAGGCGAACATCACGTAATCGTCGTGGCGGCCGGTGGGCGTGTACGTCTTGAGCGCGGCCTGGACGTCGGCCTCGCTCAGGTTGCGCGCCTTCATCAGGTCGGCGAGACCGGAGCCGGCGCCCGCGGCGGCGCCCGACGGAGCTTTGCCGCCGCTGCAGGCGGCGAGCAACAGGGCGAGCGCGAGACGCGGGAGGGTGCGTGGGTCGGACATGGCGAAGACCTCCTGGGGTGTGGCCTCAGTCGCGGTCGAACGTGCGGATGTGCTTGCGGAGCGCGACGACCACCTCGCGGTTCCCCGTCAGGTCAGGGTTGGCCGGCATGGCCGGGCTCTTGCCGACGGCGGCGCCGCCGTACTGGATGATCCGCTCGATGTGCTCGTTCGTGACCTGGGACTGCCAGCTCTTGTCGTGGAAATTGCGGGGCCTGGGCGTGAGCGTCGCGGACGCCGGGCCGTTGCCGCGCCCCTCGAGGCCGTGGCACGGGGTGCACCGCTGGGTGAAGATCTCGTCGGCCTTCGCCTTCGCGGCGGGGTTGTCGGCCACGGCGGGCGGCTGGCCGCCTCCGCCGCTGGAGCAGGCGCCGGCCAGGACGACGAAGACGAGCACGAACGGGACGACGAGGGCGCGAAGGTGCATGCTCCTTCCGCAAGCAAGCGCGATGCCGTTCCTGGGACCCCCTTCGCGCGAAAGAATTGCGCCATCGCGTGCGGCCCGCCGACTCTGCGCAAGGACTGCGCGCTGCTAGAAAGGCCTTTCGCCCTTGCTCCGGTCGTAGTTGTCCGGGCAGCGCGTGATCGCCGAGTCGGCGTAGAACACGCCGTCGTCCTTGAGCACGCCGTGCGCCATCACTTCCATGCCGTCGCGCAGGTTGTCCGGCCGCAGGCTGCCGGCGTCGACCACGCGCAGGCGCTTCTGCCCGAACGACAAGAGGTAGTGCCGGGGCGCCATGCTCCCCGGCACCACGTAGCCGCGCACGCGCAGCGTGTCGCCGGCGAGCGCCGGCCCGACCTCGTCGACGTTGCGGTACGCGTCGACGCGCGGGCGCGAGACCTCGGCGAGCGCCCAGACGGCCGCCGCGACGGCGACGAGCAGGCACAACGCCGTCGCCACGGCGCGGATCGCCGGCCTGCGCGCAAGGAGCAGCCCCAGCAGCCGTCCGCCGAGGAACGCCGCGAACGCCAGCGCCGCGATCGGCCCGGCCCCGCGCACGCCGAACGTCACGATCGCGGGGACCAGCACCGCGAGCGCGAATGCGAACCGGAACGCGAAGTCCACGCCTACCCCCGCGCGGGGTCGAAGCGCTGCCGCACGCCGTCGTCCCACGTCTCCATGAGGATCTGCGGGAACCCGTCGCCGGCGTCGTAGATCGCGTACGTGGCGCGGGTGCGGCTGTCCGCCAGCTCGCCGCCGAGATCGTCGAGCACCAGGTACGCCAGGTCGTAGCGGGCGTGTTTCACGAGCTGGGTGAACAGGCGCTCCAGCCCGAGCCGCCCGGCGTCCTCGTCGTCGTCGTACTCGTCGCCCTCTTCTTCGTCCGCGTCCGCGTGCGCGTCGGCCTCGTCCTCGAAGTATCGTTTCGCGAATGCGTCGGCGTCGGCGTCGGGGTGCGCGTCGGCCTCGGGGTCGGCGTGGTCGTCGGCCCCTTCGTCCTCGTCGTCTTCCTCGTCGTCTTCGTCCGGCTCATCCGGCTCGGCGTTCGGGTCGAGCTCCTCCTCCGAGTCCACCTCCGCCAGCGCGCGCTCCTCCTCGTACAGACGCCGGAACTCGACGACCGCCTGCGGCCAGCGCTCGAGGCGCTCGAGGATCTGCGCCAGCTGGATGCGCGACCAGCGCCGCCGGGCCCCGGCGTCCGCCGCCGCGTCCTCGTCGGAGGCGTCCATCATGACCGCGTCGAAGCGCACGATCGCCTTGGCATAGGCGGCGCACGCTTCCTCGTCGCGATGCCCCTTCTCCAGCGCCACGCCCAGGTTGGCGAACGCGTGGCCGCTGTCCGGGTGCATCTCGCACGCCTTGCGCAGCGTCGCGATCCCCTCCTCCATGAGGCCCGCGTCGCACTGCGCCGCGCCCAGCCCGACGATGCTGTCGAGATCGCCCGGCATGAGCTCGAGCGCCTTGACGTAATGGGGGATCGCGTCCTGGGCCATCCCCAGCTCGCGCATGGTGGTGGCGAGGTCGTGCTGCGCTTCGCCCATGGCGGGATCGCGCTCGACGGCGCTCGCGAACACGAGCCGCGCGAAACGCAGCGCCTCCTCGCCCAGCTCGTCGCGGCGCGCCAGCGCCTGCGAGCCGGCCTCGTAGAAGTCCCGTCCCGGCGCGTGCGGACCCAGCGTCTGTTCCAGCCGGTAGGCGGCGCCGACGGGGTCGCCCGCCAGCACCTGCTCGAAGATCGGCTCGAGGTTCATCGCGTCCACCTGATCACTTGGGGCCGACCCGGAACGTCACCGCCGCGGCACCTATGTTATCCGCTTCGTCTGCCACGCGCACCGCCAACGTGTGCGGCCCCGGTTTGAGATCGGGAAGCTTGATGGTGAACGTCTCCGTCGGCGAGTCGAAGATCCCGTCGGTGGGGAACGCCGCGACCCACTCGCCGCTGTCGATCTGGTAGCCGATCTCGTCGATGCGGCTGAACGAGTCCACCGCGCGTCCGGTCACCATGGGGTACTTCACCTCGAGCGCCTGGATCTGCGGCTTGAGGTTGTCGACGAGGAACGGCGGCGACACCCGGCTGTCGTCGAGCGCCAGGTCGCGCGGGTTGGTGCGGCGGTCGGAGGCGGTCACCCGCAGGCGATAGTACCCGTCGGGGAGCGCCTCGGTGTTCCAATCGAAATTCGCCGCGGTGAGCGGCTCGACGCCGGTGAACAGATCGCGCCACTCGCCGTCCCCCTCGGGCTTGTACTGGAGCGTGTACACGAGCTCGTCCTCGTCGGGGTTCTCCACCTTCCACTTGAGCTTGAGGATGGGCGAGCGCGGTTTGGTGATGCCGGGCGCGAGCGTCACTGGACCCTTGCGCGGCTCCTCGCCGACGGTGATGTCGGTGATCCGCGGCCGCTGGTTCTGCGGCAGGTAGTAGACGTTGACCTCGCGCAGGATGCCGCCCGGCGCCTTGTCGAACACCGCGCGGAACTCGAGGTAGCGCCCGGGCGGGCTGACGATCCGGCCGATCTGCGCCTCCCCGCCCGCCTTGGCCACGCCGTCGAGGCGCTCCCATCCCGACCAGCCCTTGCCCGGCTTGGCGGTGTTCCCCGAGCGGGTCTCCATCGTCACGCCGGCGCCGCGGAAGCGCAGGTTGCCCCAGCGCGACGGGAACGCCGCGTCGAACGTCTTGGACGAGTAGCGCGCCTCCTCCGCCTGGCCGACGACGAAATAGACCGCCCCGGCGTCGCCGGTGGCGAACGCGATCTGCCCGCGCGCCAGCGCCACCGCGTTGACCTGCCGTTCGGGCGCGTCGAACGCGGTCATCACCGTGCGATCTAGCCGGACCTGATACACGCGGCCGAGCGCGCCCGAGCCGGCCAGCACGTCGCCGGCGTCGGTGGCGGCGAGCGACGTGAAGTAGCCGTCGGCCAGGGCGTGGAGCTGCTCGAGGCGCCCGTCGACGTCGACCGCGAACAGCGCGCCCTTGCCCTTGCGCGCCTCGGGCCGCGCCGCCTCCTCCGCCGCCGGCTTGTCGGCGCCGGGCGCGGTGCCCGCCTCCGGCGGCTTGGCGGGCGTCCCCTTCGGTCCCTTCGGCGCCGGCGGCGCGGGGGCGCCCCCCGACTTCTGCTCGAACTCGTTGGTGGCGGCGACGATCCGCCCGCGCACCTCGACGACCGCACGGACCTCTTGCCCGGCGAAGTCGGCGATCGCGCGCGCCTTGCCCGTCTTCGGCTCGTAGCGGAACAGGATCGCGTTGTCGCTGGTGCCGATCCACAGTGCGCCGTCCGCGGCCCGCGCCAGGGCGAGGAGGTGCTTCTCACCCGAGTCCCAGGCGAGCTTGGCCCGTCCGCTCGGGAGCTCGATCGAGAACAGTTTGCCGTCCGGGCCGGTGCCCGCCCACAGCGTCTTCCCGTCGACCGCCAGCGACCAGACGTGCGCCGTCCCCTCCAGCGTCGTCAGCTTGCGCGACGTCCCCGCGCGCGTGTCCACCGCGTAGATCGTGCCCGATCCGAGCGTGCCTACGTAGAGCGTCGAGCCGTCGAGGGCGAGCGCGCTGATCCACGGCGTCTCCTTGGTGAGGTCGAGGATCTTCTTCTTCCCCGACGCCGTCACCGCCATCACCGCTCCGTCGGTGACGCCGCCGGTGTACACGGTGCCGTCGGGCGCCATCACGGCCGTCCACGCCGACTCGCTGTCGAGCGCGACCTTCTTCGTGGCGATGCCGGGCGTGACCTCGCCGAGCGACGTGACGCGGGTGGAATCCTCCGTCCCCTCCTCGAAATCCTTGAACGACGCGACGGTCCACACGCGGGTGGACACGGCGGCGGCGTCGCGCGCGAGGGCGACGACCGCGAACGCAAGCATGGCGGCTCTGGTCACGAGGCCCTTTCTTACTTCAGATCGGCGATCTTGACCACGATCTCCTGGCGCCCGGTGGCGACGCGGGAGAGCGGGATCTTGCTGCGCAGGATCGAGCGATACGCGTCGGCGCGACGCGTGGCGGTGGCCGGCCGCGCGGTGTCGAGCGCGCTGTCCGGCAGGTCGGGAAGGACGCGCCCGCCCAGCGTGACTCCCTCCTCGGAGGTGTAGACGGTGGCGACGAGCACGTTGGCGGGGAACGTCTTGGTGCGAAACACGTCGATGATCTCGCCCAGGTTCTTGGGCGGCGCCGCGTCGGGGCGCGCCTGGTCGCCGGGGAGGACCTCGATCTTGACCGTCGCGCCGGCGAGCCGATCGGGGATGGTGAGCGGGACGCGCTGCGTGTACTCGGGCGCGTTGAACGGCCGTAGCACCACGTCGACGTAGGTGGGCTTGCCGGCGGGGAGCTGGAGCTCGGGCAGGCGCACCCCGATGATCTCGGCGAAGTCGGCCTTGTAGGCGATCTGCGCGTCGATCTCGATCTTCTCCAGCTTCACCGGCTCGTAGGGGTTGAACAGGAGCGGCACCAGGACGCGCAGCCCGCGCGCGGTGGACAGCGCCGCCAGCGATGCGCCCTCGGCGGAATACAGGTAGTCGGTGAACGCGAGCGGGCCGAAACCCTTGACCGACAGCGTGCTCTTCACCGTGAGCGTCGCGTCGGTCATGTCGGGAGACATGACCTGCACCGCGTTCGCGACGGCGAGCGTGGCCAGCTGCGGGGTGAGGAAACGGTTGGCGATCACGTTCGTGGAGAACACCTTGAGCCCCTCGTTGTTCTTGACCGTCACCCGCACCGGGATCATCGCGACCCGCTTGGACGTGTCGGCGACGACGGCGGCGAGCCGGTCCTGCACGAGCGCGCCCGCCTCGCGCACGGGGTAGGCGAGCTTGAACGACGTGTCGAGCGTCGGCACGGTGAACTGGACCTCGGCGGTCGCGACCGGCATGTAGCTCTCGCCCATGCCCATGAGCGGGTGGCCGCAGCCGAGCACGAGATCCTTCTCGATGTAGCTCACCGCGCAGGTGCCGCCGGCGGTGAAGTCGCCCGACGCGAACACCATGTGGATGTTGCCGCCGAGCTCGAACGTGCCCGAGCCGGAGGCGAGATCGCCGCCGCCGCCCAGCCCCTGCATCGGCTCGAGGTCGAACGGGGCGAAGATCTTCCGCGCCTCGCCGAACGCGCGCGGCCCGAGGCCGGAGATGGCCAGCGGGATGTCGGCCTGCACCAGCGGCTGGTCCTTGGGCGGCGCCGGCAGCGGCGGCCGCAGCAGATACGCCTGCGACGGGGCGGCTGTCGCCTTCTGGAACTCGGTCACGGTGGCGAGGTTGTCGCCCCGCGGCTTGTGCGTCGCGGCCTCGAGCATGTACTCGATGGGGGTGCATCCGCCCATCGACAACTTGCTGAAACGGAACGCGTAGGAGAACGCGCAGGCGATCTTCCCGTCGAGGAACAGCGGCGACCCGGACATGCCGCGCGCGAACCCGGTGAGCGCGAGCTGCGGATCCTCGGATTTGACCAGGATGATGTCGGTCTTGGGCAGGAAGTTCCGCGCGATGCCGATGACCTCGAAGTCGAAACGGATGGGTTTCTGGCCCTGGATCGTGGTCAGCCCATATCCCTTCATTCCGGGCCGGACCTTGGACAGCGGAAAGATATCGGTGGTCTGGGCGGAGGCAGGGAGCGACGCCAGGAGGATGGCGCACGCCAGGGCACGGAACATGAGAAAAGGATACATCGTCCGTGCGGCGGCACCACACGAGGTGCCCAAGGTTCGACACGGGATGTGGCAAAAGCTGACGCAACCGGCCGAAAAGGGCAGGAATCCCGCGGCCGGCGGGGCGGCACGCCTGGTGCAGCTTGCGGGAATCATGGGCACATATGTGGAAACCTGGAAGGGCATCGCGCACTCGGTGAGCCGCTCGGAGCGGTGGTGCCGCTACATGGCGCGGCGCGCGGCGGATCCGCTGCCCGTGTTCAAGGTGGGCGGCATCGTGAGGATGAACCTCATCGATCTCGACGCCTGGCTGTCGCGCCAGCGCGGGGCCTACCTGATGGCCTCGTAACGCGTAGTATCTCCGCGTGGCTAGCTTCTACGCGGATGTGCGCGCCGTCTTCACCGATCTCGACGGCACGCTGACCACCGGGGGGCGGATTCTACCTTCTACCTACCAGGCGTTGGCGGCGCTGGCCGTCGCCAACGTCTCGGTCGTCGTCGTGACCGGGCGCCCCGCCGGCTGGGGGGATGCCCTCCTGCGGCTGTGGCCGGTCGCCGCGGTCGTGGCGGAGAACGG
>DATFWE010000233.1:0-18268 GCA_035259575.1 Haliangiales bacterium
GGGCGGCGCTCGCCCCCGCCGAGGCGGCGCGGCCGCCCGCGGCGCGGCCGGCCGACAATCGAACCGCGTACGAGCGCGCGCTCGCCAAGGGGGGCGTCTGGGAGCAGCGCCAGCGCCCGTGCGATCAGGCGGGGGTGCGGCTCGCCCTCCTTCGCGACCGCAAGTTCGACCTCCGCATCGAGACCAAGTGCCAGGGGCAGAAGGACGTGACGCACCTCGCCGGGACGTGGGCCACCGACGGGAAGGACGGTGTGGTGCTCGTGTTTCCGAACGACCCCGGGCCGGAGGAAAAGATGGCCTGCCAGCTCGCCGCCTGCCCCGACGTCCCGGAGGACTGCCTGTCGTGCGCGTCCGAGGACATCGCTTTCGTCCTGTACGTCGTCCGGCGGTGACCGTGTCGGGAGGCGTGGTCAAACGTGTCCGGCGCCCGCGCGCCGCCTGAACGACGCACCCGCCGAAAGCAACCAATCGGGTAGCTGCTATGCTTGTCGCAATGCCCAGGGACAGCCGCCCGCCGATGGACGTCCCGACGGGCCCGATCCTCGACGAGGTCGAGCTCGTCGCGCGGTGCCGTCGCGGGGAGCGGGCGGCGTTCGAGCAGCTCTACCGCGCGCATCGCCGGCAGGTCGCGGCGAACCTCTACCGCGTCCTCGGCGATCGCGGCGAGCTCGACGACCTGGTGCAGGAGGTGTTCGTCATCGCATTCCGCGGCATGGGGCGGTTTCGCGGCGACGCCAAGCTGTCGACCTGGCTCTATCGCATCGCGGTCAACGTGGCGCTGGGGCGGCTGCGCGCCAAGTCGCGCAAGCCGCCGCCGGTCCCGGCCGAGCCGGGGTCGGAAGAGACCGTCGACGGGACGCCCGAGACCCTCCTCGCCCAGCGCGAGGACGTCGCGCGCGTGTATCGGGTGCTCGAGCGCCTCGCCCCCAAGAAGCGCGTGGTGCTGGTGCTCCACGAGATCCAGGGGCTCGACATCAAGGAGATCGCCGACATCGTGGGCGCGCCGCTGGTGACGGTGCGCACCCGCCTCCACTACGCGCGCAAGGAGTTCTATAGGTTGATCGCGGGGCAGGAACCGTGAGCGAGCGAGCGCCGGCGCGCAAGCAGGGGACCCTGGAGCGAGGCGCAGCCGAGCGACTTGGAGGCGCGCGCCGGCGCGAGCGAGCGGTGCAACCGTGAGCGAGCGAGCGCGGGCGCGCAAGCAGGGGACCCTGGAGCGAGGCGCAGCCGAGCGACTTGGAGCCGCGCGCCTGCGCGAGCGAGCGGTGCAACCGTGACGCACGTGCCGCCGGAGAAGTGGGCCGACCTCGCGCGCCTCGGCGACGCCGAGCGCGAGGGGTGCGAGCGCCACGTCGCGGGCTGCGCCGCCTGCGCCGCCGCGCGGCGCCGCGTCGAGGCGGCGGCCGCGGCGATGCGCGACGTCGCCGCGGCGTCGTCGCCCAACCTCAACTGGGAGCACGTGGGCGCGCGGCTCTACTGGGCGGTGTCGTCGGAGATCCGCGCGCGCGACCGCGGCCGCAGCGTGCGGCGCGGAATGGTGTCCCGCGCGTCGCCGTACGCGCTGGTGGGGGCGGCGGCCGCGGCGTGCGTCAGCCTCCTGTTCCTGGCGCGGACCGGACCGCCGGAGCGCGTCGCGACGGTGCCGAAGCCGGCCAAGCCGCCGACGGTGATCGAGCTCACCGTGAACCCGGTCCGCCCGGCGCGGCCGGCGCCGATCCAGGGGCTTCCGACGCTGATCTCGGGCGACGCGCGCCTCGGCGGCGTGCCCCTGTCGGTGGACGCGGCGATCCGCGCCGGGGACAAGATCGAGACCGGAGCGGGCAGGGTGGCGGTCCAGTTCGGCGAGCGGAGCGCGTTCCTGCTGGGGACGCACACGACGGTGGAGGTGCGCTCGTTCGACGAGCGGGAGGTCGTGCTCGCGGTGACCGGGACGATCGCCGTCGATGCGGAGAAGCGGCGCGAGGGCCAGCGGCTGGCCGTCGTCGCGGGCGCGCGCACCGTCGAGGTGCGCGGCACCGCGTTCCGCGTGGGCAACGGCGACGACGATCTCCTGGTGGCGGTGACGCGCGGGCGCGTGGCGGTCGTCGAGGGCGACGCGGCCGTCGAGGTCCCGGCGGGGTCGCAGCTGTCGCTGGCGGCCGGGAAGAGCCTCGCCGGCGTGGCGCCGCGAACGTTGATCCAGCCCGGCGTCGCGGCGCCGCGGACGCTGGCGCGCATCCCCATCGTGCCGACGTGGACGGACATCGACAGCCTGCGCACGCACACGGCGGTGCTGTCGGTGGCCGCGCCGCCGCGGACGGCCGTGCGCGTCGACGGCGTGGAGCTGGGCAAGGGCTCGTTCGCGCTGCGCACGACGCCGGGGCGGCACCTGGTCGAGGCCGGGGCGAGCGCGCCGCGCTGGGTGGAGGTGGATCAGGGGGCGGCGGCGGCCGCGCCGGTGTCCGTGACCGGCCCGAGCGAATCCGAGCGCCCCGGGCAGGTCGACGCCGAGCTGCGCCGCCACCGCGGACGGTTCATCTACTGCGGCGATCGCGTGCGCAAGGTCGAGCCCGGGTTCACCGGAAGCATCCAGGTGGAGATCGGCATCGACGCGGACGGCTCGGTGCGTTTCGTCGCGCCCGTCGCGGGGTTCGAGGATCCCGACGTGGAGACGTGCGTGCTGGACGTGATCCGGACGCAGCTCACGTTTCCGCCCGGGTCGAAGGCGACGGTGCAGAAAGTCATTCGGTTCTAGGCGACGCGCCCGACGACCAGGGCCTCGAGCCGACTGCGCCTCAGGCGCCCACGGGCCTCTACCCAACGCAGTCGACCCGCATTTCGTCGCGCCGGATCGGACCGCCCCCGCGCTCGCGCCAGCCCGTCGACAGCAGCCAGGTCGTTGCGGGCGAGACCGGCGGCTCGCCCGCCGGCCGCGCGGGCGGCACGGCCCAGCCCGTGAACCACGCTGCGGACGAGTACTCGTCGACGTAGTGCGGCGAGAGCTTGTACCCGAGCGCGGCGAGGTGCTTGCGCGCGTTGCCGAGGACGTAGACGAGTGCCCGTCGCACCTCCGTCGGCGTCCGCAGCGGGCGCGAGTGGTAACGGTCGGCGAAGACGGTGCCCTTGCGGCCCATGACGCGATTGAGGCCCTTGGCCATGCGGATGGCCATGCCCTGGACGGCGCGCGCGAGCGCGCGCGCCTCGCGGGTCTCCACGACGAGGTGGATATGGTTCCACTGCACGGAGAACTGGGCGATGCGCGTATCGAACCGCGCGGCCGCGGCGCGGAACGCTCTCTCGAGGACGCGGAAGCACCGCCGGCTGCGCAGCTGCCACACATGACGCTGCACCCGCAGCGTCACGTGGAGCGGAAACCGCGCGTGGACGCTTCGCGGCAGGTGCGGGACGCCGGCCCCCGGCTTCGGGGGCCGTCCGCGGCGCTTTTTCCGCCGCCGCGGCGGCGTGCGAAACCCGAAATCGAGCTGCTCGGCCGCGGTCTTCTCCCCGGTAGGACGCATGATGAGAAATATCTGCCATAATGGTTTCACGGCGTCAAGCGGAAAGACGAGGAGCGCGGTGCGGCCTGTGGCCGGTGACGCGCCCGTGGACGGCCCGACGCGTTTGCCGGCAGTACGATCGGTTGGGCCGCCCACCGGCGCTTGACCCGACCGCGACCGCACGGCGCCGGCGGCCGAGCCCGGCGGCGCCCGGTCGCGGTCGGCTCACACCGCCGCACAGGCCCTGCTACTGCCCAGAGTTTTTGAAACACACCCCCCCCCGGCCGAGCGTGGCCCGTCAGCCAGGTGCGGAACCATTTCGGCAGATATTGCCAGCGCGCGGTGCCGACGGTGCCCGTGCCCGCGCCCGTGCCCGCGCCCGCGCCCGATCGGGCTTCGATGGCTGCGAACGACCGTGCGTCGTAGCCGGCGGCCTATAGCAGCCCCGGCACGAGGGCCTTCCGCTCGGGCGGGTAGTCCGGGAACCTCGCCCGCAGCCACCGGTGGTTCGCCAGCGCGCGCGGCACGAGGTTCGCGACCGTCCACACCGCGAACGACGCGCCGGCGAGCGACCACGTCGCGACGGCCCAGCCGATCCACTCGACGATCTCACCCAGGTAGTTCGGGCACGACACGAAGCGATAGAGCCCGCCGCGCGGGATCTGATATCCGCCCCGCCGCAGGCGGCGCAGCACCGCGTCGGCGTGCTGGTTCACCGCCCACCCGGCGACGAACGCGACCGCGCCGGCGCAGAAGCGCGGATCGTGCAGCCACGCGTCGGCGTGGGCGCCGGGCGCGAACGCCGCGCTGGCCTGGATCCACACGTTGATGCAGTTGAACGCGAGCCCCATTGCCGCCACCGACGCGGGCATCGGCGTCCCGGCGCGCGCGCGCAGCGGGTACACGAACGCGCGGTTCGCGTAGTGAAGCAGCCACATCCCGAGGAGCACCGCGGGCGCGACCCCCGCCGGCCGCACGGCGAGGTACAGCGCAGGCATCCCCAGCGCCGCCGGCGCCTCCATCGCGATCCACGCCGCGCGCGCCGGCAGCGCCGGTCCCCAGCCGCGCCGCGCGTGGCGGCCGTACGGCGCGGTCACGCGCAGCAGCACCACCATCGTCGGCAGCGCCAGCGCGGTCCACAGCGCGATCCACATCAAGAGGGCATCGCCGCGCGCGCCGCCAGATACCCCTCGACGAGCTCCTCGACGATCTCCGCGCACGTCTTGACGCTGCGGATGAGCCCGACGTTCTGCCCGGCGCTGTACACCGCCTTCCACGCCTTGCCCCCACCGGTGCGGAACGTCTCCAGGCTCTCGCGCAGGAAGTTCCCCGGCGTCCCCGTGACCTCGGCGGTCGTCTCCACGTCCTCGGGGGTGGAGCGCAGGATCATCTCCTTGTGCGCCGCGTCGGCCGGCGACTCCACCGACGCGATGAAGCGCGTGCCGATGTAGGCGAGGTCGGCGCCGAGCGCGAGCGCCGCGGCGACGCCGGCGCCGGTGGCGATGCCGCCGGCGGCGACGACCGGGATGCGGAGCTCCTGCCGCAGCCACGGCACCAGGACGAACGGGCTGATCCGCCCGCCGTGGCCGCCCGCCCCCGACGCGACGGCGATGACCGCGTCGGCGCCCGCGGCCTCGGCCCGGCGCGCGTGCCCCAGGTCGATCACGTCGCACCACACCTGGGCGCCGATCGCGCGCGCGCCGGCGATGACCTTGCTGGGATCTCCCAGCGACGTGATGAGCAGCGGCACGCGCGCCTCGACGCACGCGGCGAGGTCCTCGTCGAGACGCGGGGCCTTCAGGATGAGGTTCACCCCGAACGGCGCGGCGGTGCGCCGGCGGATCTCGACGAGCGCCGCGCGGAGCTCGTCGGTGGTGCGGAAGTTCGGCGACGGGACGGCCGCGATCGCGCCGGCCTCGCCGACGGCGACGAGCATGTCGACGTTGGAGATGAGAAACATCGGGGCGCAGAGGATGGGGTAGCGGATGCCGAGCTTGGCGGCGAGGGGAGTCTCGATGCGAGCGGGGATCACCTCCTAATGATGCCAGAGAGCAGCCGGGTTCCGCGCCGCTGTCGCGTCGCGTCTAGTACTTCATCCCGTAGTCCTTCGCCTGCTCGGTGATCGCGCCGTTCACGGCGTTGTCGAACGCGCTCGGCTTGGCCGGCGCCTTCCTGGCCTCGTCCTTGATGTAGGCGTCGCGCTTCGCGGACAGCTCGCGGAGCTCCTTCATCGTCTCCTCGCGCTCCTTCTTCTTCTCGACGACGTAGGCCTTGCGCTCGGCCGGCGCCATCGCGCGCATCGGCTCGGGGAGCTTCGCCGCGTCGAGCGAGCCGACGTCCACGCGCCCCGACGTCGCCTTGTCGACGATGTCGTCCTCGTCGAGCGCGGCGCCGGTCTTGGCGTAGAAACCGCCGCGGTCGGCCGCGGCCGGCGCGGGCGCCGCTGCGGCAGCGCCGAGCTTGCCCTCGAAGCGGCGGCGCGATTCGCCGTCGCCGTAGATGACCGTCGTGTCGGAGAGCTTGCGGCCCAGCCGCCCCATCTCGGCGTCCATCGGCGTGCGCGTGGCCACGACGCCGCCGTCCTGCTCGATCGTCGCGAACGTCCCGCGCGCCAGCTTGGCGATCTCGCGCCAGGCGATCGCCGTCTCGGGGTCGTCGCCGCAGCGGATCGTGTGGATGCGGATCTCCTTCCGCGCCGCGTCGCGGGCAATCTTGTGGTAGTCGTACCCGTCGTTGTAGTCCATGTGCGGCGGGGCGTCGCCGACGAGGAAGATGAGCTTCATCGCCCCGTCGGACCACTGCATCTTGTTGACCGCCTCGTAGAGCGCCCTGTTGACGTGCTCGGGCGTGTCGCCGCCGCCGTCGGCGCGGAACGCGCTCAGGTGCTCGAACACCTGATCCAGATCGTCGCTGAGCGGGTAGCGCTTCGTGACGTACGCGTCGCCGATGTCGCGATAGCCGATGAGGCCGATCTTGACCTCGGGCGTGGGCTGCGCCGACGCGATGTGGTTCGCGATCGACCAGATCTTCTGCTTCGCGCCCCGGATCAGGCCGGACATGCTGCCGGTCGTGTCGAGGACGAAGACGACCTCGACCTTGGGCTTGGCCGCCGGCGGGGCCTCGACCTGCGCGGGCTCGGGCGCGGGCGCGGGCGCGGGAGCAGGCGCGGGCGCGGGGGCGGGCACGGCGGCGACGACGGGCGGGGGCGGATCCGGTTTCTTCTGGGCGGATTTTTTCGGCGCGGCCATCGCGGCCGCCACGGCCACGACGATCCCGGCGCCGGCGAGGATGGCTCGGGTCTTGCGCGGTTTTTCCATGGTGCCGTCAACGTCCGGCCGCGCGAAACGGTCTACGGGAACCTTTGCGCCAGTCGGTTGTCCGATTCCGTGGCACCTGGTTCCCCCCGGAAACCCCAAGGAGGTCGCCATGAAGGATGGGTCTATCCTCGAAGTGACCGCTCTCTTCGAGGACACGGTGATGTCCACCACCACGCTCGGCCGGCCGCGCCGCGCCGGCTGGCCGCTCGTCGTTGCGGGGGCGCTCGGCCTCGGCGCCGCGGCCCTGGCGGTGGCGCGGGGCGTGGACGTCGCCGAGCGGAACGAGCGCGCGGCCGCGGCCTTCGCCGGCCCGTCGCGTGCGTTCCGCGCCGAGCGCCTCGGCGCCGGCTGGGACGCCGTGGTCCTCGCCGGGCTGGCCGGCGGCCTCGGGCTCGTGCTCTGGGGCCTCCTCCGGCGCGAGCGCCCGCGCGGGGCCTACCTCCTCGGCGGGGCCGGGTCGGATGTCCCCGTCGACGGGCTCGCGGCGTTTCCACTGGTGGCCCGCCGGGGCGACGACTGGGTGTTCTCGCGCCCCGACGGGATGACGGGCGACGTCGTCGAGGGCGGCGTCACCCGTCCGCTCCCCGACGCGGTCGTCCTGCGCCGGAGCCTGCGCGTGCGCGGCGTCCTC
This sequence comes from Haliangiales bacterium, assembly GCA_035259575.1. GTDB lineage: Bacteria > Myxococcota_A > Polyangia > Haliangiales > SHYZ01 > DATFWE01. The sequence continues at coordinate 7,425 of DATFWE010000233.1, forward strand.
GGCCGCAACACGTTCTTCGTCGCCGCCGACACCGCCCCGCGGCCGCGCGTGGGCGCGCCGCTCGGCGCGCTCGACGAGCGCACCCTCGGCTCGGCGGGCGTGTCGGCGGCGCTGCACGCGGCGATCATCCTGCTCCTCCTGACGCTGCCCGGCGAGCGGATGGGCTTCGGCTCCGACCTCGTCGACGACGAGGTCCGCCGCGCGACGGTGCGCATGCGCCCGCCCGAAGATCCCAAGGTCCAGCCGGGGCAGGGCGGGCACGACGCCGGCGGCGCCGCGGCGCTGCCGGGCCAAGCGGGCACCGCCGGCCGCCCCGACGCGGCGGTCGTCAAGGGCAAGCTGCAGGTCCAGCACCGCCGAGACGGCGAGACGCAGGTGGCGCAGCGGACGCCGGTCCACGCCCGCACCGCCGGCATCCTCGCGTACTTCCACACCCACGAGGACGCCTTCGAAGCGGTCGTCAGCGATCGCGCGCTGTCGACGGGGATCGACCCGCGCGACACCGTGGCCTGGAACGGTCCGGGCTCGGGCGACGCGCTCGGCTGGGCGGCCGGCCCCGGCGGCGCCGGCCCGGGCGGCGGCGGCGTCGACCCGCACACGATCGGCCCCGGGCGCTACCGGACGATCGTTTCCGGCGGGCCCGGCGGCCCCGGCAACTATCCGTTCGGGCCGGGCGGGCCCGTCCTCGGCCCGCGCAAGCCGCGCCCCGTGTTCACCATCGGCCACGTCGTCGAGCCGCCCGAGGGCCTCGACCCGAACGTGATCCGGCGCTACCTGCGCCAGCGCTCGAGCGAGATCGCCTACTGCTACGAGAAGGCGCTGGTCGCGCGGCCGACGCTGGCGGGCATGGTCACGGCGCGCTTCGCCATCGGCCAGGACGGCCGCGTCGTCAAGGCCGACGTCGGCGGCCTGGGCGACGAGGTCGACGGCTGCATCGCCGACGTGCTGCGCACCATCCAGTTCCCGCGCAGCCAGAACGTCTACGCGATCACCTATCCGTTCTCGTTCCACGCGGCGGGGATGTAGCGGGCTTCCTCGGCCGCGAGATCCCGTAGGCGTCCAGTCGATTCAGGAACGTCCGCCGCGACATGCCGAGGAGCTTCGCCGCCTTGGTCTGGTTGCCGGCGCAGTCCTTGAGCGCGTCGAGGATGCGCTGGCGCTCGAGCGCGTGGAGCTCGCTCTTGACGGGCACCGCGCCGCCGCGGCCCGTCGGCGGCGTCGGGTCGTCGGGGACGCTCACCTGCGTGCCGGTCAGCGTCGCCTTCATCTTCTCCAGCGGCAGGTGCTCGGGGAGGATCACCGTCCCGACGCACAGGAGCACGGCGCGCTCGATGACGTTCCGCAGCTCGCGGATGTTGCCCGGCCACGAGTAGCGCTCCAGCACCGTCATCGCCTCGGGCGAGATCGCGGGCGCGTCGGCGCGGCCGGCCGCGCGCGTGGCCTGGGCGAGGAAGCTCTCGCACAGGCCGCGGATCTCGAGCACGCGCTCGCGCAGCGGTGGCACGTACAGGCTGATCCCGTTCAGGCGGAAGAACAGGTCCTGGCGGAACGCGCCGCGCGCGACCTCGCCCTCGAGGTCGCGGTTGGTCGCCGACAGGAAGCGCACGTCGATGGGGCGCGTCTTGAGCCCGCCCACGCGCAGCACCTGCCGCGTCTCGATCACGCGCAGGAGCTTCACCTGGATCGCCATGGGCAGCTCGCCCACCTCGTCGAGGAAGACCGTGCCGCCCTCGGCGGTCTCCAGCAGCCCGGGCTTGGCCGCGACCGCGCCGGTGAACGCGCCGCGCTCGTGGCCGAACAGCTCGCTCTCGAGCAGGGTCTCCGACAGCGCGGCGCAGTTCAGGCTGAGGAACGGCTTCTGCGCGCGCGGCGACAGGGCGTGGATGCGCTGCGCCAGGACCTCCTTGCCGCTGCCGGTCTCGCCCAGGATGAGGACGGGCAGCGTGCCGGGCGCGATGCGCTCGGCGAGCTTGAGGACGCGCGCCATCGGCTCCGACGGGGTGAGCTCGCGCTCGACGCGGGCCTCGAGCTTCTCCCCGCGCGCGAGCGCCGAGGCGAGCGCCACCAGCGCGTCGGGGTTGCGCCCGTGGCGCGGCCACAGCGCGGCGCCCACGGTCACCTCGCCGGCGCGCTCCCCCAGCGTGGCGACGAGCCGCTCGCGGAAGCGCTCGACCTCCTCGGTCCCGGCGTCCATGAGGATCGCCTCCAGCTCCGCGGGGGCGTAGCGGCCGAGGACGTCGACCTGCCGGAGGATCTCGCTGAGCGCGTGCTGCACCAGGTCGGCCGCCGCGGGCTGGCGCACGTGCACCCGCACCAGCGCGAACGGCGTGCCCGACCGCTCGGCGCGCGCGCACTCGTCCTCGAGGCGGGCCTCGAAATAATCGTGCGCCCAGATGCGCCGCGCGCGCGACGGCGTGGTGCGCGCCTGCACGATGAACATCGTCGAGCCCACGTCCACGACCTCGCCCGGGCTGAGCAGCGCCCGCTCCCCCTGCGCAAGCGCCCGGTCGCGCACGCGCGTGCCGTTCGAGCTGCCCAGGTCCTCGATGCTGATCTCGCCCCCCTTCAGCCGCAGCACCGCGTGGTTGCGCGAGATCGACCGATCGTCGACGCGGATGCGGTTGGTGTCGGCGCGGCCGATCGGCACCTCGCCCTCGTCGGGGAGGGCGTAGGTGGACGACAGGCCGTTGCGGATCACGACGAGGAGGTAGCGACCCGACGCGGTGAGGGTGGGGGGGCGGATGTCCCCGCGGAGCGTGGTGGAGCTGCCCCAGGAATCCTTCCCAGCGGACACCCCCGCATCTTACTTCGCGGAAGCTACCACCACCACCACAGGTCGTTCGGCTGCCAGCCGGGCAGGGGCGCGCTCGTCACCGGCGCGAGGTCGGCGAGCCGGTTGACCGTGATGCCGCGGTCGGAAATCGCGTAGATGAAGTCCCCCATGAAGATCGAGCGGCGGATGTCGACGTACGCCCAGTACTTGTCGGTGGCGCTGTTGTAGAAGCCGGAATGATCGATGTCGCCGACGCGCCGGAGGCCGGTCTGCAGGTCGACCGAGATGAGCGCCAGCGACGACAGGTAGAGGTAGGTCGGGTACGGGTAGCCGGCCACCGTGCGGTACGACGCGAGAGGGATCGCCAGGAGCTTCCTGGGCGGCCAGTACTGGAACGCCTTGTGCTCCCACTGCGCCTCGGAGTACGCCCAGCCGTTCACGGCGAGGTCGAGCGTGTCCTGGAGCCTCGGCGCGGCGAAGTTGCTCACGTCGAAGAGGCCGATCTGCGTCCGCCAGTTGAGGCCGGTGGTGTCGCCGCCCCAGCCGATGGTGAGCAGGCGCCCGCCGGCGATGGGGTGGAGGTACGTCGCCACGCCGGGCGTGACGAGCTCGCCCACCGCGACCGGATGATACGGGTCGGAGAGGTCGAGCGTGTGGAGCGGGTCGACCTGCCGGAACGTGACGAGAAAGCCCTCGTCGCCGAGGAAGCGCGCGCCGAAGATGCGCTCGCCTTCGGCGAGGCCCTCGAGCTTGCCCACGACCTTGAGGCGCCCGCCGTGCGGCTCGAGCACGTAGATGTTGTTCCCGAGGCGCGGGCGCTGGTCGGCGGGGAGCCACCAGCGGTTCTCCCAGTTCGTGGTCGTCGCCGCCCGGAGGAAACCGTCCTTCTCGCCCAGCGAGAAGGAATCGAACACCCGCCCCGGCACCCGCCCGGAGGCGACGTAGAACGTCTTCTGCGGGTTGCGGATGTCGAACATGTGGATGTTCGTCTCGTCTTCGTCGCGGTCGTTCCACCAGAACCACCACCAGTCGTGCGCGGCCTCGGCCAGGTAGAGGTAGTCCTGCGACGCGTAGAACGTGGCGTAGTTGGTGAGAATCTGGTCGGTGTCGAACTTGAACTCGCTCGCGGCGAGGTCGAACGTGAGGAGCGTCGAGATCCCGCGGCCCTGGCTGCTCGTGGGGCGGTAGAACGAGCGGCAGCCGTTCTGGGTCAGGGACCATACGTGGAAGGTGCGGTCGGGGAGGCGCTCGTAGATCACGGGGACGATGTCGGTGAGCGCCAGCGCGGCGACGGCGGCCTTGGCGGCGGCCTCGCGCTGGTCGATCGTTTGATTCTGGCCGTTGTACCAGCCCCAGTAATAGAGGCCGGGGATGTTCATCCAGGTATAGGTGCCGGCGCGGACCGAGGTGTCGACCTTGCGCGCGGCTTGGTACCAGCCCTCGAGGAAGAGCTCGCGGACGAGCGCGGGGTGGGCGCGGTCCGTCACGTCGAGCACCGTGATCTTGGTGACGTCCCAGGTGCGGAAGAACCACACGCCGTTGGGGTCGCGGTGGCCGAGCCGGGTCTTGAGCGGATGGTCGTCGGGGAGGTTGTTGACGGGGACGGTCGAGAAGACGGCGACGCGGTCGCCGGCGACGAGCATCTCACGCGGCCACCCCTCGACGGTGGTCACCGACAGCGGGTCGAGGTCGCCGAACTGCGGCACGCCGAAGATGTGAAGACGGTTGCCGTTCAGGTTGTAGATGTAGTAGCCGTCGGTCTTGACGAAGTCGGCCTCGTCGACGCCGGCCTCCTGGTTGTTCGTGCCGGAGTAGTCGACGCCCTCCTGGCGCGGCATGTTCGTCGCCGGCGTGGGCGTGCCGTCCTCGACGGGGAACGCCCACCAGCCCTTGCGCATCTGGTCGAAGGTCGCCTCGACCTCCTGCATGAGCATGGCTTTCAGGTCGGCTTCGAGCGCGGCACAGGTGTCGTAGCTGGCGAGCGACACCTCGATCGGGGTCGGGCCGCCGTTTCCGCAGGCCGCGGCAAGAAAGAGGAACCAGGCTAGTCTCGTTCGCGTTGTCATGTGATGGGGCCGAGCAAGAAGGTGGCCAGGTGTAGGCGCCAATGCTTTCGCCCGCTTGGCATATCCGCCCCTCGGAAATTCGAGAACCGGCAGCAGATTTCCGGAGGTGATAAGGTGGTTCGGCCATGGACGAACCCCACGCCGCGGGCGAGCTCAGCATGGAAAAACGGGTCGACTATCTGGTCGCCGTCGGCTCGATCGTCTACGCCGACGGCGCCGCGTCCGCCGACGAGCTGGCCGTCCTGACCATGCTGTGCAGTGTGCTCGACCTCACGCCGCGTGGCATCGAGGTCGTCCTCACCGCGGCCCGCCGCCCCGACGCGGCGCGGGTGGCGGAGATCGTGGCCGGGCTCGAGGGCGCGAAGCTCAAGCAGGCCCTCCTCACCGACGCGATCCTCGTCGCGTTCGCCGACGGGCGCGTCGCGCGCGAGGAGTCGCGCGAGATCGCCGAGTTCGCGAGCGCCCTGGGAATCTCCGCGGCCGAAGCGTCCCAGATCGGCAAGTACGTCGAGGAGGTCATCGTCGAGGCGGAGGATCACGCGCTGTCGCGGGCATTGGCGGAGGGGCTGGCGGAGACGGGCGCTGTTCCGCAGCCGGCGCGCGGGGTGAAGTGGCTCTACCGCAAGCTAATCGCGGCGCGCGAGGCTCACTTGAAGAAGTAGGCGAAGCCGATGCTGCCGAGCAACTCGCCGCCGATGCCGAAACCGGTCTTGGCGCCTTGCGCGATCACCGGCCCTTCAAGGATGGCGCCCTTGTCGGTGATCGCCACCGCGAGGCCCAGCGTCCCCATGAAGCAGAAGTTCGGCGCGAGGAAAATGCGCGCCTGCCCGAGCCCCTCGATGTCGACGTTGACGTTGCTCACGCCAGCCGAGGCGAAGATCAACCCTAACCCGCCGCCGAGAGAGAAGTCCGCCATTCCCGAGTGGTGGACGACGTAGAACACCCGGCCGCCGAACCCGAAAATAGTGACGTCGTTGCCTCCGGGGACGTTCGTGCTCGCGAAGCGCAGCCCGAAGAGGAGGTCGAACCGGAGATTGCCCATGTCGTAGACGAACGTCGCCCCGGTGAGGCCAGCGAGATTCTCCTCGACGCCGACGCCGGGGCCGTGCGCCCCAGCTTCCTGCGCCGATGCGATACCCGCGGACCCGAGGGCGAGACAGATTACGAGAGCCTGGGATAATTTGTGGTTCCGCATGGGCCGCATCGTCGCAGAACCAGCCGCGGAGGGCAAAAATTCTGCGTGGATCGCGCTCGGGATCGCGATCGCGACGGCCGCGCTGCTGGCGATCGGGACCGGCGCGGGCAGCCTCATCAACGGCGACGAGGCCACCTATGCCCTGTTCGCGCGCGGGCTGAGGCAGGGCGACTACCTGCACCTCCGCCTCGGCGACACCATCATGCACCAGCGGCCGCCGCTCTACCCGTGGCTTCTGGCGTTGTCGACGGGGCTCCTCGGCGAGACGGCGTTCGCGCTGCGGCTCCCGTCGGTCCTCGCCGGCGGCGCCGCGGCGGCGTTCACGTGCCTCCTGGGCGAGCGCCTGTGGGGGCGGCGGGCGGGAATCGTGGCCGGGCTGCTCTTCGCCACGCTCGCCCTGGCCTACCTCTACGGGCGAGCGGTCGTCTCGGATATGACGCTCACGGCGTTCGTCGTCGCATCGATCTACCTGGCGGCGACGCGGCGGTGGCTCGGCGCCGGGCTGGCGCTCGGCGCGGCGCTGCTCGTCAAGCAGGTGGTGGGGCTCCTGCCGCTCGTGGCGCCGGTCGCGCTCGCGTGGGGGAGGGAGGGACCCCGGCGGCGCGATGTCCTGGTCCTGGCCGCCGCCGCGGCGCTGATCTGGGCGCCGTGGCACGTGGCGATGACGGTGCTCGACGGGCGCGCGTTCTGGGCCGGTTACCTCGGGACGAACGTCCTCCGGCGCGCCGGCGAGAGCCTGATCGCGCCGACCGGCCCCGGCTATTACCTCGAGATCCTGTGGCGCCACGAGGGGCCGCTCGTGCTCCTCGCGGCGGCCGGCCTCGCGTTCGCGGCCGCGAGGGCGTGGCGGCGGCGCGCCGGCGACGCCCTGGTCCTTCTGTGGCTCGTCGGCGTCGTCGGTGCGTTCACCCTGGCTTCGTCGCGCATCGAGTACTACCTCTTGCCTGCGTACCCGGCGCTGGCGCTCGCGATGGTGCGGCCGCTCGCGCTGCTCCGGCCGGCGCTCGCCGCGGCCGCGGGCGCGGCCCTCGTCGCGGCCAGCGCCGTCGCGCACCTGCCGCAGCGCATCGGCGACACCGACCGCTCGCCCGAGATCCGCGCCCTCGCCGGCGCCGCCGCGCCCGACGTGGTCGTCGACGACCTGCCCATGGCGCCGGAGCTCTACGGCGGCCGGCGCGTCACCACGGTGGTGACGCGCCTTCCCAACTACGTGCGCGTCCTGCAGCAGGCGTTCCTCGACCCGACGCGCGTGGTGTGGATCCCGCCCGAGGCGCTGCCGGCGTTCCTTCTCGCGCGCCCCGGCGCGGTGGTGCTCGAGCCCAAGGCCCAGCTGCGGCATCCGCTCCCGCCCGGCGCGCGGGTGGTCGGCGAGACGGCGCGGTACGTCCTGTATCGGATCAGGTCTCCTGGGGATTCAGTCGCGCGTTAGCGCCGCGTCCCATCCGCCGACGAATCGCAGCGCCCTGTATCATGTCAACACGAACCCCGTAGCGCTCGGCAGCGCCATCAGAAACGATCGATAGGCCTTCTGGGTCAGCCGAAGCGATGTCGGCCGCCAGGCGCGCAGGGCAGGAACTTGCCCCCATGCTCGGGACCTGTCTACCTGACGACATGACGCTTCGCGACGCGGACCGGTTCAAGGACAAGCTCGAGGTCCACCTCGACAACCGGCAGATCTTCGCGCTCTTCTTCGGCGGGGCGGTGGTCGCGTGCCTGGTGTTCGTGCTGGGGGTGATGGTCGGGAGGCGCATCGAGGCGCGCGAGCGGGTGGCGGCCAAGGCGGCGACGTCGGCGACGGTGGATCCGCTGGCGGCGCTCGACGAGCTCGGCGCCGACGAGAAGGCCGACGAGGCGCTGGCGTTCCCGACGGCGCTCGCCGGCGGCAAGAGCCCGGACGCGGTGGTGCCTCCGCCGGCTCCCGAAAAGGTCGAGGCCAAGCCGGCGGAGAAGCCGGCCGAAGCCAAGGCCGTCAAGCCCGAGAAGAAGCCCGAGCCGGAGAAAGACAAGAAGAAGAAGTTCACGCTCCAGATCTCGTCCTTCCAGGACAAGAGCGAGGCGGATGCGCTCGTCGCCAAGCTCGCCGCGGCCGGGTACAAGCCCTACGTCATCCTGTCCGAGGTCGAGGGCAAGGGGACGTTCTTCCGCGTGCGCATCGGCGAGTACCGCTCCAAGAGCGACGCCTCCGACGCCAAGGAGGCGTTCGAGAGGAAGCAGCGCATCATCGCCTACGTCACCAAGATGTGACCGTCACACCCCCCTGCTAGCGTCCGGGATCATGCGACGGCCGCCCGCCGAGACGCCGCTCATGCGGCAGTACCTGGACGTCAAGGAGCGCTATCCCGACGGGATCGTGTTCTTTCGGCTGGGCGACTTCTACGAGATGTTCTTCGAGGATGCCCACGCCGCGGCGCAGGCGCTCGACCTCACGCTCACGACCCGCGACAAGGGGAAGGAGGACGCCATCCCCATGTGCGGGGTGCCGCACCACTCGGCGCGCACCTACATCCAGAAGCTGTGCGAGCGCGGGTTCAAGGTGGTCATCTGCGAGCAGGTCGAGGACCCGCGGCTCGCCAAGGGCATCGTCCGTCGCGAGGTGGTGCGCGTGGTCACCCCCGGCGTCGTCCTCGACGAGGACATGCTCGACGCCAAGACCGCGCGCTATCTCGCCGCCGTCGTTCCGGAGGGCGCGCGGCGGGGCCTCGCCTACCTCGATGTGACGACGGGCGACTTCCGCGCCACCACGCTGGAGTCGGCGGCGGCGCTCGCCGACGAGCTGGCGCGGGTCGAGCCGCGCGAGATCCTCGCGCCGCCCGCGCTCCACGGCGAGCTCCGCCGCGACGGCGCCGCGCTCACCGCGATCGAGCCGCCCGAGCTCGACGAGGCCCGCGCGATCCTCGGCGACCTCGCCGCGCCCTCGGCGGAGGGGCTGCCCGTCCGCGCCGCCGCGCAGGCGGTCGCGTACGCGCGCGCGACCCAGCCCGCCGGCGTCCTGCCGCTCGTCCGGCTCGTCCTCTACCGCCAGGGGGAGACGCTCGTCCTCGACGACACCTCCAAGACGAACCTCGAGCTCACCGAGACCATCGCCGGCCGCCAGAAGCGCGGGTCGCTGTTCGGCGTCCTGGATCGCACCGAGACGGGGCCCGGCGCGCGCCTCCTCCGGCAGTGGCTCCTCTTCCCGGCCACCGACGTCGCGCGCATCCGCCGCCGGCAGGACGCGGTCGAGCGCCTCGTCGAGGAATCGCGGCTGCGCGCGGATCTGCGCGCCGCGCTCGCCGGCCTCTACGACCTCGAGCGGCTCGCCGGTCGCGTGACTCTCGGTGCCGCAAATCCTAGAGATCTTGGATATTTGCGTCGATCGTTGGAGGCGCTGCCCGGGCTGGCGGCGCTCCTTGGCGACGGCCTCGGGCGCGGGCTCGCGCCGCCCGAGCTCCTCGCGCGCGACCCGGGCCTCGACGAGACGTCCGCCGCCGCCGCGGACATCGCCGCCGCGCTCGTCGACGAGCCGCCCCTGTCTTCCAGGGAAGGCGGGCTGGTGCGCAAGGGGTACTCGGCCGAGGTCGACGAGCTCCGCCGCCTGGCCGACGGCGGCAAGGACGAGATCCTGGCCATCGAGGCGCGCGAGCGCGAGCGCACCGGCATCGCGTCGCTGAAGGTCCGGTTCAACCGCGTGTTCGGCTACTACCTCGAGATCACGCGCGCGAACCTGCGCGCGGTCCCGGCGGACTACATCCGCAAGCAGACGCTGGCGAACGCGGAGCGGTTCATCACCCCCGAGCTCGCCGACCTCGAGGCCAAGGTGCTGCACGCCGAGGATCGCCTGCTCGCGCTCGAGGCGGACATCTTCGAGGCGCTGCGGCGGCGGACGGCGGAGCGGGCGCCGGCGATCCTGCGCGCCGCCGCGTGGGCGGCGCTCCTCGACGCCTGCGCCGCCCTGGCGGAGACGGCCCATCGGTCGTCGTGGGTGCGGCCGCTCGTGACCGACAACGACGTCATCGAGATCGAGGACGGGCGCCACCCCGTCGTGGCGGAGCTGTCCCCGGCGGGCACGTTCGTGCCCAACGACTGCCGGCTCGACCCGCGCGGCGACCAGATCGTCGTCGTCACCGGCCCCAACATGGCCGGCAAGTCGACCTACATGCGCCAGGTCGCGCACATCACGATCCTGGCGCAGATGGGCTCGTTCGTGCCGGCGCGGCGCGCGTCGATCGGCGTGGTGGACCGCGTCTTCACCCGCGTCGGCGCCGCCGACAACCTCGCCGGCGGCGAGTCGACGTTCATGGTCGAGATGCGCGAGACGGCCCACATCCTCCAGCACGCCACGCGCCGCTCGCTCATCCTCCTCGACGAGATCGGCCGCGGGACGTCCACCTACGACGGCCTGTCGATCGCCTGGGCGGTGGCGGAGTACCTCCACGACGCCGTGGGCGCCAAGACGCTGTTCGCGACCCACTACCACGAGCTGTGCGCGCTCGCCGCCAAGCGCCCGCGCGTCAAGAACGTGTCGGTGGCGGTGAGCGAGCGCCGGGGGGAGATCGTGTTCCTGCGCAAGATCGTTCCCGGCGGCGCCAGCCGCAGCTACGGCATCGAGGTGGCGCGGCTGGCCGGGCTTCCGCGCAGCGTGGTCGCGCGCAGCCGCCAGATGCTCGCCGAGCTCGAGAGCGGCGACGACCTGCCCCTGTTCCGTCGCGCCGAGCCGCCGCCGTCGCCCCAAGCGACGACCGGCGTCGAGGAGAAGCTCCTCGCGCTCGACCCCGACCGCATGACCCCCATGGAGGCCCTGGGGGCGCTGGCGCAGCTCCGCCGGCTGATC
>DATFWE010000234.1:0-8868 GCA_035259575.1 Haliangiales bacterium
CCCTTTCGCATCCCCGCCGAGGGAAAGATCATCCTCGTCCCCTACCTGGGCGAGGCGCTGTTCCGCACCCTGACGACGCGCGCGCTGGTGCGCCGCTTCCTCCGCCAGCACATCTACGCCGACCCCACGCGGGTGGCGGAAGACTGGGTGGACTACCTGTGGGAGCGGATGAACCGTCCCGGCGGCTATGCGGCCGCCGTGGCGGCGCTGCGTTTCTGCGCCCGCCCCGACGTCGTCGAGCGGAGCGTCCGCGCGGTGCGCGCCCCGACGCTGGTGGTGTGGGGCGAGGCCGATCGGCTGCTTCCCGTCGACGCGGCGCGGCGGCTCGCCGACGACCTCCCGGGCGCCGAGACGGCGATCCTGCCCGGCTGCGGCCACGCGCCCCAGGAGGAACGGCCCGAGGACCTCGTGCGCGCGTGGGGCCCGTTCCTCGGGCTGGGTCGCGGGGAGATGAGGGCGGTCGTATGACCGCCGGCAAGCGACGCGTGCTCATCGTCGAGGACTCCCCCGCGATGCGGCAGCTCCTGTCGCTGGCGGTGCAGCGCCTGCCGGGCGTGTCGATCGACGAGGCCGGCGACGGGGTGGCCGCGCTCAAGGCGCTCAAGGTCGCGGCGCACAACCCGTACGACCTCGTGTTCCTCGACCTCAACATGCCGGTGATGGACGGGATGAAGCTCCTGGGCAAGATGCGCGAGGATCCGGCCGCGGCGGCGACGACGGTGGCGGTGGTCACGACCTCGGAGCACCCCGACACCGAGCGGCAGGCCCGTCTCCTCGGCGCGAAGTACTTCGTCCGCAAACCGGTGAACCGGAGGGCGGTCGAAAAGATCCTCGCCGATGTCTTCGGCCCCCATTGAGTCCGTGCGGGTGCGGCCGGCCGTCGAGGCCGACTACGACGCGCTGTGCGCGCTGTGGCGCGAGATGGACGAGCTGCACGCGCGCCTGCTGCCGAGCTACTTCCGCCGGCCGCGCCACGCGGCCAAGACCCCCGCCGAGCTGGCGAAGCTCCTGCGCTCGGCGAGCGAGGCGATCCGCGTGGCCGAGGTCGACGGCTCGGTCGTCGCGTTCCTCCACGTGCAGCTCTACGACACGCCCCCGGCGGAGACGCTCACGCCGCGCCGGCGGGCCCACGTCGAGACCCTGGTCGTGGCGGCGGAGGCGCGGCTGCGCGGCATCGGACGCCGCCTGATGGAGGAGGCCGAGGCATGGGGACGGGACCGCGGCGCCGTCGAGCTGGTGCTCACCGTGTGGGCCGGCAACGACGACGCCGAGGAGTTCTATCGCCGGCTCGGGTTCACCGCGGTGAACCGCGTGCTGGGCCGGGAGATCACTTAGCCCGGCACACTCGCCCCGGGCCGTCGGCGACGGTGACGCACACCTGTCCGTCGGGGCACTTGGCGGCGGGGCCCTGGCACGGGACCTCGCACGACGTGAACTTCGGGCCGCGCGGCCCGGCGATCCCGTAGTAGCTCACGCAGGTCAGCCCCGCCGCGCATTTGCCGTCGGGGCAGGGCGTCCCCTGCGGCGCGCCCTCGCCGCCGACCGTGCGGAACCAGTTGCACTGCCCGACGACGCAGCCGCACGTCGCCCCGGCGAGGATGCTCTTGTCGACGGCGTCGCACGGTCCGCTCACTCCTTCCTCGGCCGTGCACATCTCGTCGGAGCAGCCGCCGGTGTGGCAGTCGGCGTCGACCTTGCAGGCGTTCTTGAGGCTGGGCTGCTCGAACCGCGCGTAGAGCGGGTGTTTCACGGGCACGGCCACCGGGCGCGGCCCCACGTCGGGCGGTGGACCGTCGGGCGCCTTCTTGGGGGCGGGAGAGGCACAGGCCCAGGCCCAGGCCATCACGAACAGCAACGCATGCCGGCGCATGCGCGGACTCTACTACAATCGGGCCGCGGTGCCCCGTCGCGCCTTGCTCCTCTTCCTCGTGTCCGCCCAGGCGCTGGCGGGGGACGGCGCGCGCGTATGGCGCACGCTGGAGTCCGCGCACTTCGTGGTGAGCTACTACGAGCCGCTCGAGGACGTGGCGCGGCGCGTGGCGGTGTGCGCCGAGCGCGCCCATCGCGTGCTGACGCCGATCCTGGGGCACGCGCCGGCGGGCAAGACGCAGATCGTCGTCACCGACGACACCGACGGCTCGAACGGCTCGGCCACCGTCCTGCCGCGCAACCAGATCAACCTGTTCGCGACGGCGCCGGACGCGCTGTCGGTGCTGAACGACCACGACGATTGGCTCTACGGCCTCGTCCTCCACGAGTACACGCACATCGTCCATCTCGACACCATCGGGTGGGTCCCGCGGCTGTTCAACATGTTCGCGGGGAAGCGCTGGGCGCCCAACGGCGTCCAGCCGCGCTGGTTCATCGAGGGGCTCGCGGTGTACGAGGAGTCGAAGCGATCGGCCAGCGGCCGCACCCGCAGCGCGATCTTCGACATGTACCTCAGGGGCGCGGTGCTGGCGGGGAAGGAGATCGATCTCGACGCGATGTCGAGCGGGCCGTATTTCTGGCCGCACGGCAACGCCGCCTACCTCTACGGATCGTTTTTTCTGCAGTACATCGGCGACCGCTACGGCGACGACAAGCTGGCGAGGATCTCGCACTACTACGGCGAGCAGCCCGTCCCCTGGGGGCTCAACCGCGCGGTATTCCTGGCGGTGGGGAAGACCTACGAGACGCTGTACGACGAATGGATGGCGTGGATGCGCCAGCGCTACGCGCTCCAGCGCGACGTCGTGCTCCGCCGCGGCCTGCGCGAGGGCGAGAAGCTCACGAACACGGGCGAGACCAACGACTCGCCGCACTTCACGCCCGACGGGGAGCGGCTCGTGTGGTTCCAGGCCAACGGCAAGGAGCTCGGCACCTACCGCGCCATGCCGGCCGCGGGGCGCCCCGACGAGGCGAGCCGGTGGATCACGGTGGAGAGCACGGGCGACTTCGCGTTCCTCCCCGGTGGGAATTCGCTGGTCGCCGAGCGGTTCATCACCTACCGCACCAACTACGCGTTCACCGACCTCTTCCGCATCGACGTGCGCGACGGCCTCCCCGCCGTCACCCGCCTGACGACGGGGGCGCGCGCCGCCACCCCGGACGTGTCGCGCGACGGCGCGCGCGTGGCGTTCACCGTGAACGGCGGGGCGCGCCGGCGCCTGGCGTGGATGCCGCTCGCCCCCGGGGCGGCGCCCGAGATTCTATGGGAGGGCGGGCGTTGGGAGCAGGCGTTCGATCCCCACTTCTCCCACGACGGCAGGAAGATCGTGTTCTCCACCTGGGGCGACGGCGGCTACGACGACATCTGGCTGTACGACGTCGACGCGCGGCGGGCCCGGCCGCTCACCCACGACCGCGCCATCGACAACTCGCCGCGCTTCTCGCCCGATGACCGCTGGGTGTACTTCTCCAGCGACCGCACGGGCATCTACAACATCTTCGCGCTCGAGCTCGACACCGGCCGGCTGATGCAGGTCACGAACGTCATCGGCGGCGCGTTCGCGTTCGACGTCTCGCCCGACGGGAAGCTCCTCGCCTACATCGGCTTCGACGACGACGGCACCGAGCTCTACCGCATGCCGCTCGATCCGGCGCGGTTCCTGCCCGCCGAGCCCTACGTGGACGACCGCCCCCCGGCGACCGCCGTTCCCGACGGCGAATCGCCGACGACCGCGGCCCGTCCCTACCGGCCGCTCGACACGCTGGGGCCGCTCAGGTACGAGGTCCGGTTCCAGACCGACTCGTTCGGCGACGCGGTCAACGTAACCACCTCCGGCAACGACGTCGCCGGCATCATGGCGTGGTCGCTGGGGGCGACCTACGGGTACACGCGCGGCGACGTCAGCTTCGGCGCGGGCTACGGCCTGTTCAAGTACTGGCCGTCGCTGGGGGTGAGCGTGGGTCGCGGCGTGGGCCGCGGCGGCGGGCTCGTCCTCGACGGGCGCGACGTGGGCTACGCCGCCGAGAGCTGGACCGCCGCGGCGTCGGTGGGCCTGCCCGTCCTCCGCCTGCCCGAGACCTTCGCGGATCTCAGCCTGGCCTACGACGTGAGCTGGATGCGCAACCTGTCGCCGCCGCCGGTGATCGATCCGAACATCCCCGTCCCCAGCCGGCCCGAGACGGGCGTCAACACCGGTTTCAGCCTCCGCTGGCTCCTGTCCGACGTGCGGGCGTTCACGTTCACCCTCGGGCCCGTCCAGGGGCGCAACGTCGCGTTCGGCCTGCGCCTGGAGAATCCCGCGATCGGCTCGCGCCACCGCCTCTACTCGGCGAGCTGGAGCTGGGAGGAGTTCTTCCGCCTGCCGTTCGAGTCGGTGTTCTCGCTCCGCTACAGCGGCGGCATCGCGCAGAACGACACCGGCAACGGCGCGTTCTTCGGCCTGGGCGGCAAACCGCAGCAGGACATCCTCGACGCGATCATCAACTCGACGCGCGTCGGTTCGGTGTGGCTCCACGGCTACACGCCCGGCGTCGTCGTCGGCAATCAGTTTCATCTCGTCAACCTGGAGCTGCGGGCGCGGCTGGCGTTCCTCGAGCGCGGCCTGTCGACGCTGCCGTTCTACGTGCGCCGCCTCCACGTCGCCGCGCTGTTCGACGCGGGCGCGGCGACGACCGGCGCGCTCGATCTCGGCGACCTGCGCACCGCGGTCGGCGCGTCGCTGCGCCTCGACGCCGTCTTCGGCTACTACGTCGCCGGCACGTTCGACGTCGGCGTGGCGCGCGGCCTGTCGCGCGGCGGCCAGACCGAGCTGTGGTTTCTCCTCACGGGCGGGATATAACAGAGACGTGTCCAACTCTCTCGAGTCCCTCGCCGCGCGCGGCGTCCTCGCCGGAGGGGTGGCCGCCGAGCTGGCCGCGCCGCTCGGGCGCATCCAGCGCAAGCTCGCCGAGACGGTGACGATGCTCGACCATCACGTGGCGACCGCCCGCGGGCCGGAGCCGCTGTCGTGGGAGCAGGTGGGCCGGGTGCGCGAGCAGATCGCGGAGGCGTACCTCGAGGTCGGCCGCGCCGCCCGTCTCGCGGCCGATCTCGCCGCCGTCACCGCCCCCTCCGCCGGGGCGGCCGAAGTGGACGTCAACGACGTGGTGGAGCGCGCCGTGGCGCTGGCCCGCCACCGCGTCGCCGGCGAGGGCGAGATCCTGCTCGACCTGGGGACGCTGCCGCGCATCCGCGCCGACGCGGCCCTGCTGGTGCAGGCGATCGCCCACGTGCTGCTGATCGCCGCCGACGAGACCGCGGCGAACGCCACGTTCGTCGTCACCACGACCGAGGACGAGGGCGGGGGCGTGCGCATCATCGTGACCCATCCGTCGGGCGCGCAGGTGCCGCTCGAGCCGCCGTTCTGGCATCTGGTGCGCGAGAGCGTGACCGCCGCCGGCGGGACCGTGGCCGAGGCCCGCTCCGCCGGTGAGGTCGTCGTGGACATCAGGATTCCGTCGGGCCCGCCTTCGCGCTGACCGGCAGCAGCCGCTCGACGTTGTGCACGAGCACCTCGCGCAGGAACGGCTTGACGACGTACTCGTCGGCGCCGAGGCCGATCCCGCGCGTCGCCTCCTCCACGCTCACGAACGCCGCCGTCATCATGACGATGGGGATTCCCTGGGTGGCCGGATCGGTCTTGAGCCGTTTGCACACCTCGAACCCATCGAGCTTGGGCAGATTGAGGTCGAGGACGATCACGTCCGGCCGCTCGCGCCCCACCGCGTCGAGCGCCTCCTGGCCGTCGTGCGCCACGTCGACGCGATGGCCGCGCGCCTCCATGAGGCGAGTCACCAGCTTCACGATGTCGGGCTCGTCGTCGACTACCAGCACGTAGGCCATCGTCACTCCGAGACCAGCGCGCGCACGCACTCGAGCGCGTCGGGGCTGGACCAATCGCGGCTGTTCACGACGTAGTAGCGCACGTTTCCCTTGCGGTCGACGAGGTAACTCTCCGGCCACTTGTCGGTGCCCCAGCTGCGCGAGATCTTGCCGACGATGTTGTCCGCGTCGGGTGGATCGAGGAGCACGGTCAGCTTGGTGCCCTGGGGGAAGAACGCGCGCACGGGATCGAAGCTCGCCTCGGACGCGAGGGTGACGATGACGAAGTCATCGGTGCGAAACTGCTTTAGCAGCGACTCCATCGACGGCATCTCCACCTTGCACGGGGCGCAGTTGGTCTGCCAGAAGTTGACGAGGACCACGCGGCCGCGATACGCGCTCAGCGGCACCGTGGCGCCGGTGTAGTCCTGGGCGCTGAAGCCGAGCTTCAGCTCGTCGATCGTCCTGGCCGACGCGGGGAGCTTGCCCAGCTTGGGGTTGAACAGGGTAGGGGCGAGTCGGCGGCAGGCGCCGGTGCGATCTTCGCTCGCGGCAGGCTCGAGCGCGCGGATGTACTGCACGCACAGGACGCCGACGAGAATCAGTACGATGGCGTACCCGGCGATCCGTCTCGGCTCCATCCGACAGGCCATGGTAGCGGAATTTCGGGTATGCTGCCACCTGGTGTCCGTCCGCGGCTCGCTCAAGACCATGTCGGTCCTGGACGTCCTGGACTGGATCGATCGGCGCCGGCCTAACGGCGAGCTGACCGTCCAGCGCGGCACGCTCATCCGCCGGCTGGAGACGGTCAACGGGCTGATCACGCGCGCGTCCGGGTCGTACCCCACCGAGCAACTCGGTCGGATCCTCGTCGGCAGCGGCGCGGTGAGCGAGGAGGATCTCGCGGCCGCGCTCGCCGAGACCGGGACGGGCCTGTCGCTGGGCAAGCGACTCATCCGCGCCGGGCGCATCGACGAGGAGGCGCTGCGGCTGGCGCTGGAGGTGAAGATCGGCGAGAGCGTGTACGAGCTCCTGTCGTGGACGGAAGGGACCTTCGCGTTCGAGCCGGCGCAGCGCACGCGCGAGACCGAGGTCGAGATGGGCGTGCCCATCCGCGAGCTGCTCATGCAGGGGGAGGCGCGCGCGCGCGACTGGCGCGCGGCGCGCGAGCTCGTGCCCGACGACGATGCGCGGTTCATCGTGACCGAGCCCTCGACGCTGTCGCTCGGCCGGATGGTCGAGGACGTGATCCGCGGCCTCACCGTGCGCGAGATCATCCTGGAGCAGAAGGTGCTCCCGTGGACGGTGGTGCGCCGGCTCGCCGATCTCGTGCGCCACGGCAAGATCCGCGTCGACCATCGCCTGTCGCCGCTCGAGCCCGTCGAGTCCGGCCCGTCGCCCGATCAGCTCCTCAAGGCCGCCGAGGCGCGCGCCCGCGACGGCGATCGCGTGGCGGCGCTGGGGCTGGCCAAGGCCGCGCAGGCGGCGGCGCTCGGCGACGAGGGCGTGTCCGCGCGCGTGCGCGCGTTCGAGCGCGCGGTGCTGGCGGAGCTCGCGCGCGTCTACCTGCGCCGCTGGCGCGTGCCGCGCGCGCTGCGCCCGCCCGAGGACGTCGACTGCCTCAGCACCGAGGAGAAATACCTCCTCGGACGCGTCGACGGGCACTGGGACCTGATGACGCTCCTGCGCGGGACGACGCTGCGCGAGGTCGAGGCGCTGGTGACGCTGCAGAAGCTGGCGACGAAGGGGTTGATTGCGCTTTAATCGTCATGGTAATGACGTTAGTGATTGACATGTCATTGGACGTGTGATACCCAATCGACATGGTCCACACGGGGGAAGTGGAGTGGGAAGCGGCGCACCAGGCGCTCGTCCGGCTCGCGGCGGCCCGCGCCGCGCACGAGCACGCTCTGGGCGCGGCGCTGTTGCGGGCGTTTCGCGCGGAGGTCTGGCGCGCGCTCGGGATGGCGACGTTCACCGAGTACGCGGAGCGCGTCGTCGGGCTCACGCCGAGGCAAACGGAAGAGCGGCTGCGGGTCGCGACGGCGCTCGAGGGGCTGCCGCGCGCGGCGACGGCGCTCGCGGAGGGGCGGGTCCATTTCACGGCGATGCGCGAGCTCACGCGGGTGCTCGCACCCGACACGGAAGCCGAGTGGCTCGTCGCGGCGGACGGCCGGTCGGTGGGCGAGATCGAGGAGATGGTCTCCGGGCGACGCGTCGGCGATCGCCCGAGCGATCCTGCGCGGGCGGAGGCTCGCCGGCACCGGATTGTCCTCGAGGTCTCGGCGGAGACGTTTGCGATTTACCGCGAGGCGCAGGCGAAGATGCACCAGGACGGGCTCACCGAGGAGGAGGGCGTGACGCGAATGGCTCGCGCCGTCCTCGGCGGGCCGGCGGATCCCGGGCGGAGCAACTATCAGATTCACATCACCCGCTGCGACGCCTGCGGGCGGGCGACCCAAGACGCCCGCGGTCGGGCGGTGGTCGTCGAGGAGGCGATCGCGGAAATGGCGGAGTGTGATGCGCAGCGGGTGGACGACGCGGGGCGGGCCACGCAGGACATTACGCCGGCGACGCGCCGGCTCGTCGTTCGGCGCCAGCACGGGAAATGCGCCGTCCCCGGTTGCCGCGCGGCGGTATTCACCGACGTGCACCACCTTCGGCTGCGGTCTGAAGGCGGGTCGCACAATGCCGAGAATCTTGTGTTGCTATGCGAGGCGCATCATGCGGCGGCGCACCGAGGCGCGATTGTCGTCGACGGGAGTTGGTCCGCGGGCCTGACGTTCCGGCATGCCGATGGCAGCGCGTACGGGGCGCCCGCGCGGCCGTCGGCGGCGGCGATTCTGTCGGACGTTCACGTGGCGTTGACTGGAATGGGGTTCAAGGATCGCGAGGCGAGGTGGATGGTCGGACAGGTCCGCCCCCATATGGGGGGTGACGGCAAGGTGGGATTGGTGGAGGCCATTCGACGCGCGCTCGGCGCGTGGCGGGAGAGAGCTGCCGCCGCGTAGCGACCCGCTGCGCTGTGGATGGTGCCGCGCCTGGTGGACGGCCGCGTCGGTGCCGGCGGTGCGATC
>DATFWE010000235.1:0-10386 GCA_035259575.1 Haliangiales bacterium
TACGCCCGCGGATCGCTCGCACCTGGGATCGCGCGTCCCGGATGCGGACGGCCTCAGTTTGCCTTGAAGCGGTCGCGGAACAGCGAGTCGCGAAACGCCGCCAGCTTGTCGAACTCGTCGGGCTTGGCGGCGAACGTCACCACGTACGACTGCGAGCCCGGGATGAGGCACGATTCGAGCCGCCCCTGGCCGGGGACCTCGTAGATGACCGACAGGATGTCCTTGCCACGGATGTAGCGGGTGCGTTTCTCGACGAGGCGCGCGCCACCGCCCATCGACGACATCATCGCGGCCGCCAGCGCGTCCGCGTCGGACACGGGCGGCGACGGCAATACGATCACCGCGATCTCGACGCCGGCGAGGAAGCCGTGGGCGGCCGCTCCGCCGGTGTTCGCGTCCTCGGCCACCTCGATCGTGCCGGGGAGGTCCAGCGTGTAGTGGTAGCGCGACGCGCGGAACGTCTTGTCGGGCGCCTGCGGCTCGGACGGCTCCGAGGGCGTCGACGGTGTCGACGGCCCCGGGGGTGGGGTGACGACCGACTCCGTCGTGTCGCCGCCGCCTCCGCCGCGCAGGAGCACGAGCGCGGTCACGCCGCCGGCCACGGCGACGACTGCGATCCCCGCCGCGATCATCGCCTTGCCCTTGCCTTTGCCTTTCCGCGGCGGCAACGGCGGCAGCGGCGGCGGAGGCGGCGGGTAGGGCGTCGGCGCCGGGTACGCGGGCATCGCGCCGCGCGGGGGCGGCGGCGTGCCATAGGCCGGCGACGGCGCCGCGTACGCGGGCTGCGCCGTCCCCGGCGCGGGCGCGGGCGTGCCGTAGGCCGGCGCGGGGGTCCCGTACCCGGGCGCGGGCGTCCCGTACGCGGGCGGCACGCCGTGGGCGGGCGTGCCGTAGGCCGGCGACGGCGGGCCGGGGTAGGGGCCCGGCGGCGTCCCGTAGCCCGGCGTCGGCGTGGGCACGCCGAGGATCGCCCGCACGGTCGCCAGCTCGCCGATGAGCGCGCGCATGCTCGCCGGCCGCGCCCCCTGCGGCTTCTCCAGGCAGCGCATGACCAGCGCCGCCAGCGGCGGCGGCAGGTCGGGGCGGAGCTCGTGGATCGGGCGCGGCGGGTCGTGCATGTGCATGGCGAGGAGCGCCATCACCGTCGGCGCGTTGAACGGCAGCCTCGCCGTCAGCATCTCGTAGAGCATCATGCCGAGGGCGTAGATGTCGGTGCGCCCGTCGACCGGCTGGCCGGAGATCTGCTCCGGCGCCATGTACTGCGGCGTGCCCAGGATCTGCCCGGCGCGCGTCATCTGCGCGCGCCCCTGCGCGAGCGTGCTCGTCGTGTCGTAGAGCTTGGCGATGCCGAAATCGAGCACCCGCGCGAAGTCGCGCTGGCCGGCGCGCTCCGACAGGATGACATTGTCGGGCTTCATGTCGCGGTGGACGATGCCGTGGTCGTGCGCGTCGGCGAGGGACGACGCCACCTGCTCGATGATGTGCACCGCGCGCGCGGCGGGGAGCGGCGCCTCGTTCGCGACGATCTCGCGCAGCGGCCGCCCCTCGGCGAACTCCATGGCGATGTAGAGCCGGCCCTGCTCGTCGCGGCCGAAATCGAACAGCGTCACCGTGTTGGGGTGGCTGAGCCGCGCCGCGACCTCGGCCTCGGACTCGAAGCGCTTCATCAGCTCCGGCTCGAACGACAACGCCGGATCGAGGAGCTTGAGCGCGATCTTCCGCCGCACCGAGACCTGCTCGGCGAGAAACACCGTGCCCATCCCGCCCTGGCCGAGCTTCTTCACGATGCGGTAGCGCCCGTACGCGACCATCTGGCCGACGAGCGAGTCCAGCCCGACGGGGGCTTGTCCGGCCACGATCGTAAACGAGCGGCCGCACGAGCCGCAGAATCGCGCGCCATCGTGGAGCGCGGCGCCGCATTGGGGACACGTCACGAGACGGATCCATCATACCTCACCGCCGCGGCGTCGGCCTCGTCTGCTAATCTCACAGCCGATGCGGGCACTTGCGGCCCTGCTGGTCGTGACCACCGTCCCGGTATCGCTCGCGGCCCAGCCGGTCGAGCCCGTCCAGCCCGTCCAGGACGATCCCACTTTCGGCCCGCTCATCGAGATCGAGCGCATCGACGTCGTCGGCGCGTCCACCAACGTCGAGATCATCCGGCGCGAGATCCTCGTCAAGCCCGGCGACCGGCTGCGCAGCGGCGATCCGCGGTTCAACCGCTCGCGCTTCCGCGTGCTGGCGCTCGGCTACTTCACCGACGTCAAGCTGCGCCAGGACAAGGGGTCGCAGCCGGGCGCGGTCGTCCTGGTGGTCGAGGTCGTCGAGCGCGGCACGTTCACCCTGAACCGCATCTTCCTCGGCACCAGCGACGACACCCCGATCTGGGCGGGCCTCGACGTCGGCGACACGAACGTGTTCGGCTCCGGGCTGGGCGTCGCGGTCGGCGGCGTGTGGGCGCAGAAGTCCTCCGATGTCCCCGGCTCGCGCACGCAGGGGGCGCTGCGCCTGCGCGTGGCCGACGAGCGCGTCCTGGGGAGCGACTTCGGCGTCCACGCCACCGCGCTCTACACGGTCGCCAGCGAGCCGCTCGTCGCCGCGGGCGGCGCGCGCAGCGTGCTCAACTACAAGCGCGCCGGCGGGACGTTCGGCACGACGTGGGACTTCGCGCCGCTCATGCGCGTGGGCGCGGACGTCCGCCTCGAGTCCGCGACCGCGCCCGACGATGCCGCCACCGCCGACCTGCGCCTCCGGCCGGGGCAGAGCCTGGTGTCGACGGTGACGGTCGGCTTCGAGCGCGACACCCGCCCGGACCCGATCCTGCCCTACCGGGGAAGCCGCTTCGCGTTCGCGCTCGAGTCCGGTTTCGGGGACTACGAGTTCGCGAAGGCGGTCCTGAGCTTCGGCGCCTGGCGGCTCCTCACCGAGCGGCACGTGCTCGGCTTTCGCCTCGGCGCCGGGATCATCCTCGGCCGGTCCCCCCGCTTCGATCAGTTCTACGTGGGCGACGTCAACCCGCTCCAGCCGCCGCGCCCGCTCGATCTGGCGGTGTCGACGCGAGGGTCGTTCGACGTGTTCTCGACCGGCGCGGACAAGGTCGTGACCGGCGACGTCTACGGCGGGGTGAGCATCGAGTACGCCTTCCAGCTGTTCCGCAATCCGCGCACGATCTACGGCGGGGACCTGTTCGTCTCCGTCGGCACCTATGGGCTGGGGAGCCGGGTGCCGTTCTCCGCCCCCGTCGATCTCACGTTCAACGTCGGCCTCCGGCTGGACACGTTCATCGGCGTGTTCGAGCTGTCGCTCGGCAACGCGCTGGGACGGTTGCCCCTGTGAATCAACGTCTGCTTGCCCTGGCGCTCCTCCTCGCCGCGGGCGCCGCGGCGGCGGAGGACGAGCCCCCGATCCCCGAGAAGACGCTGCGCTTCACCGCGCGCGAGCCCATGCTCACCGTGTCGGGCACGTTCACCGAGGCCTTCGACCCGGAGATGCTGGAGCAACTGTCGAGCGGGTTCACCACGACGGTGGTGTTGCGCATGTACCTGTACCGGCGCGGCTCCGACGTCGCGATCTGGAGCTCGGCGGCGACGTGGCGGGTCGTCTACGACCTGTGGCAGGAGGTGTACCTCATCAAGGCGCAGGACTACGCGGGGGAGCGGAGCTACACCGCCAAGACGCGCGCCGACGCGCTGGTGCGGGTCACCACGATGGCCAACACGCCGGTGGCGCCGCTGGCGGTGATCGAGCCGGGGGTGGACTACTTCATCGGGGTGGACGTCGAGGTGAACCCGGTGTCGCCGGAGGTCCTCGCCGAGGTGCGCCGGTGGATGACGCGGCCGTCGCTGGGCGGCGCGTCGTTCTTCGGCGGATTCGTGTCGTTCTTCCTGAACCCCAAGATCGCGGAGGCCGACCGCCGCCTGCAGTTCCGGTCGGCTCCGTTCTTTCGAGCCAAGCCATGAAGCTCAGACCCGGTCTCCAGTTCAAGGCCGTCGTCGGCCTGTTCATCATCGCGGTGCTCCCGCTCGCGGCGTCGTTCTTCATGGTGCGGCGAGTGGCGGAGGTGGCGCAGAACGTGGTGCTGGGGGAGACCGAGCGCCTGCACAGGTCGCTCGATCGCGCGGTCCTCGCGTACCGCGCGGCGGTGGACGCGCGCAAGGAGGCGTTCCAGCACGCCGGCGAGGCCGCCGCGGAGCGCCTGGCGCGCGCCTGCGGCGGCGACGCGCCCCGCGCCGTCCAGGCGGAGGTCGACCGCGATCCGGCGCTGTGGCGCGCGGAGCTCGACGACGCGGTCGCGGTCCGCGGCGATCCCGGCGACCGCCTGCAGCGCGTCGTGGACCTGTCCGCCGGCGCCTGCCGCGCGCGCCTGACCTACGCCACCGACACGGGCGCGGAGCTCGCCGCCGACTACCAGGCGCTGGGCGAAACGCTCGCCACCCACCGGACGTTCGAGCGCATCCGGCAGAGCATGCCTCCGTACTATCAGACGGCGTTCATCCTGGTCGTGGGCGGATTCGCGCTGGCGACGACGCTGGTGGCCACGGTCGTCGCCGGGCGCCTCACCCGCCGCCTGGGACGGCTGGCCGAGGCCACGCGCCGCGTCGCCGAGGGCGACCTCGACACGCGCGTGCGCCTGTCCGGCAAGGACGAGCTAGCCGACCTGGCGCGCGCGTTCGACGCCATGGTCGTCGACCTCGGGCGGTCGCGGGCGCAGATCGAGTACCTGCAGAAGATCGCCGCCTGGCAGGAGGTCGCCCGCCGGCTCGCCCACGAGATCAAGAACCCGCTGACGCCGATCCAGCTCGCGGTGCAGGACCTGAGCTCGCGCTACGACGGCGCCGACCCGGCGTTCCGCAGCAAGCTCGACGACGCGACCGAGATCGTCACCGAGGAGATCGCGGGGCTGCGGCGTCTGGTCGACGCATTCTCGGTGTTCGCCAAGCTGCCGCGCGTCGAGCCGAAGCCGCTCGATCTCGCCGCGGTCGTCGACGACCTGGCGCGCGATCTGCCCCTCGAGGCGCGCCCGCCCCCGGCGCCGGTGACCGTCTCGGGCGACCGCATGCTCCTGCGCCGCGCGCTCGCCAACTTGGCCGACAACGCGCTCCAGGCCGGCGCGCGCAAGGTGCGGGTGAGCTGGCGCCGCGACGGGACGCTCGCGCGCCTGCGCATCGAGGACGACGGCCCGGGCGTCGCGCCCGAGCTGGCCGAGCGCATCTTCGACCCGTACGTGACGACGAAGCCCCACGGCAGCGGGCTGGGCCTGGCCATCGCCAAGAAGACGATCCTCGAGCACGGCGGCACCATCGCGCTCGCCGCCGCGTCCGCGCTCGGCGGCGCCGCGTTCGACATCACCTTGCCCTTGGCGGGGTAGCCACGTCGTGGCGGATGTAGGTCGGCTCGGCCCGGGTCAGGTCGTCGGCCTCGCCGCGGGCGAGGCGCGCCGCCGCCAGGCGCGCGACCGCGGCCGCCGACGGCGTGCGCCGCGCCGTGGCGACGAGCGGGCCCCACGCGGCCGCGTCGTCGGGGTAGGCGTAGGCGCCGTCGCCGACGACCGCGTCCGCCCGTCCGGCCGCCCAGGCGGCGACGTCGCCGGGGGCGAGGACGACCTCGTCGTCGACGGGCGCCGGCAGCGGATCGAGGCGGTACAGGCCGGCGTAGACCTCCTGGCGCTTGGCGTCGAGCACCGCCAGCACCGTGCCGCGCCCGCCCTCGAGCGCCAGCGCGGCCAGCGACGAGCACAGCACCAGCGGCCGCCCCAGCGCGAAGCACAGCCCCTTGGCGGTGGCGAGCCCGATGCGCAGCCCGGTGAACGAGCCGGGGCCGGCGCCGCACGCGACCGCGTCGAGGTCGGCCGGCACGAGACCGGCGCGGCGGAGGACCTGGTCCGCGAGGGGCAGGAGCTTCTCCGAGTGCGTCGACGCCGCCGCCTCGCCGTCGACGACGACGGCGCCGTCGATCCACACCGCCGCCGATGCCACCAGCGTGGCGGTGTCGAGGGCCAAGAGGCGCATCAGCGGATGAGGTAGCGGACGATGTCGTTCTTGAGCGCCAGCACGGTGATGCCGACGATGATCGCCAGGCCGACCATGACGACGGCCTCGCGCACGCGCGAGGGCAGGCGCCGCCGGCGCACCGCCTCGATGGCGAACATGACCAGGTGGCCCCCGTCGAGGACCGGGATGGGCAAGAGGTTGATGAGGCCCAGGTTGATGCTGATCAGCGCCAGCATCATGAGGAAGGCGTCCCAGCCCTTCTCTCCCGACACCGACGCCATCCGGTACATCATGATCGGCCCGCCGACGGTGTCGCGCGGCAGCTTGCCGTGGATCAGCGCGACCAGCCCGCGCGCCATGAGGGCGATCGTCTCCCCGGTGCGCATAGCCGCGTGCGACGCCGCGTAGGCGAAGCGCGACTCGATCGGCACCATCTCGCCGCGCCCGACGCGGAAGTCGTTCGCCGCGCCGAACACGGTGAGGGTGTAATCCTGCCCGTACTCGTCGGTCACGGCCCGGCGCTCCTGCCGCACGTCCGCCTCGAGCGTCTCCACGCCGCCGGCGCCGCCGCGCTGCCAGCGGAGGCGGAAGCGGCGGTCGGGGTCGCCCAGTAGCGCCTGGTCGAGCTGGATCCAGTGGCGCACCGGCTCGCCGTCGAGCGCGACGATCACGTCGCCGGGGCGGAGCCCCGCGGCCGCGGCCGGGCTCGCCGGCTCGACCGCGGCGACGAAGAACTCCGACGAGGCGATGCCGCTCCACGCCGGGCGCCGCGCCGCGGTCTCGGGGACGAGGTCAGCGATCCCCGGCTCGTAGACGCGGATCTCGGCGAACCCGGCCGACGCGGCGCGCCCGCGCAGGTAGGCGAGGAGCACGCGCCGCGGCCGCGTCCCCAGCGCGCGGTCGAGCTCGCCGAAGCTGGCGACGGCGCGCCCGTCGACGCTCATGATGCGATCGCCGGTGCGCAGCCCGGCGCGGGCGGCGGGGGAGGTCGGGTCGACCACCCCGACGATGGGCGCGAACGGCGCCTGGGTGACGCCGATGAGCCCCTGCTCCGTCTTCTCCCCGGTGCGCGTGCGGAGGACGTGCTGGCGCGGCGTGACGAACGCGTATACGTCCTTGTCCGCACGCCGCAGCTTGAGGCGCAGGCTGTTGCCGGCGTTGCGGTCGATGGTGTCCTCGAGCTCCTCCCAGGTGCGCACCTCGTCGCCGTTGATCTCGAGCACGCGGTCGCCGGGCTCGATGCCCGCCTGGGCGGCGGGGCCTCCGGACAGGACGTCGCCGATCACCGCGGCGGGCAGCTCGTGGTGCCCGAAGAAGAAGGTGAAATAGATGGCGAGCGGGAACAGCAGGTTGGCCGCCGGGCCGGCGAACACGACGATGAGACGTTTCCACAGCGGCTTGTCGGCGAACGAGCGGCCGCGGTCCGCGGGCGCCACCGGGTCGCTCGGGTCCTCGCCGAGCAGCCTGACGTACCCGCCGAGCGGGACGGCGCCGATCTGGTACTCGGTCTCGCGGCCGCGCAGGCGCACGATGGGGGGACCGAACCCCAGCGAGAAGCGCAGCACGCGCACGCCCAGCGCCTTGGCGGCGGTGAAGTGCCCGAGCTCGTGCACCGCCACGAGCAGGCCGACCATCAGGAGGAAATAGACGACCGACAACCCGGCGTCAGTTATAGTCTTTTTGTGGCCATCGACCGCGGAAAAAAGCCGGGGGAGGGCGACGAGGTCGATATCGAGGAGCTGATCGGGGAGTTGGAGAAGAAGCTCGAGCGGCTGAAGATCCTCTACGAGCAGTTTTTCATGGGGATCGAGAAGATGGAGCCGATGGTCATCCGCAAGGAGATCACCCGACGGATGCTCGACCTGTCGCAGATCAACATCCGCAACACCGCCCAGCGCTACCGCTTCGGCGCGCTGCACCAGAAGTTCGGCGTGTACACGAACTACTGGAGCCGGACGCTGCGGGAAATCGAGCGGGGCACGTATTTCCGCAACGTCGTCAAGGTGGCTCGGGATGCGGCGCGCCGCGGCGTGGAGGCGCCCGACGAGGTGCTGCGGAGCCTGCCGGCGCGCGTGCGGGAGCGGATCCTGCGCGACCGCGAGGTGGCGGCGGCGCAGGCCGACCGGGCGCGGGCGCCGACGAAGCCGCCCGGCCCGGCGGCGGCGCTGGGGCACGCCCCCGTGGAAGATCCCGAGTCGTTCGAGAAAACCTTCGACTCGCTGTTCGACTCGATGCTGAAGAAACCCGCCCCGGCGGAGGCGCCCGCGGTCATCCCGGGGATGGACGAGGAGCGGACGCGCGAGCTCTATCGCCGGTTCGTCGAGGCCAAGCGCCTCCTCGGCCAGCCCACCGACGGGCTCAAGTACGAGCACATCGTGGCGACGCTGCAGAAGCAGGCGCCCAAGATCATGAAGGACCACAAGGCCAGGACCGTGGAGTTCACCGTCGTGGTGAAGGACGGGAAGGTCATCCTCAAGGCGAACCCCAAGAAGTGACCGCGATGGACGCGCCCGCGGACGAACGCTACCGCATCGCGTGGAGCGCCCGAGCTGCCGACGGTGTTCGCGGTGGAGCTGCCCGTCTGAGCTCAGACCGCGCCGGACCTGCGTCGGCGCTCGTCGGCGGCCATCTCGGCGCGCAGGCGCTCGACCGCGCGCGCGCGGAGCTGGCACACGCGGCTCTCGCTGAGGCCGAGCATGCGGCCGATCTCCGCGTAGGACAGCCCGTCCATGTGGCGCAGGGACAGGATCGCGGCGTCGCGCTCGGGCAGCCGGCGCAGGCAGCGGTGGATGGCGTCGGACAGCTGGGCGCGCTCGACCTCCTCGTGGGCGACCGACGCGTCGGCGCTGAGGTTCTCGGCGTGGCGGTCGAGCTCGACCATCGTGACGTCGGCGAGCGTCTGGAGGTCGTGGCGGTACTCGTCGACGGAAACCCCCAGCTCCACCGCGATCTCCATCGTCTCCGGGCGCCGGCCGTGGCGCTGCTCGAGCTCGCGGATCGTCCGCTTCACCTGCCGCGCGCGCTGGCGCACGCGCCGCGGCATGAGGTCGCCGCGGCGAAGCTCGTCGAGCACTGCGCCCGAGATGCGCGCGGCGGCGAACGCGGGAAACGACTGCCCGCGCTCGGGGTCGAACCGATCGGCCGCCTCGGCGAGGCCGAGCAGGGAGGCCGCCACCAGGTCGTCGCGGCTCACCCATTCGGGCGTGCGGCGGGCGACGCGTAGGGCGATCCGGCGGGCCGAGTCGGCGTGCTCGGCGATGAGGTTGTCGCGGGTGACGCGGCCGGGCCGGCGGTTCGGAGTGTCCATCTCCGTCGAAAGGCGTGCAAGGGGTAGACCAAGAGGTTGGTCAATAAAATCGATGGGTTGGAAATGTGCCCGGGCGCGAAAGTCGGGAAGTCTGGCGTCGGTGCCAGGGAGACAACAGGGAATTCGCACTACCCGCGCGGCGGGGCGACGCAAGCGCACCGGGATGATGCGATCGCGTCAACTGTTGTCGTTGAGGGTGTCGCTGAAGATGCGCAGCCGGACGGCCTCGCGCAGCGGCCCGAGCGTCTCCGGTGCCTGCGCCGACACGGCCACGCCGCCGTGCTCGCGCACGAGCCGGTCGATATCTCCGGCACCGACGAGGTCGGCCTTGTTCCACACGAGGAGGCGCGGCTTCTCCGCGAGCCCCAGGTCGTCGAGGATGCGCACGACGGAGTCGATGTGCTGGCCCGACTGGGGGTCGGCGGCGTCGACGACGTGGAGCATGAGGTCCGACTCGTCGAGCTCCTCGAGCGTGGCGCGGAATGCGTTCACCAGGTCGCGCGGAAGGTCGCGGATGAACCCGACGGTGTCCGACAGGATCACGTCGCGCGGACCGTCGATTGTCGACGGTGGCGTCAACGGGGGCAGCCGGCGCGTCGTCGGATCGAGCGTGGCGAACAGCTTGTCCGCGACGATGACGTCGGCGTGGGTCAGCGCGTTGAACAGCGTCGACTTTCCCGCGTTGGTGTAGCCGACGATCGACACCACCGCCGCGTCCCGCTCGCCGCGGCGCCGGCGCCGCACCGCGCGCCGGCGGCCGAGCTCGCCGATCTGGCGCTCGAGGCGCTGGATGCGCTCGCGCGCGCGCCGGCGCGACAGCTCGAGCTTCGTCTCGCCCGGGCCGCGCCCGCCGATGCCGCCGGTCAGCCGCGACATCATCGTGTTCTTCTCGACGAGGCGGGGCAGGGTGTAGCGCAGCTGCGCCAGCTCCACCTGGAGCTTGCCGTCGCGGCTCTGGGCGCGCTGCGCGAAGATGTCGAGGATCAGCATCGTCCGGTCGATGACCTTCACGTCGGTGAAGTCGGTGATCGAGCGCGCCTGCGCCGGCGTGAGGTCGGGGTCGAAGATGAGCAGCTCGGCGCCGAGCTG
>DATFWE010000236.1:0-10749 GCA_035259575.1 Haliangiales bacterium
TGGACGCGGGGGCGTGGACGGTGGAGCTCGACGTGCCCGGCGGCCCGTTCCGGATCGTCCACACGCCGCGCGCCGGCGGCTTCACGCCGGCGGGCTCGCCGGCGGCGCTGACGTGGGCCGTCACGGCCGCGTGCGCCGACGTGGAGGCGCGCTGGCTCGGCGACGCGGGGCGGGGCGTGCTGCGCGGCCGCGGCTACGCCGACCGGGTCACGCTCCACCGCATCGCGCGCCGGCTGGGCCTGCGCCGTGTCGATTGGGGGCGCGCACACGTCGGCGACATCACGATCGTGTGGAACCGCATCGAGGCGGAGCGCGGCACGTGGAGCTGCACCTTGGCCACCGATGGCGTGCGCCGCGACGAGGGGCACGACGTCGAGCTGTGCGAGGTCGGGCCGGCGCTCGCCCCTCGCGGGCTGGAGCTCGCCGAGGGGCGCGTGCTCCACGACGGCCCCGCGATGGACGAGGAGCGGGTCCCGTCCGCCGCGGTGCGCGGCCTGGTCCGGCTGGTGAGCCCGCCCATCGCGGAGAGGCGCTGGGTGCGGCGCGCGCGCCTGCGCGGGCGCGCGGGATGGGCGCTCCACGAGCACGTGCGCTTCGGCCGGAGCGGAGGTGGCGCGTGAGCCGGGTCGCGCCCGGCCCGCGCGGCTGGGAGGTTGTGTCGACGCTGCTCCGCCTGCGCCGTGATCCGCTGCGCTCGTTCCTCGCCGCCCGGGCCCGCTGGGGTCCGTGCGTCCGCGTGCCGCTGGGGAAGCGGACGTTCTACCTCATCGCGGATCCCGCGGGCGCGCGGCGCGTCCTGTGCGACAACGCGCGCAACTACACGAAGGACACGTGGTCGTTCGGCCTCCTGCGCGGGGCGCTGGGGGAGGGGCTGCTCACCGGCGACGGCGCGGTGTGGCGCGCGCAGCGCCGGCGCGCGCAGCCCGCCTTCAGCCGGGCGCGCATCCAGGCGCTGGCGGACACGGTGGTGGCGCATACCGACTACATGCTGGCGGCGTGGCCGGCCGACGGTGACGTCGACGTCGGGGCGGAGATGGTGCGCGTCACGCTGCGCATCATGTCGTCCGCCATGCTCGGGGTAGACGTCGCACGCGAGGTGACGGAGATCAGCCGCCACCTGAGCGGCGTGCTGGCCTACATGCGGGATCGGACCGCCTCGCTGATCGGCTGGCCCCGCGCCGCCCGGCGGTTCCGCGCGCACGTCGCGGCGCTGGACGGCGTCGTCGACGGCATCATCCGCGCGCGGCGGGCCGCGCCGGGCTCGCGCGCGGACGCGCTGTCGGCGCTGCTCGAGGCGCGGGACGAGGACGGCTCCGCGCTGGCGGACGACGAGATCTGCGCGCAGGTGAAGACGTTCCTGCTCGCCGGCCACGAGACCACGGCGAGCCTGCTCACGTGGACGCTCGGCCTGCTCGCCGCGCACCCCGCCGCCGTGGACCGCGCGAGGACGGCGCCGGATACGGTGTTCAAGGAGGCACTGCGGCTCTACCCGCCGCTGTGGCTCGTCGAGCGCCGCGCGACGCTGCCCGATGAGATCGGCGGCGTCTCGATCCCCGCCGGCTCTCCCGTGGCGGTGTGTCAGTGGGCCCTCCACCGCGACCCGGCGATCTGGCCCGAGCCGGAGCGGTTCGACCCCGATCGCTTCCTCCCCGCCGCCGAGGCCGCGCGCCCGCGCGGTGCCTACTTGCCGTTCGGCGCCGGCGCACGCACGTGCGTCGGCGAGGGGTTCGCGATGATGCTCGCGCGCCTCGTCATCGCTCGCGTGCTCGACGCGTTCCGCCTCGCGCCGGCCGGCCCGCTGCCGGAGCCGGTGGCTTGCGTGACGCTGCGCCCGGCCGCGCCCGTGCGCCTGCGCGTCACGCGGCACGAGGCCAGCCGGGCGGCGGTGGCGTGATGGCCGCTGTACCACGCGTCGACCAGTGGACGGCGGTCCAGCGCGCGAAGGGCACGCCGGCCGGATGGTCCCGAGATTTCCGCGCAAGGCGCTGTCCTCGTGGATGTCGATCGCGCGCCGCGCGTTCCCCTCGAGGCTGGAGTTGAACAGGCGCGAGGGGTCTTTCAGCGCGGCCCCCTTGGCGAACGTCATCTTCACGCTGTTCTTGTACGTCTCGCCGGTGCACACGATCCCGTCGTGGGACCACACCGGGGTTCCCCACTTCCACTCCTCGACGATGTCGGGATCCGCCGCCTTGATCGTCGCGCGCACCCAGCCGAGCGTCTCGCCGCGCCAGTCGTCGAGGTCTGCGATTCGCCGGCTGATGAGCTCGGATGCAGGCTCGCCTTGCTGTGTGGCCCCGGAGCGTTTCATCGTCGTGATGATCCGCTAGATCGCATTTGAAGCGGGAAGGAAACGATCCGGCGATTACTTCTTCGGGCCCGACAGGAGCGCCGCGTCGGCGGTCGCGCGCTGCTGGTCCAGGTCCGCGCCGGTACGGCGCGCGGCCGCGATCGGGGCGGCGACCTGCGCCTGACGCGCGTCGCATTGCTGGCCGTACGCGTGGAGCGAGGCCTGGTTGGCTTTCACACCCGACACCACCTGGTCGTGCGAGCCGACGTGTTGCCGCTCCAGCATCGTCGCGGTGTAGCTCGGGCTCGGCATCTGGGCCACGATCGCATCGACGTCGGCGCAGCCCTCGCGGAACTTCGCCGCGGTGTCGAGGTAGGCGTGAACCTCGGCATCGCGGGCGGCAAGCGGCCCGAACTTGAACTTGCCCTTGGCCTCCTTGTCGTAGTTGGACTCGGCGCGGCCGCGGGTCTGCTCGAACGCCTTGGTTACGGGCGCGAGCTGGGCCGCCAGACCGTGCAGCGCCTTGTCGGTGGAGCTCAGGTCGGCGAGGAGGATCTGAACGTCTTCGTCGCCGATGGCGAGATCGGTGCGGTCGAGCTCGCCGCTTTTCTCGTCGATCGCCTCCTGGGCCGGCTTGATCGCGAGCTCGTCGTTCGCGAGCTCGGCGCAGAACGCCGCCGTCTCGATCAGGTTGGTCAGCTCCTCGTGGGGCTCGAGGATCATCTTGGCCAGGAGCTCCAGGGACTTGGCGGTGCGGGCGGCGGTCGCCTTGCGCTCGTCGAGCTCCTTCTGCAGCTTCTGGACTCCTTGCCGGTCGCGCAGACTGGCGAGTCGGCCCTGCGCGGCGTCGATCTTGCGCGGGAGCAGCGCCACGCTCTCCTTCAACATGACGATCATGGGCTGCAGCACACCGAGCTGGTTGCCCGCGAGCGTCATGATCGCGGCTTTGTCGCCGCCGCGGTCGGAGACGTTCGCGGCGATCTCCTGCTCGGTCCCGGGGCCGACATACTGGCCAGGCGACGCATATTTCGCCCCGTCGCGCATGAGGACCGCCCATTCCTGTTCGAGCGCGCCGTCGCGACCGACCAGACGCGCGACCAGGTCGTCGTACTTCGGGACGCCGAAGCTGCGCAGCACCTGCCATCCGCCCGAAAGCGGGACCGTCTCCAGCGAGGCCACGCCGCGCGCCGGCTTCGCGTGCTCGTCGTACATGCCGGCGAAAACCTCCGCGGCCTGCGCGTTCGCCGCGGGTGCGGTTGCCGCCGCGGCCGGGGCGGTTGCCGGCGCGGCCGGGCCGGTTGCCGTCGCGGTCGCGCCGGTTGCCCCCGCCCAGAGCTCGTGCGGCGAGGGCTCTTGCGCCGCAGGCTTCGTCGCGGGACCGGGCGCCGCGTGGCCGTCGCGGTGAGCCGAGCCAACGGCGCGGGCTTCGACATGTTCGACTTGGGGAGCTGGACCGGTTCCCATTGGGTTTGTCCTCCTGAGAAGGAACGCGGAAATCGGCGGACAAACGGGCCAGTCGTCGGATCGGCGTGTGCTCTCGGGTGTTTACACGTGATGGCGTCGCCGCGCGGCGCTAGGACAGCGCGGCGACGAGCTTCGGCCAGGCCTGCTTGCCGAGCGCTTCGCGCGCCGCCTTGACCGCGGGCACGTCCCACGACAGGTTGCGCTCGAACGGCTGGACGACCGCCGACTGGAGCGCGGTCCGCGGCAGGCTGCGATCGTAGAACGCGGGATTCTCGGCGAGGACCGCGAAGGCGTCCTTCTGGCCCGGCTTGCCCAGGATGCGATTATAGTCGTTCACCACCCACGCCGGCGCCGCGCCCTCCTCGGGCGTCAGCGCGGCGAGCTGGGCGGCGAGGCGATCCGCCTCGCGCGCGACGAACGCATCGCCGGGCCGGTTGCGCTGTTCGTGGCGCTGCGCGGCGAGCCACGCCGCGAGCACTCGCCGCACCGGCGCGGCCACGAACGGCGGCTCCGTCCGCCGCGTGAGCAGGTGGCCGCCGGCGAACCGCGGCACGCCGCTGTGGCTGGGGACCGTCTCCGGCGCCCAGAACATGCTGCCGTGCTCGTCCTCGGCCACGGGGTGCCGCCACAGGGGGTGCAGGGTGTTGAAGATGACGTTGAGGACCAGGCTCGCCTCATCGCCGCAGAGGACCTGTCCGTCCCGGCCGCGGAAGTACCAGAAGGTGTAGAACTCCAGGCTGCCCGGGATGGGATGCGGCGGCTTCTCGTGGAGCGAGTCGCCGCGGATGCCGCGGACGGGCATGACATCGAAGCCGCGCGGCGACGCCAGCGTCGGGTGCGTCCGAAAGGTCGACGAGTAGGCGGTGGCGTTGTCGAGGAAGCGCTTTCGCTCTCCCGCGTCAGGGCAGACGAGGTTCGCCATCGCCAGGTCCTGGTGCCAGTCGCGCCAGCGACCCGGCTGGGGAACCAGCTCCGCGTGCTCCGCAGCGCGCGCCGAGGGGGGGAGGACGAGCGCGGCGCCGAGGGCCGCGAGGAGATCGCGTCGTCGCATGGTCAGCGCCATTTCTTCAGCCTGTAGTAGATGCGGACCTTGAGCTTCTGGGCCGCCTCCGGGTAATCCGTGAACGGCTTGGTGAGCGGCTGCGGCGCGACCCAGCCGGAGTCGAACTGGACGATCCCGTCCGTCGGGGCGAGCGGGAGATCCTTGGCATGGTGGACGATCTGGTTCGCGAACAGCCCGCTGACCGTGGGCAGGACCATCTTGTCGAAGCCGACCTTCCGCTGCGTGGGCGGGGGCTCCTGGTGCGTCGGCGCGCCCCCATAGCCGAGGGCCGTCCGGTCGAACACCTCGGCTTCGTCCACCGTCACCGTGCCGCCGTGCCCGCTCGGCTTGATGGACAACGTCACGTTGTACGTCCCGGCGGTCGTGTTCTCGTCGACCTCGAACGCCGCCTGGACGCTGTCTTGGCCGGCGCCCTTCCATTTCTGGGTAAGGGTCTTGTTCTCGTAGCTTTCCCCCTCGCCAGGGTCGTGGTCGAAGGTCACGATCTCGTCGTCGATCGCGACGTCGATGGGGATCGTGGCGACGCTCGGCCGCCAGCCGCGGTTGGCCATGATCTGCTGCTTCAGCGCCTGGATTTGCTGCGGCGTCATCGGCCCGGACGCCTTCTGGAACTGCGCCATCATGGCCTGCGAATTGAGCGGCGCGGCGACATCGAGGTCGATCGTCCCCAAATAGGTATGGTCGATTCGCCAGGTGATCTGGTGCGGCGCGTCTTCCCCCTGCATGCGCACCTTACCCCCCTCTCCGCGGACCTGGACCTCGTAGTAGACGAGCCAGCCGTCGGGCTTGCAGCTGTCGGGCAACGTGGCGAGCGACGCCTCGAGGTAGTCGAGCTCGATGCGATAGGCCACGAGCTCCTCGCGATACGCGTCGGCGAGCGAGCCGCCGTCGCGGTAGTCCACCTTCCCCGAGGCGCTTTGGCACAGGTTCGCGTGGTGGGCCTCGTGGCGCTCGAGCGCTTCGCGCAGGCAGCTGGTCGCCGCCGACGGGAATGTGCTCTTGCACGTGAACGGGTGGGTACTGCCGGCCCAGGTCCTGGCCGACGCGGGCGAAGACGCCTTCATGGAATTGAGCATCGGCAGCAGGGTCGTGTCGCGAAACGAGTCGTACGCGGCGTTGGTGAACCGCGGGCCATCGCCGATGCGCGCGATCTGGGCCTCGAACGCGGTGAGGATCGCCCGGATTTCCTGAATGCGATAGAGGATTTGCGGTTTGTCCGCGCAGGTGCAGGCCGGCCTGCCGCCCGCCGCGTGCGCGGTCCCGACCAGGCCCAGGAGGGCGACGATCCAGGTGCTCCGTGTGTGCGCCATGCTCCGGAACGCGGAAACCGGGCCGAGACCGGCTCATGAATTCGGGGACGGCGGGGATTTCAGCCCACGCGAGCTCGTTCAGAACCCGGCCGGCCCGACCGCGCCCATCCAGCGGATGACCTTGGTGGGGTCGTTCTCGTCCATGTAAAAGAAATGCGCCATGGTCGGCTTCACGCTCGCCTTCGTCAGGTCGTCGAACCTCATGGCGACCGTCCGCGGAAGACCTTCAATGAGCCGCCATCCCAGTACTCGAGGATCTCGTGGTGCGCGGTGAAGCCAGTGTCGATGAACTTGCGCAGATTCGCGCGGATCGCCTGCGCGTAAGTCTCGGAGCCCGTGCCGGGCACCCCGTTGCACGAAAATCGGGACGTCGCCGGGGCCAGGAGACGTCACACTGGTTGCGAGGCGATCGCGTAGAGGTCGATTCACTTTGGTGGTGGAAACCCCGTGCGTAAGTCTGATCCGCGCTGCGTTAGGTACCCCTTTGTGCCGCACCCCGAAAGGGGAAGGGCGAGTGGCAGTGTCTTCGTCGTCGCGGCGCCGCGATCGCTTCTTGAGGAGGTGAGCGGTGGAAGCGATCGTGGAGAGATGCAGTGGGGGCGGAGAAGACCGAGACCGGGCGAAGCTCATCATCGTCGACTGATCATAGCTTGAGCAGCAGCGCCCCCGTGATCCGGTCCTCGTTCTTGACGAGGTCCGGGGTCCACCCCTCCCCTGTCGACGATCAAGGGCCTTCAAGAGACGCTTGATCGTCGCGTCGCGATGGAACTCTCGCCTGGCGAGGCTTGCATCGTGTATGAGCGGCACTCGGCACTGCACCAGAAGGCCTCGGCGCATGAGCGCACACAGCTCAACATCTGTCGTAGCTGATGCTTGTCCGACTGCTGCGTGTGCCGCGAACCTGCAACGACGGAGGTGCTGCACCCCATTGCCCCCAAACATCGGTGTCGGCTTCCACCTTTTCTTCCACAAAACCGTAACGGGCGGGAACGGCTGGCAACGCGCTGTTACGTGCAAGCTCCCGTTACTGTTGTGTTCCCGACGAGCCGGGGCGGCTTCCCAAGCCGTAGGTCGCCGGTTCGAACCCGGTAGCCCGCTCCAGGGGAAGGAATTCGGAGCATTGGGGATTCCGGTGGGGGCGGCGAGGGTCGTGTAGCCGCGGCCTGTCGCCGTGCTTACGACGCGTTCGGCCGGGCTGGCGATGCCGTCGGCGAGCGCGAAGCTCCGGGTCTCGCCGGGCGCGTCGTCGCCGCTTGCGGAAGGGCTTTGCTCGCGCGGTAACGCACGCGGGGTCGGCTGACAGCATCGGTTGCAGATGTGCGATCCGGGGATGAGCTACCATCCCCGGCCAGGAGATCGCATGGATACCTTCCTGAGAGACCTCAAGCAGTCCCTCCGAACGTTCCGGCAGAGCCCGAGCTTCACGATCACGGCCCTCGCCGCCCTCGCGTTCGGCATCGGGGCCAACATCGCGATCTTCTCGGTGGTGAACGCCGTCCTGTTCAAGCCGCTCCCCTACCCCGACCCGCAGAACCTCGTCCTCATGATGACCCAGTCGCCTCAGGGCTCGGGCGGCGCGTGCTCGCCGGCCAAATTCATCCACTACCGGGCCCAGACCGACGTCGTCCAGGACGTCTCCGCCTTCTCCAGCACCGTCATGAACTTCACCGGCGGGGATGTCCCTCAGCAGATCCTCGCCGGACGGGTCAGCATCGACTACTTCCGCCTCGTGGGGGCGCCGGTCTCGCTGGGCCGCTCCTTCACCAAGGAGGAGGACCTCCCCAACGGACCGAAAGCCGTCGTCCTGAGCCACGCCCTCTGGTCCAAGCGGTTCGCCGGCTCACCCGACATCATCGGCAAGACGATTCCCCTGAGCGGCGACCCCTACACCGTCGTCGGCGTCATGGACCAGAGCTTCGACGTCTCCGAGTTCGGCGCGCCGCCCGACGCCTGGATCGCCTTCCAGCTCGATCCGCTGTCGACCGACCAGGGCCACTACTTCAGGGCTGCCGGGCGGCTCGTTCCCGGCGTCACGGTCGACCAGGCCAAGGCCCGCCTCAAGGCATCCACCGCCGACTTCCGGGCCAAGTACGCCCGCGGGCTCGCGCCGGAACAGTCCTTCACCGTCGAGCGCTTCGGCGAGGTGCTGGTCCGCGACGTCAAGGAGACCCTCCTCGTGTTGATGGGCGCGGTCTTCTTCGTCCTCCTCATCGCCTGCGTCAACGTCGCCAACCTTCTCCTCGTCCGCGCCACCGGCCGCAGGCGGGAGATCGCCATCCGCTTCGCCCTCGGCGCCAGCCGCGGCCGCGTCATCCGCCAGCTCCTCACCGAGAGCGTCCTGCTTTCGCTCATCGGCGGCGCCCTCGGCCTGCTTCTCGGGATGTTCGCGATCAAGGCCCTCCTCGCCATCAACACCGCCGGCCTCCCGCGCATCGGCGAGAACGGCGGCGTGGTCGACGTCGACTGGCGCGTGGTCATCTTCACCGTCGCGGCCTCGATCGTCACCGGCATCGTCTTCGGCCTGATCCCGGCGCTGCAGGGCTCGCGCGCCGACCTGGGGCTGGCCCTCAAAGAGGGCGGTCGCACCGGCACCGGCGGGCGCGGCAACCGGGTCCGCTCGGTGCTCGTCGTCACCGAGATCGCCCTCGCCCTCGTCCTCCTCGTCGGTTCGGCGCTGCTCATCCGCACCTCGATCGCGCTGCGCGCGGTCGACGCCGGCTTCGACGCCAGCAATGTCCTCACCATGCGCATGTCGCTCACCGGCGAACGTTTCCTCAAGTCGTCCGCCGTCGACCAGGTCATCCGCGACGGCGTCGACCGGCTGCAGCGGCTGCCCGGCGTCGAGGTCGCGAGCGCCACCTGTTGCGTCCCCCTCGAGGGCGGCTACGGCCTGCCCTTCACCATCGTCGGCCGGCCGATCACCGGGGAGGGGCCGTACCACGGCGGCGGCGGCTGGCTCACGATCTCGCCCGGCTACTTCGAGGTCTTCGAGATCCCGGTCAAGCGCGGCCGCACCTTCAATGATCGCGACATCGCCGGTGGCCAGGCGGTGGCCGTCATCAACGAGGCGATGGCCAAGCAGTTCTGGAAGGACGCCGATCCGCTGGCCGACCGCATCGCCATCGGCCGCGGGGTCATGAAGGAGTTCAGCGGCGAGCCCGACCGGCAGATCATCGGCGTCGTCAGCGACGTGCGGGACGGCGGCCTGAACAACGACCCGCAGCCCACGATGTACATCCCGCAGGCCCAGGTCCCCGACGCGGTCAACGCGCTGAACGTCCGCATCACGCCCATCGCCTGGGTGCTGCGCACCCGCGTCAACGTCAATTCGTTGACCGGCGCCATCCAGAAGGAGCTGCGCGAGGCGACCGGGCTGCCGGTCTCCGAGGTCCGCTCGATGGATGAGGTCGTCTCGCGGTCCATCTCGCGCGAACGCTTCAACATGCTGGTCATGACGATCTTCGGCGGCGCGGCGCTGCTCCTGGCCGCCATCGGCATCTACGGCCTGATGTCGTACTCCGTCGAGCAACGCACGCAGGAGATCGGCATCCGGCTGGCCCTGGGCGCCGCGCACGGCGACGTGCGCAAGATGATCGTCTTCCAGGGCATGAGGCTGGCCATCATCGGCGTCGTCGTCGGGGTCGGCTGCGCCTTCGGGCTGGCGCGGTTCATCGCCAGCTTCCTCTTCGGCGTCAAGGCGTGGGACCCGCTGGTCTTCATCAGCATCCCGGTCCTGTTGACGCTGGTCGCCCTCTTCGCCGTGTGGCGCCCGGCGGCCAAGGCCAGCCGCCTCGATCCGATGAGCGCCCTGCGCACCGAATGATCGCCCGCACCGGGTGTGGCCAATGTCCCGGACGGCCTGGCGGGTGGCAGCGGACGACGAGGGTTCGCCCAGGACCAGCCGATCGTCGGTCGACCCGCCGCCCGGAATCGGCCGACCGGGCGACTCTATGTGCGACGGTAGCCGCGGCGCCCATGCGCGCACCAAGGGCGATCCGCCGGTCGTCCTCGACAAGCCGTACAGCGTGCTCTCCGGACGCGACCTCGAGACCATTGCCGAATCGCGACGCCGAGTGGAAGGGCAACCGGTCGGAGGCGCCGCCCGCGAAGCCGGCGGTGGCGCCCGCCGACGTTCCCGGGGCGCGCCGCGCGGCCCTCCCCGAAAAACCGGAGGTGGAGCTTGCCACGCTCGTCGACGCGCCGCCCGAAGGCGACGCCTGGCTCCACGAGATCAAGCTCGACGGCTACCGGCTCCTGGCGCTGGTCGACGGCGGCAAGGTCCGCCTGCTCACTCGCCAGGGGCTGGACCGGAACGCTCGGTTCCCCGCCATCGCCGAGGCCGTCGCGGCGTTGCCGTGCAAGGCGCATGCGCATAGGGGGCAAGATCGACGAGGCGATCGCACTGCAGCAGCGCGCCCTCGCGATCAAGATCAAGGCCTACGGCGAGGAGGACTCCCGCGTTGCACGCACGCTCAGCAACATCGCGATGGCGACGGCGAGGTGCCGGTCGCTCCACGCCACAGCGCCTTTTTCGAGGGCTTCTCGTTACACGCCGGCACTCACGTGGCTGCCCACGATCGGCTCGGGCTCGAGCGGCTCGCACGCTACGCGGGCCGGCCGCCGCT
>DATFWE010000237.1:0-6033 GCA_035259575.1 Haliangiales bacterium
GGGCACGCCGGTCTCGGGTCTCGACGACGAGGTGAATGTGGTTGT
Organism: Haliangiales bacterium; assembly: GCA_035259575.1. Taxonomy (GTDB): domain Bacteria; phylum Myxococcota_A; class Polyangia; order Haliangiales; family SHYZ01; genus DATFWE01. The sequence goes on from DATFWE010000237.1 coordinate 46, forward strand.
GCTGGACCGAGAACTGCACCACGCGGGTGTCGAACCGGTCGCGCGCGGCGAAGAGGGCCTTCTCGATGATGCGGAAGCACCGGCGGCTGCGGAGCTGCCACACGTGGCGCTGCACCCGCAGCGTCACGTGGAGGGGAAACCGCGCCTGGACGCTCCGCGGCAGGTGCGGGACGCCCGATCCCTGCTTCGGCGGCCGCCCCAGGCGCCGCCGCCGCGGCGTCCGGAACCCAAAGTCGAGTTGTTGGGCGGTCGCGGGTCTTCTCCCCCTTTGGACGCAGAGACGTTGGTCCCTCAGGGGTAGGAAAGGCGTACGCACCCCGGCCAGTCACGCGCGCGCTTCTCCTGTCAGGACCGTGACCGCGTACCCGCCAATGCGCGCGCGCTCGGCGGTGACGTCGTAGTCGACGCGCCCCGGCTTGCCCATCGCGTCGCCCTGCTCGGCGCGCGCGCGCGCGGGCACGGCCAGGACGCCGCGCTGCGCCAGGTACGCCGCGAGCGGCCCGTGCGCCGCGCCGGTCACGGGATCCTCGCGCACGCCCACCGCGGGGGCGAAGAAGCGGGCGTGCGCCACGCTTCCGGGCTCGATCGCGTCGCGCGTGAACGCGAATGCGCCGAACCCCGTCGCGGCAAGCTCCTCCCAGCGCGGCGCCAGCGCGAACAGGTCGGCGCGGCGGCACAGCGGAACGAACAGCTTCCAACCGGCCGCGAGAATCGGCAATTCGCGATCGCGCATGGTGGGATCGCCGCCGAGCAGGCGGAAGATCTCCTTCTCGGGGATCGGGCTCTCGCGCCACGGGGGCTGCGGCGGCGTCAGCCACACGCGGCCGTCGGCCTCGAGCTCGACGTCGACGTCGCCCGCCTCGCAGCGGACGACGTGGCGTCCCGGCGCGAGCCGGCCGAGCTCGCCCAGACGGTGCACCGTCGCCAGCGTCGCGTGGCCGCAGAACGGCACCTCGGCGGCTGGCGTGAAGTAGCGCAGGCGCAGGTGCGGCGCGACGAACGCCGTCTCCGACGCGGCGACGGCGCGGGCCAGCCGCTGCATCGCCGCCGCGTCGAGGCCCGTCGCGTCGACCACGACGCCGGCGCGGTTCCCCTCGCCGGCGGCGCGCGTGAACGCGTCGACGAGATCGACCCCGACCTTGTGGAGGACCATCGCCACCACGCCCGTCCGCAGCGACGCGCACACGCGCTCGAGCTTGGCGGAGATCGCCGCCGGCCCGACGTCGCTCCGGCGGAACCCGAGCGGCTCGAAGAACTCGACCAGGTCCGTCGTGATCCACACGTCGCGCGCGGGAAAGCGATCGATGAGCGCGCGCGTGATGAGCTTGCCGAGGCCGCGCCCGCGCGCCTCTTCGAGCACCGCCACGCCGGCGAGCTCGAACACGCCGTCGTCGTAGGGCTTGATGCGGCCGAACGCGAGGACGCGGCCCTGATCGCGCCACACCACGAACTGCTCGACGTCGAGGCGCTCGGCATCGAGGCGCAGCCGCTGCACCGTGGACTCGATCAAAGGAAGGTCGGCGGGGTGGGCGGGCTCCAGCATGAGCCACACATGACGCGTCGCCGCGCGGCCGCCAAGAGCCCGGAACCACCTGACAAGTAGACCAATGTAGGCAGCCCCACACGGAAAACACCTGATGTGACGGAAATGGCTTTGTTTTTGGTCATAGATCTATTTCGCGAGTTCGAGTAGATTGCGCGTTGCTCTGACCACATGACGGTGGGTCTTGTCATCGACGACGTCTTTCTCGGGCACCGCGCGCCGGAGTCCCATCCGGAGCGCCCCGAGCGCCTCGTCGCCGTCGCGCGCGCGCTGCGGGCCAAGGACGCCGACAAGCGCGCCGAGCGCGTCGCGATCCGCCCCGCCGCCGAGGAGGAGCTGGGTCTCGTCCACACAGCGGCATACATCTCCGACCTGTCGCGCGAGGTGCCGGGGCGAACGGGCTACCTCGACGGGGACACGTTCTTCTCTCCCGGATCGTGGCGGGCCGCGCTCGCGGCCGCCGGCTCGGCGATCGACCTCAGCCGCGCCGTCGTCGACGGAAAGCTCCGGCGCGGGCTCGCGGTCGTGCGTCCGCCGGGGCATCACGCCGAGCCCGATCGGGCGATGGGCTTCTGCCTGTTCAACAACGCGGCGCTGGCCGCGGCTGCCGCGCGCGCGGGCGGGTGCGCGCGCGTGGCGGTGATGGACTGGGACGTGCACCACGGCAACGGCACGCAGGCGGCGTTCTGGCGCGATCCGACGGTGATGTACCTGTCGACGCACCAGTATCCGTTCTACCCCGGCACCGGCGCCGCGACGGACATCGGCGAGGGCGCCGGCGCCGGCACCACGGTCAACGTGCCGCTGCCGGCGGGCTCGGGGGACGCCGAGTACGCGGCCGCGTTCGACGAGGTGATCGTGCCCGCGCTGCGCGCGTTCCGCCCGGATCTCATCGTCGTGTCGGCCGGGTTCGACGCGTTCGCCGACGACCCCCTCGCCGACATGCGCGTCTCGGTCGACGGCTACCGCCGGATGGCGGCCGCCGTCCAGGGGGTCGCCGACGAGATGTGCGGCGGCCGGCTCGTGGTGTGTCTCGAAGGTGGGTACGATCTCGACGGGCTGGGCGCCTGCGCGGCCGCCACGTTCGAGCTCATGTTGGAGGAGCGCGCCCCCATGGTGGGAGCTCGGCCGCCGGCCAGCCCGGCGGCGCTCAGGAACATCGCGGCGGCGAAGCGCGCGCTCGCCGCGCATTGGAAGGGATTCGGGTAGTCGCCCGGAGATTAAGATGAGCATCATGACCGCCGAGCTACCTCGGCCCATCGTCCTCGCCGATCGGTTCACGCTGGTGCGGCAGATCGCCACCGGTGGCATGGCCGAGATCTTCCTGGCCCGCCAGAAGGGTCTCCCCGGCCTCGAGAAGGAGATCGTCATCAAGCTTCTCAAGGAGCGCTACCGCACCGACGTGCGCGTCGTGGAGATGTTCCTGAACGAGGCGCGCATCGGCACCGTCTTGAACCACCCGAACATCGTGCACGTCTACGACATCGGCGAGCACGACGCGACGCCGTTCATCGCCATGGAGTACATCCGCGGCGAGGAACTGTCGCAGCTGTGCCGGCGCGGCGTGGAGATGGGCTACTTCCTCCCCGTGGATCACGCGGTGGATCTGTGCCGCCAGGCCGCCGAGGGCATGGCCGCCTTCCACGGCAAGCGCGACGACGCCGGGCACCCGCTGGCCATCGTCCACCGCGACGTCTCGCCGTCCAACATGATGGTCACGCCCGACGGCGTGATGAAGCTCATCGACTTCGGTATCGCCAAGGCGAGCTGGCGCGACCGCCGCGACAAGACGGAGATGGAGAAGCTCGTCCCCGGCAAGTACAACTACATGTCGCCGGAGCAGGTGCGCGGGGAGAAGGTCGATCACCGCACGGACATCTTCTCCCTCGGCATCGTGCTCTACGAGTTGACCGTCGGAAAGCGCTTGTTCAAGGGGCGTCCCGAAGAGGTCATCCAGCGCATCGTCCGCGGCAAGGTCAAGCCGCCGACGTTCGTGCGCCAGAAGTTCCCGGCGCGCCTGGAGCAAATCGTCATGCGCGCGCTCGAGCCCAACGCGAACGACCGTTACGCGTCGGCGCTGGAGCTAGCGACCGATCTCGAGGAGTTCCTGCGCGAGGCGGGGCGCAAATCCGGCCCGCTGCGCGTGGCCCAGTACGTCGACGACCTGCGCGCGCTCGAGACGGGGGAGAAGCGGCCGGAGCTGGTGATCGCCGGCGAGGCCTGGCTCGACGACGACGGCGAGGACGTGCTCGACTTCGATCGATCGTTCTCGACGGTCAAGCGCGAGGCGCCGCCCAAGGCCGCCGCGGCGCCGGCCCCGGTCGCGCCGCCCGCGGCGCCGCCGCCCCCGGCGAGCGAGAGCCTCTCCGGCCCGGTGCCGTTGGCCGTGGTCTCCGGCCCCGTCGCCGTGCTCACGCCGCGCCGGCCGGCCGGCGACGAGGAGCCGACCACCGTCGCCGATGAGCAGAGGGCGGCCGAGCTGTCGCGCTCGATCGACCCGGAGATCGGCGACGATGGCCCCACCGACGCGGTGCCCCTCGTGCCCGCGATGGAGCTCGGCCTCAGCTCCGAGGAGATCACCTCCAAGTCGGACCTGCCGCCGCCGCCGTCGCCCCTGCCGTCGCCCCTGCCCTCGATCGTCCACGTGGCGACGAGCCGCGATTTCACCGCGCCGGCGACGCCCGCCGCGCTCGCCGACCTCAAGCCGCCGCCCAAGGCGCCCGCGCCGACGGCCTCGGCCGCGAAGCAGCTCCCGCCGCTGGATCCGGTGGCGGAGATGGCCGAGGACATGTCTAAGACGCTCGAGGCGCGGCCGCGCCCGAGCCCCATGGCGATGCGCCCCGTCGTCCTCGACACCAAGGAGGTACCGCTCGACGCGGCCACGCCGATGCCGCGCAAGCGCCGGCGGCGCCGGTCCGGGCCGCAGACGCCGCAGACGATCGACCTCATGCTGCCCAAGAAGGACGAGCGGTCCGAGCTCCCCGACAAGGACGCGCCGGCGGCCGACGCGGCCCCGTCGTTCAGCTTCGGATCGTCGTTCGTGGATCGGCGCGCGCGCCCGTCGCTCAAGCTGCCCGTCACGGCGATCGCCGTGATCGTCGCGTTCGTGCTGCTGATCTTTTTGCTCACGAGGGTATAGTTCCCGGGCTTATGCGATGTAGGGCGGCGCTGCCGCTTCTCCTCCTCACCACCTGCACCTGCCAGCGGGACGCGACCGCGCCGGCGCCGATCGAGGTCGACGCCGCGCAGCACCGCGTGCGCGAGGTGATCGGCGCGCCCGTGCGCGCCTATCCGCCCCACGCCATCCGCTCCGACGGGATCGGACCGTATCTCCTCGACCAGCCGCTCGGCGACGTCCTACGCAAGCTGCCCGAGGGGCTCAACCTGGAAGTGCTGCAGATCGGCAGGTACGCGAGCTGGCTGGTCGTGAGCGCCGAGACCGGCCAGATCCTCGTCGGCGCCGACGTGAAGGGCCCGGTGCGCTTCATCGCGGTGGTAGCGCCGGAGGTGGCGCGGACCTCGGCGGGCGTCGGCGTCGGCGCGACGGGGACCAAGGTGCTCGAGGCGCTGGGCAAGCCGCGCCGCCGGGGCGCGGGCGATCGCCTCGTCTACGAGGCGGAGGCGCTCCCCGGGGTGCGCTTCATCACCGATGCCCCGGCGGGGACGGCCCCCGATCAAGCGCACGTCGAGGCGGTGCTGGTCACCAAGCCGGCGGACGAGGCGCCGCGCCGCGCCTGCGCCGACGCGACGCTGTCCGCCGACGACGCGATCGCGGCGGCGCGGGTCAGGGGCGAGGGCGCGACGGTGCGCTTCGGCTGCTTCTCCGCCGCATCGCCCGAGGCGGTGGTGGTGCAGGGCGGGGAGGCGATCCTCGTCGGCGGGGAGCCGCCGCGCTTGCGCCGCGTGGGCGCGATCGCGATCTCCCCCGATGCCGTCGTCTGGCCGCTCGACGTCGACGGCGACGGGCGGGACGACATGATCGTGCTCGAGACGCGCAAGAACGAACGCGAGCTGTCCGTCGGCGTCCGCGTGGTGCGCTGGGAGGGCGGCCACCTGCAGGAGATCCTGTCGGCGCGCCCGTACACGATCACCGAGGCGATGGCCTCGGCCGCGGGCACGACGCCGCCGCAGATCGATCTGCCGGTCGAGGTGACGCCCGCCCCCGGCGGGATCTCCGTCGCCGGCGTGTATCTCGCGACGGGTGCGCGGGGGGCGAAGCAGGTGGCTCCGCTCGAGCCGGTGGTGCTGCGCTTCGAGGCGCGCAAGCCCGGCCCGCCGGTGCCGGACGCGGGGGAGGAGCCATGAGCATATCGATGATCGACATCGAGGCCGCGCGGGGGCGCGTCCGCGACTCGATCTACACCTCCCCGCTGGCGTATTCGGAGACGTTCTCGCGCCTCACCGGGAACCGCGCGTTCTTCAAGCTCGAGAACCTGCAGATGACC
>DATFWE010000238.1:0-18260 GCA_035259575.1 Haliangiales bacterium
GCGCAGCGCCACCGCGAGCTCCCCGCCGAACCGCCAGGGCGCGATGACGCGCTCGAACGGCGGCGGAAGCTTCGCGCACCGCCGGCACACGACCCCCGGACCCTCCTCGGGGAGGGCGCAACGCGGGCAGCACGCGCCGACCGCATAGAGCGACGAGGCGCACCTTTCGCACAAGCCCGGCCGTCCGCCGACGAGCGCGTCGCACGCGGGGCACTTTTCCGGGAATAGGAGCTCGGACACGGCGGTCCACATGCGGGGGTTATCGGCGCGCCGCGCGCCGGGTTGCGTCACTTGTGGTACGGGTCGCCGCGGAGGATCGAGAATCCGCGATAGATCTGCTCGAGCAGGAGCACGCGCGCCAGACGGTGGGGCAGGGTGATGCGCCCGAACGCGATGATGCGGCGGGCCCGCGCTCGCAGCTCGTCGCCGAGCCCCTCGGCGCCGCCGATCGCGAACGCGACCTGGGGCAGCCCGGCGAGGATCTCGCGCGCCAGCGCCTCGCTGGTGACGAGGTCGCCGCGCCGATCGAGCGCGACCAGGCTCGCCCGCGGCGGGATGGCCGCGACGAGCGCCGCCTCGTCCTTGACCTCGCGCACCTTCACGTCGGCGTAGCGGCGGAGGCGCTTCTGGTACTCCGCCTCGGCCGCCTCCCAGAAGTCCTCCTTCAGGCGGCCCACGCACAGGACGAGCACGGACACGGGCTAACTATAGTAGTGCGGTCCCACCCGCGCCTCGGGCGGCACCTCCAGCGGCAGGCGCGGCGCGTCCACCCAGAAGCTCTCGAGGTCGTAGAACTCGCGCACCGGATGATGGAACACGTGGACGATCACGTCGCCGAAATCGAGGAGCGTCCACTGGCCGCCCTTGCCGCCCTCCTTGCCGAGCGGGCGCCAGCGCTCCTTGGCGAGCGACTCGACGACGGCGTCGGCGATGGCGGCGACCTGCCGGTCGCTTCCGCCCGAGAGGAGCACGATGAAGTCGGTGTACGAGGCCAGCCCGCGCACGTCGAGCACGACGGGCGCGAGCGCTTTCTTGTCGAGCGCGGCGGCCACCGCGGAAAACGCGGCCGCGCGGCTCCGATCGTCTTGCAGGGATGACTGGGTGGGGGTCGGGGTAACGGTTTCGGGCTTCAAATTCGGGACGTCCTCCTTTCAGTTCCTGATGTGTCCGTCGCCGAAGACGACGAACTTGGTGGTGGTGAGCTCCTCGGCGCCCATCGGCCCGTAGGCGTGCAGGCGCGTGGTGGAGATGCCGATCTCGGCGCCGAGGCCGAGCTCGCCGCCGTCGGCGAAGCGGGTCGAAGCATTTACGAGAACGGTCGAGCTCGCAACCTCGCCGAGGAAGCGCATCGCCGCCGCGTGGTCGCGCGTGACGATCGCCTCGGTGTGGCTGGAGCCGTAGGTCTCGATGTGGCGCACGGCCTCGTCGAGGGACGGGACGACGCGCACCGCCACGATGAGCGCGAGGTACTCCGTCCCCCAGTCTGCCTCGGCGGCGGGGACGACGCCGGTCGCGAGCGCGCGGACGCGCTCGTCGCCGCGGATCTCGACGCCGCGCGCGGCGAGCCGCTCGACCAGGCGCGGCACGAACGACGCGGCGATCGCCTCGTGGACGAGGATCGTCTCCGCCGCGTTGCACACGCCCGGGCGCGACACCTTGGCGTTCTCGCAGATCGCGAGCGCCATGTCCGGGTCGGCGGCGGCGTCGATGTAGACGTGGCACACGCCCTTGTAGTGCTGGATGACGGGCATGCGGGCGCGCTCGGCGACGAAGCGGATCAACCCCTCGCCGCCGCGGGGGATCGCGAGGTCGATGTCCCCGTCGCGCTGGAGCAGGGCCTCGACGATGGTGCGGCCGGTGACGGGCACGACCTGCGCCGCCGCGGCGGGGAGACCCGCCACCTCGAGCCCGTGGCCGATCGCCTCGCCCAGCGCGAGGTTGGTGCGATGGGCCTCGCTCCCGCCGCGCAGGACGACGGCGTTGCCGGCGCGCAGGCACAGCGCGAACGCCTCGGCGGTGACATTGGGGCGGGCCTCGTAGATCATGAGCACGACGCCGAGGGGGATCCGCATCCTGCCGACGAGGAGCCCGTTCGGACGGCGCGCCAGGCGCTCGATGCGCCCGACGGGATCGGGCAGGCCCGCGACCTCTTCCACCGACGCGGCCACCGCGGCCAGCCGGCGCTCGTCGAGCGACAGGCGATCGACGAGGGCCGGGGACAGACCGGCGGCGCGGCCCGCGTCCACGTCCAGCCGGTTCTCGGCGAGGATCGCGGCGGCGCGCTCGCGGATCCGCGCGGCCGTGGCTCGCAGCGCGGACTCCCTGACTCGCGCGGGGGCCTTGGCGACCTTGTGCCCCGCGGCGCGAGCGCTCCGCGCGATGCGTTCCACGAGCCCGTGCTGATCCTCTGACAGGACGATCGTGCGCCTCCTTATAAAATCACCAGATCGTCACGGTGGACGACCTCGTCAAGGTATTTATACCCCAGAATCGGCTCGATGTCGGCCGAGCGCCGCCCGCGGATCCTCACAATTTCTTCCGCCGCGTAGCTCGCCAGACCGCGCGCGAACTCCGCCCCGTCCTCCGACCGGATGCTGACCGCGTCGCCGATGGCGAACGCGCCGCGGACCTCGCGGATCCCCGAGGGGAGCAGGCTCTTCCGCCCGTCGACGAGCGCCGCGCGCGCGCCGGCGTCTACGACGAGGACCCCGGCGGGCTTGAGCGCGTAGGCGATCCAGTGCTTCCGGCCCTGCAGGCGCTCGTCGCTGGGCAAGAACAGCGTGCCGACGTCCTCGCCGGCGAGCACGCGGCCGACGACCCCGGGGCCGCCGCGCGCGACGACGGTGGGGACGCCGCTCTTGCCGGCGATCTTGGCCGACTGCACCTTCGACGCCATCCCGCCGGTGCCGATCCCCGGCGAGGGGGCGCCGGCGACCGGGGCGGCCTCGCGGTCGACGTCGCGCACGAGCGGGACGCGCCGGCCGCCCTGCGCCGGCGGCGCGTCGTGCAGGCCGTCGACGTCGGTGAGGATCACCAGCGCGTCGGCGGCGGTGAGGCTGACCGTCAGCGCGGCCAGGCGGTCGTTGTCGCCGAATTTTATCTCGTCGGTCGCGACCGTGTCGTTCTCGTTGACGATCGGCACCGCGCCGAGGTCGAGGAGCGCCGCCAGCGCGTGGCGCGCCGACAGGAAGCGCGCCCGGTCGGCGACGTCGTCGTGCGTGAGCAGCACCTGGCCGACGGGGATGCCGTGCGCCGAGAACGCGCGCTCCCACGCCTGCATGAGCCGCCCCTGGCCGACGGCGGCGACCGCCTGCAGGCGGGCCAGCTCGCGCGGCCGCTCGGCGAGGCCGAGGACGCCGCGGCCGAGCGCGATCGCCCCCGAGGACACGACGACGAAGGATCGCGACGCGCGCTGGGCCGCGACCTCCGCCGCGACCTCGGCGAGCGTCTCGTCCGGTCGTTCGTGGATGAGGCGGCTGCCGATCTTCACGACCACGCGCCGGGCGGCGACGAGACGCTCCCTATGCACGGTCCTCCTCGAACGCCGCCACCACATCGCTCACGTAGCGCGCGCCCAGGCCCATGAGGCCGCGATCGACGCTCTGGCCCATCCGCCCGAGGAGCGTGCCGGCGTGGTCGACGAGCGCCTCCTCGGCGACCTCCTCGGGTGCGTCCTCGCTCGAACGGGCGCGCAGGCGCGCGCGGATGCGCCCGCCCGACAGCGCGTCGGCCAGCTCGAACGGGGCGCGGATCGCCGCGCGGCCGGCGGCGGCGAGCGCGGCGCGGAACGTCTGCCGCAGCGGACCGGACGGCGTCTTGGCGATCGCCCGGTCGATGCGCGCGCGCAGCGCGGCGCCGGCCTCGCCGTCGAGCCCGCCGCCCACGTGGATGCGCGCGCAGTAGTGATCGAACAGCGTCGCGACGGCGAAATCGCGGCTGGCCTGGTCGGCGCGGCGGTAGATGGTGTAGCCGGCGATCGCGGCGCGGACGCCGCGGCGGAGGAAGCGCATGATGGGGACGGTGGCCAGGAACGTCCGCCAGCCGGGCGGCTTGGTTGCACCCTCGGCGACCGCGCGCACCGCGGCGTCGTCGAGATCGACGCCGCGCGCCTCCGCGATGCGGCGGATCGTCCCCCGGCGGATCTGCGCGACCAGCCAGTCGTCGAGGTAGGGCAGGGGGGCGAGACCGGCGGCCGCCCCGGCGAGGGAGCGGACGACGATCATCCGGCGGTGGAGCGCGAGGTGTTGGAAACGCAACGCGATCGCAGTCATCATCGTTTCTTCGTGGTCTTCACAATCGGTGGGGCGAGGCCGCGCAGGAGCTCCTCGCGGTCCTCGGTGTCGGTGGAACGGAGCGGCGTGTCGACCGCGTCCTCGTCGCCGGGAAACGCGATCGCGGCGCCAAGCGGTCGCAGCTCGTGCAGGCAGTGCAGCTCGAGCGAGCGCCCGCCGTCGAGCGCGAGCCGCGCCTCGAGCCGCGCCGCGAGCACGGCGCCGGTCCTGTCGTCGAGGATCGCCTCACCGTCGAGCGACTGCACCTTGCCGCCCGCGGCGCCGAGGACGATCTTGCGCCCGGGGCGGCCGCCCATCCCCCGGGCGGGGCCGCCGTCGCTCACGCTCATCCCGTCGGCGACGAGCGCGATCTGCGCGGCCAGCGTCCCGTAGGCGTCGTCGAGCGCCCGCGCGGCCTCGTCGGGGGACGACGGCGCGCGCCGGTGGAACTTGCCGTAGCGCGGCCGCACCCACACCTTCCCGCCCTTGGCGTAGAGCTCGCGTCCGGCGTCGCGCGAGTTCTGGACCACGGCGTGCGCGGCGCCGTCCGCGGCCTCGATCTCGAACGTCTCGTCGAGGCTCGCCACTACTCTGTCGCCCTCGCGCAGGACCGAGCGGGCGCTGCCGGCGAAGCTCACCGGGGCGAGCGCCGCCGCGGAGTCGCCGAAGCGGCGGAGGAGCGCACGCGCCGCCTCCCGCGTGTCGATCGACTGGGTGGCTGCGAGCCCTCGCCACCCCTCCGTCGGGCTGAGCCCGACGGAGCCTCCCCCATCCTTGGCGCCGGCCTTGCCGCACGCCCCCGCGACCGCCGCCGCGAGCACGGCGCCCATCACGATCGCGGCGAGACGGCGTACCATCCTCCTACGTGATAGTCTCGACGACGCGGCACGTCAACATGCCGGACGCCATTCTCTACTCCCCCTCGGCGTACGTCTTCGCGGGCATCCTCGGCGCGCTCCTCGGCAGCTTCGCCAACGTGTGCATCCTGCGCATCCCCGCCGGCATGTCGATCGTCCGCCCCGGCTCGCACTGCGTCGCCTGCGGCCGGCCGGTGCGCTTCTACGACAACATCCCCATCGTGTCGTTCCTGCTCCTCCGCGGCCGCTGCCGCGCGTGCGGGGCGCGCTTCTCCCCGCGCTACCTGTTCGTCGAGATCGCGACCGCGGCGCTCATCCTCGTCACCTACCACCTCACCATGACGACGATCCACGCCGACGACGCGCCGGGCCACCGCCTCCTCCGCTTCGGCGCCTACGCGCTGTTCGTGCTCGTCCTCGTCGTCATCGCGTTCATCGACCTCGACCACAAGATCGTCCCCGACGTCATCACCTACCCGGGCATCCCCGCGTTCCTCGGCCTGGGCCTGCTCCTTCGCGACCGGCCGCCGCTCCACCTCGTCCTCGGCGCGGTCCTCGGCTACGCGATCGTGCGCGTCATCGCCGACGGGTGGCGGCTCCTGTTCAAGCGCGAGGGCATGGGCTACGGCGACGGCAAGCTCCTCGCGCTCATCGGCGCCCTCCTCGGCTGGCAGGCTGTGCTCGTGTCGATCTTCGTCGGCTCGCTCATCGGGTCGCTGGTGTCCATCCCGTTCCTCGCCCTCCGCCGGACGCAGGGGCTCCTCCGCTTCGAGGTGCCGTTCGGCCCGTTCCTGGCCGTCGCCGCGCTCCTCTACCTGTTCCTGCAGGAGACGATCGTCCTGGGGTTCCTGTGACCGAGGCCGCGTTCCTCCTCGGATCGATCGCGTACGGCGAGGCCGATCGCATCGTGACCCTCTACACGCGCGGGCTGGGCAAGGTGTCGGCGATCGCGCGCGCCGCGCAGAAGAGCCGCCGCCGCTTCGGCGCGGCGCTGTCGTTGTTCGTCGTCGGCGAGGCGGCGCTCGCCGAGCGGCGCGGCGGCGACCTCCACGTGCTGGAGCGGTTCGACGCCCGGCGCGACTTCACCCGCCTCGGCGACGACATCGTCAAGATGGCGCACGCGTCCTACGCCACCGAGCTCCTGCGCGAGCTGACCGTCCCGCGCCACCCCGACGCCGCGCTGTTCGATCTCACCGTGGCGATGTACGAGGCGCTCGCCGCGGGCGCGCCGCGCGCCGATCGCCTGCGCGCGTTCGAGCTCCGCCTGCTCGACGAGATCGGCCTGCGCCCCGTGCTCGACCGCTGCGTCGCCTGCGGCACCGAGGCCCTCGGCGCTGGCGCCAAGGTCGACGCCCACCGCGGCGGCGCGCTGTGCGGCGCCTGCGGCCTGCGCGCGATCGGACCCCCCCTTCAGCCGGCGGTCGCGGCGCGCCTCGCCGAGCTCCAGCGCGGCGAGCTCCCCGCCGCCGACGCCGAGATCGAGGCCACGCGCGCGGTCGTCCACGCGTTCGTCCTGTCCCACCTGCGCCAGCCGCTGCGCTCGTTGGAGTTCATCCAGAAGCTGCGCCATGCTTGACCTCCTCTGTTTCGGCGAGGCGATCGTCGACTTTTTCCCCGAGGTGCGCGGCGTCCCCCTCCGCCAGGTCGAGCGGTTCGTCCGCCACCTGGGCGGCGCGCCCGCCAACGTGGCGGTCGGCCTGGCGCGGCTGGGCGTCCGTTCCGGGCTGATGACGCTCGTCGGCGCCGACGAGTTCGGCGCGTTCCTGCGCGACGGGCTCGCCCGCGAGGGGGTCGACGTCCGCGGCATCGGGACCCACCGCACCGCCAAGACGGCGATCACGTTCGTCTCCGTCGGGCCGGCGGGCGAGCGGTCGTTCCTCTTCTACCGGCATCCGTCCGCGGACCAGGAGATCGCGGAGCACGACGTCGACCCGGCGCTCGTCGGCGAGGCGCGCGTGTTCCACTACGGCAGCTCCACGCTGACGCGCGAGCCGGCGCGCGCGGCCACCCGCTTCGCCCTCGCGGCGGCGCGGCGGGCCGGCGGCATCGTGTCCTGCGATCCCAACCTGCGCGCCCACCTGTGGGCGGACCCGGCGCAGGCCGGGCCGCTCCTGCGCGAGACGCTCGCCGCCACCGACGTGGTGAAGATCTCGGACGACGAGCTCGCCGCGGTGGTGGGCACGTCCGACGCCGCCGACGGCGCGCGCGCGATCCGCGCGCTCGGCCCGAGCCTGTGCGTGGTCACGCTCGGCGAGCGGGGCTGCTACTACGACGGCGCCGCCGGGTCGGGGTACGTGCGGGGGATGCGCGTGCCCGTGGTGGACACGACCGGGGCGGGCGACGGGTTCGTGGCGGGGCTGTGGGCGGAGCTCCTCCCCCGGTGGGACCGGCCCAAGGATTGGCCCGCCGACGCGGTCGAACGGGCGTGCGCATTCGCCAACCGCGTCGCCGCGCGCGTCGTGACCCGTTTCGGGGCCACGGCGGCGCTCCCGACGCGAAGTGATTGTGATACTTTCTGAAGAGCCCATGTCCACGCCATCGCTTCCTTCCGGGCACGTGCTCGACGGGAAGTTCCGCATCGTCGTCCGGATCGCCGAGGGAGGGCTCGGCGCGATCTACGAGGCGGAGCTGCTCGCCAGCGGCAAGCGCGTCGCCGTCGAGGTCGCGCCGCCCGATCTCGGCAAGAATGCCGATTCGCTCGGCCGTTTCCTCCAGGAAGTAAAGCACTCGTCGAACCTCAACCAGGAGCACATCGCGGTCATCACCGACATGGGACGTTCGGCCGACGGCGGGCCGTTCCTCGTCGCGTCGGAGGCGTTCCGCGGGCACACGCTGGAGGCGCGCCTGGCCGCCCTCGGCGGGCGCATGCCGTTCCCGCGCGCCGCGCACATCGCCCGCCAGATCCTCGAGGCGCTCGGGCCCGCCCACCGCGCCGGCCTGGTCCATCGCGGGCTGGGGCTCAGGTCCATCTTCCTCACCCACCGCGGCACCGATCCCGATTTCGTCAAGGTGCTCGACTTCGGCTGGCACCGCGTGCTGGGCGACGACCCGGCCGCACGGCAGGCGCTTGTCCCGCTGGGCGTGGAGCTGCCGTTCTTCTGGTCGCCGGAGCAGGCGCGGCGGCAGGCGCTCGATCACCGCGCGGACATTTTTGCCGTCGGCGGCATCCTCTACCGTCTCACGACCGGGCAGTTCCCGTTCCAGGGCGCCGACGCGCCGACGATCCTCGCCAGCGTCGCGAGCGGGGCGTACGTCCCGCCGCGCACGGTGAACCCGGAGCTTCCGCCGCAGCTCGAGCAGATCCTGCAGTACGCGCTTGCGCTCGATCCGCAGTACCGCTACCAGACGGCGGAGCACCTGGCGCAGACGCTGGCGCCGATGGCCCAGCCGATCGCGGCGCCGCCTCCGCCGGAGCCGCTGGCCCCGGCGGCTCCGCCGCCGGCGGCGGGGGGCGGCACTGCGGTGCCGCTCGACGATGCTGACGTGCTGCCCCGGAGGCGGCGCGGCAAGGGCCTCCCGCTGGGCGTGGGGGCCGGGGTCGCGGCGGCCGTGTTCGGCATCCTCATGGCGGCGCGGCCCTCGCGCCCGAAGGCGGCGACGACCGAGCCGGCCAAAACCGAGCCGGCCAAGACCGAGCCGGCCAAGACCGAGCCGGCCAAGACCGAGCCGGCCAAGGAAGAGCCGAAGAAGGAAGAGCCGAAGAAGGAAGAGCCCAAGAAGGAAGAGCCCAAGAAAGAAGAGCCGGTGGCGGCAACGGCTCCCGACGCTGCGCCGGTGGCCAAGGTCGGGCCGCCCGACGCGGGCACGGCCGTGGCCGCGAAGGAACCGGAGAAGGAGCCCGCCAAGGAGCCCGAGAAGCCCAAGCTGGTGAAGCTCACCGTGACGGTGTCGCCGCCCGAGGCGGCGGCGGCGGCGAAGATCTCCGTCGACGGCAAGGCCGTGGACGGCGGGGCGCTGGAGGTCGAGGCGAGCGGCAAGCCCATCAAGGTCGAGGTGCGCTCGGCCGGCTACCAGACCTACTCCAAGAAGGTCGATCTACCGGCCGACGGCGCGCTCGCCATCGAGCTGAAGAAGATCCCGCCGCCCCCGCCGATCCGAAGGGGTCCGAAGCCGAAGCTCTGAGCCTGAAGCCTGAAGCCTGATGCCTGAGGCCTGTTGATTCACCCCAGTCCCTTTGCTACCTTCCGCGCACTTTCGGCGCATGCGCAAGCCCACCTTCCAGGACGTGATCCTGACGCTCCAGCACTTCTGGGCGGAGGTGGGGTGCGTCCTCCATCAGCCCTACGACATGGAGGTCGGCGCGGGCACGTTCCACCCCGCCACGTTTCTGCGCGTGCTCGGGCCCGAGCCCTGGAACACCGCGTTCGTCCAGCCGTCCCGCCGCCCGACCGACGGCCGGTACGGCGAAAACCCCAATCGTCTCGGGGCTTACTACCAGTATCAGGTCGGCCTCAAGCCCTCGCCGCCGAACGTCCAGGACCTTTACCTGGAGTCGATCCGCCGCCTAGGGCTCGATCCCCACGAGCACGACATCCGTTTCGTCGAGGATGATTGGGAGAGCCCGACCCTCGGCGCCTGGGGGCTCGGCTGGGAGGTGTGGGCGGACGGCATGGAGATCACCCAGTTCACCTATTTCCAGCAGGCGGGCGGCATCGATCTCGCGCCGGTCACGGCCGAGCTCACCTACGGCCTCGAGCGCCTGTGCATGTACCTCCAGAACGTCGACAACATCTTCGACGTCGAGTGGGTGGAGGGCGTGAAGTACGGGCAGGTCCACCTGCAGTCGGAGCAGGAGTTCTCGCGGTTCAACTTCGAGCTCGCCAACACCGAGCTCCTGTTTCGCCTCTTCGACGACTTCGAGCGGGAGTGCAAGGCCCTGCTCGCGCGCGAGCTGCCGCTGCCGGCCTACGACTACTGCATGAAGTGCTCGCACTCCTTCAACCTTCTCGACGCGCGGGGCGCGATCGGCGTGACCGAGCGGCAGCGCTTCATCGGGCGGGTGCGGGCGCTCGCCAAGGGCTGCGCCGAGGCATTCGTGCGCGATCGCGCGCGGCGCCGCTTCCCGCTGCTTCCGCCGGACAAAGGGGCGCGCGCGGCCGCCGCCTTCGAGGCCAACCTCGACGCCGGCGTGAGCGCCGCGGCGGTCGCCGCGGCCAAGGCGGTCCTGCCGTGACCGACCTTCTATTCGAGATCGGCACCGAGGAAATCCCGGCCGCGTTTCTCGCCCGGGCGCTGGCCCAGCTCCCCGACCTCGTCCGATCCCACTTCGCGTCCGCGCGCGTGACGCACGGCGAGGCCATCGCGCTGGGGACGCCCCGCCGCGTCGCCGTCCACGTGAGCGGCGTGGCCGACCGCCAGGCCGACATCCGCGAGACGGTGACCGGACCCCCGAAGAACGCGGGGTTCGACAAGGACGGCCGGCCCACGAAGGCGGCCCTCGGGTTCGCCGCCAAGAACAACGTGCCCGTCGAGGCGCTCGAGGTGATCGACGTGCCGGGCAAGGGCGCGTACCTCGCCGCCCGGCGCGAGATCGCCGGGGAGCCGACGCGCGCGCTCCTGCCGCGCCTCCTCGTCGAGCTGGCCCACGCGATCCCGTGGAAGAAATCGATGCGTTGGGGGACGCGCGACGACAGCTTCGTCCGGCCCGTCCACTGGGTCGTGGCGATCTTCGGCGGCGAGGTCGTGCCCCTCGCCCTGTTCGGCATCGCGAGCGGCCGCGAGACGCGCGGGCACCGCTTCCTCGCCCCGGCGCCGCGCGCGCTCGACGGGACGCTCGCCGATTATCGGCAGAAGCTCCGGCTCGCGTTCGTCCTCGTCGATCCCGCCGCCCGCCGGCTCGCGGTGGAGGCGGAGCTCCTGCGCTCCGCGGCCGCGGCGGGCGTGACGGTCCGGCCCGACGCCGACCTCGTCGACGAGGTCACCAACCTCGTGGAGTACCCGCAGGCCGTGGTGGGGTCGTTCGACGCGGCGTTCCTCGCCATCCCCGCCGAGGTCATCGTGTCGGCGATGCGCACCCACCAGCGCTACTTCGCCACCGAGGAGGCGGGGAAGCTCGAGAATCGCTTCGCCACCATCGCCGGGACGTTGACCCGCGACCCCCGGGTCGTCGCCCACGGCAACGAGCGCGTGCTCCACGCCCGCCTCAGCGACGCGCGGTTCTTCTTCGACGAGGACAAGAAGGTCCCCCTCGACCGGATGGCCGACAACCTCTCCGGCGTCGTGTTCCAGGCCAAGCTCGGCACGGTTGCGGCCAAGATGGAGCGGGTGGCCGCGGCGCGCGCGCACTTCCCGGTGGATGCCGGCGCGTTCGTCCGGGCGGCGCGCCTGGCCAAGGCGGATCTCGTCTCCAAGGTCGTGGGCGAGTTCCCCGATCTCCAGGGCGTGATGGGGCGCCACTACGCGCTCCTCGGCGGGGAGGCGCCCGCGGTCGCCGACGCCATCCTCGAGCATTACCTCCCCCGCACCGCGCAGGACGCGCTGCCGCGCGGGGACCTCGGCGCCGCGCTCGGCATCGCCGACCGCATGGACACCGTGTGCGGCTGCTTCTGCGTCGGCCTGGCGCCGACCGGCTCGACCGACGCGTACGGCCTGCGCCGCGCGGCGCTCGCGATCCTCAACCTCCTCATCGATCGCGGCTGGTCGATCTCGCTGGAGGCGCTCGCCGAGACCGCGCTCGCCGCCCAGACCGTTCCCAGGCCGGACGGCGTGCTCGAGCAGATCCTCGACTTCTTCAAGACGCGCCTGCGCGGCCTCCTCGCCGACGTCCGCGGGCTCGCCGCGGATTGCGTCGACGCGGCCCTCGACGCCGGCTTCCGCGACGTGCCCGACGCGGTCGCCCGCACCACCGCGGTGGCGCACCTCCGCGACCGCCCCGACTTCGAGCCGCTCGCCATCGCGTTCAAGCGCGTGGCCAACATTCTCAAGGGCGAGGCCGTGGCCGGCCCGCCCGACCCGGGCGCATTCGCGCACCCCAGCGAGAAGGCGCTGTGGGACAAGTTCGAGGGGGTGCGCGACCTGGTGAAGGCTCACGTCGACGAGCACCGCTACGACGCGGCGCTCGCCGAGCTCACCGGGCTCAAGCCCGCCGTCGACAAGTTCTTCGACGACGTGCTCGTCATGGACGAGGACGCCGCGGTCCGGCAGAACCGGCTGCGCCTCCTCGGCACGATCAACGATACGTTCCGCCGGATCGCAGACTTCAGAAGGTTGGCAGTATGACCTACGTCGTCGATTTCGCCGATGGCGAACCCAAACGCAAGGACCTCCTCGGCGGCAAGGGGGCGGGTCTCGTCGAGATGACGCGGCTCGGCCTCCCGGTCCCGCCTGGCTTCATCGTCACCACCGAGGCGTGCACCGCCTACTACCGCGACGGCAAGAAGCTCCCCGCCGGCCTCATGGACGAGGTGCGCGCGGCCGTCGGCCGCGTCGGCGCCAAGCTCGGCGCGTCCCTGGGCGATCCCGCGCGCCCGCTCCTCGTGTCGGTCCGCTCGGGGGCGCGCGTGTCGATGCCCGGGATGATGGACACCATCCTCAACCTCGGCCTGAACGACAAGACCGTCGAAGGTCTCGCCGCCGGAAACGCGCGCTTCGCGTGGGACTGCTACCGCCGCTTCGTCGCGATGTTCGGCGACGTCGTCATGGGCATGAAGCCCAAGAGCGAGACCGACGCCGATCCGTTCGACCAGCTCATCGAACGCAAGCGCCACGAGCGTCATGTCGAAAAAGACGTGGATCTATCGGCAGATGATCTGAAAGACCTCGTGCGGAGCTTCAAGGGGCTCCTGCCCGCGTTTCCCGACGATCCGTGGGAGCAGCTCGAGCGCGCCGTCGCCGCGGTGTTCGAGAGCTGGGACAACCCGCGCGCGCGCACCTACCGCGCGATGTACGGCTACCCGGCCGAGTGGGGCACGGCCGTGACCGTCCAGGCGATGGTGTTCGGCAACATGGGCGACGACTGCGCCACGGGCGTCGCGTTCACGCGCGACCCCGCGACCGGCGACAGGATCTTCTACGGCGAGTTCCTGCCCAACGCGCAGGGCGAGGACGTCGTCGCCGGCATCCGCACGCCGCAGCCGCTCGCCGAGCTCGAGCGCCTCCTCCCCGCGGCCTACCGCGATCTCGTCGGGGTGCGGGACAAGCTCGAGGCGCACTTCCGCGACATGCAGGACATCGAGTTCACGGTCCAGCGCGGCAAGCTGTGGATGCTGCAGACCCGGACGGGCAAGCGCACCGGCCACGCCATGGTGAAGATCGCGGTGGAGCTGGTGCACGAGGGGGCCATCGACACGCGCGAGGCGATCCTGCGCCAGGACGCGAGCAAGATCGACGAGCTCCTCCACCCGATGGTGGACCCGGAGGCGCATCGCGACGTCGTGGCGCACGGGTTGCCGGCCTCGCCCGGCGCGGCGGTGGGCAAGATCGTCTTCACCGCCCGGGACGCGCAAGTCCTGGCCGAGAAAGGGGAATCGCCCCTGCTGGTGCGCGTCGAGACCTCGCCCGAGGACATCCACGGGATGAAGGTCGCGGCCGGCATCCTCACCGCCCGCGGGGGCATGACCTCGCACGCGGCGGTGGTCGCGCGCGGCATGGGCAAGTGCTGCATCGTCGGCGCCTCGTCCATCCAGGTCGATGCGCGGGGCGGCACGCTCCGCGCCGGGGGGCGCCTGTTCCGGGCCGGGGACGTGCTCACGCTCGACGGCACCAAGGGCGAGGTCATGGCCGGCGCCGTGCCGCTCGTTCCGGCGCGACCGGGCGCGGAGCTGACCGAGCTCCTGGGCTGGGTCGACGCCGCGCGGCGCCTGCACGTCCGCACCAACGCCGACACCAAGATCGACGCGCGCACGGCGCGCGCGTTCGGGGCGGAGGGCATCGGCCTCTGCCGCACCGAGCACATGTTCTTCGACCCGGAGCGGATCCTCGCGGTGCGCCAGATGATCCTCGCCGCGGACGAGGCCGGGCGGCGCGCGGCGCTCGCGAAGATCCTCCCCATGCAACGCGGCGATTTCATGGAAATTTTCCGCGTGATGGACGGGCTGCCGGTCACGGTGCGCCTCCTCGATCCGCCGCTCCACGAATTTCTGCCCAAGACCGAAGCCGAGCTGGCCGAGGTCGCGGGCGCCCTCGGCGTATCCGTGGAGACCGTGCGCGCGCTGAACGCCCACCACGTGGAGCAGAACCCGATGCTCGGCCATCGCGGCTGCCGCCTGGCCGTGACGTACCCCGAGATCTACGAGACGCAGGTTACGGCCATCGCCGAGGCCGCGGTCGCCGTCGCGCGCGAGGGCGTGGCCGTCATCCCCGAGATCATGATCCCCATCGTCGGCCTGGTCGGCGAGATCGCGATCATGCGCGAGCTGGTCCGACGCAAGTTCGACGCGGTGCTCGCCGCCGCGGCGTTCGAGGTGCCCTACACGGTGGGCACGATGATCGAGCTGCCGCGCGCCTGCGTGGTGGCCGGCGACATCGCCGCCGAGGCGGACTTCTTCTCCTTCGGGACGAACGATCTCACCCAGACGACCTTCGGGTTCTCGCGGGATGACATCGGTCACTTCCTGCCGGCGTACCTCGACCGCCGGATCCTGCCCCTCGATCCGTTCGTGACGGTCGACCGCGACGGGGTGGGCGCGCTCGTCGCCCTGGCGGTCGAGCGCGGCCGTGCCGCCAAACCCGGGCTCAAGATTGGCGTTTGCGGCGAGCACGGGGGCGATCCCGCGTCGGTGACGTTCTTCCACGAGGTCGGCTGCGACTACGTCTCGTGCTCCCCGTTTCGCGTCCCCATCGCCCGGGTCGCGGCCGCCCAGGCGGCCCTCCGGGCAGGCAACCCCAGGTGATGTTCTCGCGTCCAAATCGATTGATGTTTCGGCGCCTTGTCGCGCTCCCCCTCGTGATGGCCTGCACCGCGGGTGAAACCGACGTCGCGCCGCCGCAATACGCGTTCTACTACCCGACGGCGCTCAAGGTCTCCCCCAGCGAGAAGCACATGTTCGTCATGTCGGCAAACTCCGATCTCCGGTACTCGTCGGGGACGGTGGCGACGCTCGACCTCGACGCGGTGGACGCGCTGACGCAGCAGTGGCTCGGGTCGGGCTTCGCGACGCCGCCGGCGGGGTGCACCCAGCTCGTCGCTCGCCCGCAGATCGTCGACTGCCCGACCATGAACGGCGACAGCCCCACCACGGTCATGGTGCCGAACGCCACCGTCAAGATCGGGAACTTCGGGGTCGACCTCGGGATCCAGCGCCTGTACCGCGGCGGCGTCCCGTCGGGCGGCCTGCGCATCTTCGCCACGGTGCGCGGCGATCCGTCGGTCACGTGGATCGATTTTGCCGAGCCCACGCGCCACATGGACTGCGGGCCGGAGGACACCTATCCGCGCTGCTCGCCCGAGCACCGGCTCACGCGCGTGCGGAGCGACATCAACCTGCCGTCGATCCCGCCCGAGCCGTTCTACCTCTTTGTCGACGGCGACAGCGAGAACGTGTTCGCCACGCACCTCACCAGCGGCGCGGTGACGCTCGCCGACGCGCCGCGCGAGGAGGGGACGACGCCCGTCGTCCACGACGTCAACCAGAACTTCTGGGCGCCGGTCGGCTCGCTGGGGCTCGTGGGGGCGGTGGGCATCGCCGCGCGCACGCCCGGCGACCCCAGCGGGCTCGTCTACGTGTCGAGCCGCCAGGAGGCGCGCGTGACGGCGCTGCGCGTCGCCGCCGGGCCGCTCAACCCGAACGGGCGGCCGTGGAAGGCGCTGACCGAGGTGTTGTGGTTCTTCCTCGACGGGATCGGCGTGTCCGGCGTCGCGGCCGACTCGCGAGCGTTGACGTTCTCGGCCGACGGGACGCGCATGTACCTGGTGAGCCGCACTCCGCCGGCTGTCAGGGTGTACGACACGTCGCTCGACGACACGGGTGCGCCCCGAAACGATCTCATCGGCGTGGCCGATGTGTGCCCGCAGCCCGCCACGCTCGCGTTGGCCGATTTCGGCCGGGGGCCGCGGTTGATCGTCCCCTGTTTCTCGACCGGCCAGGTCTGGGTGATCGACGCGGTGACGCTCGCGGTCGAGTCCATGGAGGATGTGGGGAAGGGGCCCACCGCCGTCTCCGTGTCGCCCTCGCGCAAGCGCATCTACG
Organism: Haliangiales bacterium; assembly: GCA_035259575.1. Taxonomy (GTDB): domain Bacteria; phylum Myxococcota_A; class Polyangia; order Haliangiales; family SHYZ01; genus DATFWE01. Next base: position 16,255 of record DATFWE010000238.1, read on the forward strand.
TGGCCAACTACGCCGACGACACCATCGCGGTCCTCGACGCCACCCCCGGGGCGCGCACCGAGGCGCGGATGGTCCTGCTCATCGGCACACCTCGTCCCTAGGAGTAGACACGTTGCGATTTGACGCCATGGTCGGTTTGATTGCGCTGTCGGCGGTGTGCGCCTGCAACACCCAGATCGCCAATCCGACGCAGCTCGTGCTGAACGAGCCGAGCGACCTCGCCTTCGGATGCGTCGGATTTTTGGCCGGAGACAACGCGCCGCACGCGTTTCCACCCGACTCCTGCGGCAGGACGTCGACAGTCGAGTCCCCGGACGCCGGGGTTCCCGACGCCGGCGGCCCACTCCCGTCCAGCCCGAGCGCGGTGTTCCTCATCGCGGAGAGGGCGCCTGGGGTCGTCCACGTCGCGACTACGCCCCCCGCCCTCCCCGAGTGGATCGACCAGGACGCCTTCGCGCCCGGGTTGAACGGTCTGACCGTCGGGCGTCTCCCCGTCTCCGTGGCGGTGACCTCCGACGGCTGCTGGGGGGTGGTGGCCAACTCCGGATCCTGCGACTTGACGGTGATCGACGTCCTGCGCGCAGCGTTGGGCAAGTCCAACGCGATCGCCGCGCGCGGTGGCGTGGCCGGGATTCCCGCGCGGCCGGGCGAGGTCGCGCGCCCGACCTCGCTTCCCGCGGGCACGTTCCCGCCGCCGACGTGCGATCGCCCAACCGGCGCCGTCTACGTCGCCTATCCGGCGTGCCACCTGGTGGCCCGCGTGGATCTGGCGACGTTTCGAGTCGTCGATGGCATACGGTTCCGCGACGGGGCGCCAGCGGAGATCGTGGGGCCAGACGTCACCTGCCCGGCCGAGTGCACCAACTCGGGCGCATCCGGAGCCGCCGCAGGTGGTGACGCCGGCCCGGGCGGCGACGTGGCCCAGCCGGTGGCGCTCGCCATGCAGCCCAAGGTCTCGCAGCACCGTGTGACGTCCGGGTCGGTCACATCCACGGACCACGGGTCCGCGTCCACTGTGGCGATCGGCATCCCTCCGTCCGACCGGCTGTACCTCGTCTACGTCCAGGCCCGCGATGATCGCGGCGCAGTCCCGACGTCCACGCTTGCTGGCGCGGGATTGACCTGGACGCAGGCCGAAACCGTGACGAGCGCCGACAACGTGCGCCGGCTCAGCCTTTTTTATGCCACGGGCCGTGCCAACGGCACGCCGATCGCCGTCACGCATTCCGCGGCGACTGCCGACGCGACCGAGTGGATCGTCGAGGACGTGATCGGGGCGGATCTGACCGCGCCGATTCGCCAGGTCGCCAAGGTGACGGGGACGGGGCCGTCGGCCTCGATCACGTTGCGGGGGTTCGCGGGCGACGGAAACGGGACGGTCGCGGCGTTCGGCGTGGACGTGGCGCGGGACGACAGGAACAATCCCATTCGCCGAGCGATCGCGCAGGGCTCGTGGTGGACCGAGGTCGATGAGGTTGGGTCGGTGGACAACCTCGCAGGGACGCTCGCCGCGCAGTTCAGCCGGGGGCCCCTTCCGGCCGCGGCGTCATGGGGTTGCGATCTCAATGGCTGTCCGACCTACGTGGCGCTTGCCGCCGAGGTGGAGCTGCAGTCGACGCTCTACATCGGCGCGGGGGATTCGCCCCGGCTCCACATCGTGGACCTCGACGCGACGGGCGCCCCCCTGGCCGTTCGCGATGTACCCCTGGAAGGCGCCGGCGGGATTCGCCGCTTGGCTGCCTCGGGGCCGATCGCGATGGGGAAGAACGGGCGCGCCGGTGAGCTCAGCTTCGTGTACGCCATCGGGGCCGACCAAGCGATCCACGTGGTGGACGTGACCGTCGGCCGAACCCCCACCGAGTGCGACACCCAGATCGATCGCCGGTACCTCCACCAATTCCCCAATCCGGGCCGGCTGGCCTGTTTTCACCTCGGCGACCCACAGAACCCACCGCGGCGACCCGATGCGGTCGGACCGGGGATACGGCTGCCGGCCGGCGTCCTCC
>DATFWE010000239.1:0-17170 GCA_035259575.1 Haliangiales bacterium
GGGCGACGCGCCGTCTGTGGGCGACATGGGGTACGCGTACGTGCTCCTCCTCGACCCCACGCTGAAGACGGTGGGGCAGGCGCGCGGGCGCAGCAGCGGCGGCACGCTCGCCTATGAGCTCAGCGGCGTCCCGCCCGGCCAGTACTTCATCGTCGCCGGCACCGACTCGGACAACGACGATCTCGTGTGCGACGCGGGCGAGGTGTGCGGCGCCTGGCCGACGCTGGGCGCGCCCACGCCGCTGACCGTCGGCACCACCGACAAGGCGGGCGTGGATTTCGTCGCCGGCTTCCCCGTCACGCTCGGCAAGCCCACGGAGCGCGCGCCGCGGGGGTACCGACGCCTCGACGGGACCAAGTCGATCGCCCCTACTTTGCCGGCCGGATCTCGCTGACCAGCCGCGTCGCCCCGTACACCGCCTCCAGCGCGCGCAGGATCAGCTCGCTGTGTACGAACACCGCGCGCCGGCGGCGCTCGTCGTAGCCGAGCGGCGTCGCCGTCCCCTCGATGTTCTGATCGAAGTTGAGCCCCACGATGGCGCCGGTCCGGTCGAGGATGGGCGAGCCCGAGTTGCCGCCGACGGAGTCGGGCGTGCCGACGAAGTTGAACGGCAGGTCGGCGGGCAGCTTGCGCCGTGCCGCGAGCCAGGACGCGGGGAGCGCGAACGGCGGGCGGCCGGTGGCGCGCTCCCACAGCCCCGCGACCTCGGTGCGCCAGGGGACCTTGCGTCCGGGCAGCTCGTAGCCGCGCACGGCGCCGTACGACAGCCGCGGCGTGAACGTCGCGTCGGGGTAGACGCTCGTGCCGAAGGCGAGGAAGCGCGCCTGGGCGATGAGCTCGCCGCCCTTCTGCAGCGTGGCGTCGACCGCCTCGTACTTCTTGCGCACCGCGCGCGCCGCGTCGTCGACCGCCGCCGCGAGGAGGAGCATGGGATCGCTCGCCGCCGCCTGCGCCAGCGCGCGCTCGTCCTCCCACAACCGCTTGCGCTCGGCGGCGTCGACGAGGCGCGTGCCGTGGACCACCCGCGCGGCCAGCTCCTCGGGCGTCTCGCGGGCGAGCAGCAGCCGCACGACCGGGTGGTCGGGGCGGAGCTCCTCGCGCATCTTGGCGAGCGACCACGCCAGCGTCGCGATCTCGAGCTCGGGGTAGATCGGCGCGGTCGACGTGAGCTTCTGCGCCAGCGCGGGCAGGCTCGCGTCCTGGAACTCGCGCAGGCGCTGCGCGGCGGGGAGCGCGCGCTCGACGCGCGCCCGCACGAGCACGCGCGCCGCCACGAACAGGCGCGAATCGAACCCCCACGGCGCCTCGTCGATCGGATCGGCGAGCTCGCGCGAGTCCTCGAGGTAGCGCATCTCCGAGCGGAATGCGACGTAGCCCGCGGTGGCCTTGTCGATGTCGTCCCACGCCGCGCCGAACCGCCCCTGCGCGGACGGATCGGCGGCGACGCGCGCGCGCAGCTCCTTCTCCGCCGCCTCGCGCGCCGCCATGAACGCCGGGTCGGCGAGCGCGCGCCCCTGGCCCCGGGCGCGCTTGAAGTTGTTCTCCACGACGAGGAGCTTGCCGAGGGAGATGCGCGCCTGCTCGGCGCCGCGGGCGGCGAACCCGGTCAGGAAGCCGCGCTGCTCGGCGAGGCGGAGCGCCCACTCGGGGATGACCACGTCGCGCTGGTAGCGGAGCTGCGCGACGGTGAGCAGCCGGCCGGTGCGCGCCGGGTTCCCCGACATGAAGATGAGGTCGCCCTCCTTGGCGCCGCCCTTGGACCAGCGGAAGTAGTCGGGCGTCGCCGCCGGCTTGCCGTCCTCGTAGGCGCGGAAGAAGGACACGTCGTAGTTCCACCGCGGGTACTCGTAGTTGTCCAGGTCGCCGCCGAAGAACGCGATCGCCTCCTCGGGTACGAACACCAGGCGGACGTCGTTCCAGCGGCGGTAGCGGTACAGGTGGTGCAGGCCGCCGCGGTAGAGCGTCACCACCTGGCAGCGCGTCTTGGCGTCGACCTGGCACGCCTTCTCGACGGCGCCGATCTCCGCGCGCAGGGCGGCGGCGAGATCCCCGCCCGTCTTGCCCTGCGTGGCGCGGCCAATCCGCTCGGTGACGTTGGTGATCTCGACGAGCTGGTCAATGTGCTCGTCGGGGCAGCGCGGCTCGTCCTTGGCCTCGCGCGCGTAGAAGCCGTCGGCGACGTGGTTGTGCGCGGCGGTCGACAGCTGCTCGGCGCACTCGCGCGCGCAGTGATGGTTGGTGACGACAAGCCCGTTGGGGGACACGAAGCTCGCCGAGCAGTCCGACGTCCGCGCCGACGCGCGGCGGACGTGCTCGAGCCAGGCCGCGTCGGGGGCGAAGCCGTAGCGGGCCTCGACTTGCGCGGAGGGGAAGCGGTCGAACGTCCACATGCCCTCGTCGGCGCGGGCGAGCGCGGGCGCGAGGAGGAGGGCGGCCACCAGAAGGTTCTTCATTGCGCGCGAGATGATACTAGAATGCCGCATGGGCTCGCGCCCGAAACGCTCGTCGCCGCTCGCGTTGCGGCGCTTGCGCGACGCGTTCGGGCCGCCCGAGCCGCCGCCGGTGCGCGACCCGTTCCACGTCGTCGCGTGGGAGAGCTGCGCGTACCTCGTCGACGACGGGCGGCGCGCCGAGGTGTACCGGGCGCTCGAGCGCCGCGTCGGCGTCGAGCCGGCGGCCATCGCGGCGGCGCCGGAGGCCGTCCTGCGCGCGATCCCCGAGTCGGGCGAGATGAACCTCGCCGGCCGTGCCGACAAGCTGCGCCGCGCCGCCGAGATCGCCCTGTCCGTCGGCATCGACGAGCTGCGCCGCAGCGTGCGCCGAAGCCCGGTCGAGGCGCGGAAGATCCTCGAGAAGTTCCCCGGCATCGGCGATCCGGGCCCGGCGCTGGGTCAGGAGGCTCCGTGGCCGTCGCAGTACCTGCGCGCGGCGCCTCCCCGGAGATGACTACGCCGACGGGGCCCGGCCGGCGGCCACGTCGGCCTTGCCGTTCGCGTCGCCGAGGATCTGCTTGCACTTGGCGAGCTGATCGCCGGGCAGATCTTTCATCCCGGTCATCGTGGTGTACGCGGTGAGGTAGGCCCAGGCGGCGACGTTCCACTGCGCCTGCTTGTCGCCTTTCTCCTTGTGGGCCTTGTCCACCGATACGTGAAACGCGGCCAGCGCGTAGTCGATCGCCTCGTCGAATGTATCGATCTTGTCGAAGTTGACCGCCTTCCCCTTGGGCTGCGGCGCCTGATCGTGATTCGCAAGCTGTTCCATAGGTCACCTCGCCATCCCTAAAGCTAGCACCCGTCGACACGCACCGCCGCGAGGTCCGCCCAGTTGGGTCCGACCTCGACGCCGACGACCAGCGGCACCTCCAGGTCGAACGCGTGGCGCACCCACCTTCCCATGATGCTTACGCGCTACGCGCATGCGATCGATGAGCAGGTATTTGCCGAACGCTTCGGGGGTCTTGGGCAAGGCGAAAGAGCATGACAGACGCGCGCGTCATTCGTGGCGGAGCGCGACCACGGGGTCGATGCGGCACGCGCGTCGCGCCGGCAGCCAGCACGCGACGAGCCCGGCCGCGCCGAGCACGCCGCACGCGACGGACAGCGCGAGCGGGTCGAACGTGGACACGCCGTACGTGAGGCCGCGCATTGCGTGCGCGGCGACGAGCGCGCCGGCGAAGCCGAGGGCGATGCCGGCGCCGACGAGGGTCATGCCCTCGCCGAGGACGAGGGCGAGGACGCCGCGGCGCCCGGCGCCGAGCGCGAGCCGGATGGCGATCTCCCGCCCGCGCTGGGCGACCCCGTAGGCGAGCACGCCGTACACGCCGAGCGTGGCGAGCACGAGCACGACCGCGGCGAACGCGGCGAGAAGGTCCATCGTCAGCCGGCGGCCGGTGAGCGTGGCGGCGACGACGTCGCCGAGCATCGCCACCCGATCCACGGCCAGCTCCGGATCCACGGTGCCGACCTCGGCGCGCACCGCGGCGGCCAGGCCGGGCACGGCGGCGTCGCCGCGGATGGCGAGGGTCATCGTGCCGCCGGCATTCTCGGCGTGGGGGACGTAGAGCTCGAGCGTGGGCGGCGAGTCCAGGCCGTAGTTATGCACATCGGCGACGACGCCGACCACGGTGCGGTGGACGTTGCCCGTGCCGGTCCGCCACCAGCTGGCCCCAACACCCTTCCCGATGCGCCCTGCGATGAAATTCTGGCGCCGCCAGACCGTCAGATGGCGCCGCCTCCCAGTGCTCCGCGATCTCGAGGTTCCCGGAGAGCGACGTGAGGCGGATGATCATGGAGCTGCGCGATGGCGGCGAGATCGATATGCAGGGCCTCAAGTCACGTGAGCGAACGCCGAAACCCGATCCAGAATCAACCGCGGATGGGAGGTGCCGCATGAAGGAAGAGATGATCGAAGGCAAGGGCGGGCTGAAGATCTTCGTGCGCTCGTGGCGGCCGGAAGGCGCCGCCGACCCGCGGGCGATCGTCGCGCTCGTCCACGGGTTGAAGGCCCACAGCGGCCTCTACGATTGGCCGGCGCAGCAGCTCAGCGCGCGCGGCTGCGCCGCCTACGCCCTCGACCTTCGCGGCCACGGCCGCTCGGAGGGAGAGCGGCTCTACGTCGACAAGCTGGCCGACTACGTCGACGACGTGAACCGGCTCATCGCGCTGGCGCGCTCGCGCGAGCCGGGGCTGCCGGTCTTCCTCCTCGGCCACAGCGCGGGCGGCGTCGTCTCCTGCATCTACACGCTCGACCACCCGGGTGAGCTCGCCGGCCTCATCTGCGAGAGCTTCGCTCACGAGGTGCCGGCCCCCGACTTCGTGCTCGCCGTCCTGAAGGGCCTCAGCCACGTCGCGCCGCACGCCCACATCTTCAAGCTCCCCGACGAGGCCTTCTCCCGCGACCCGGCGTTCGTCCAGAAGATGAAGAACGATCCCCTCATCGACCGCATCAACTATCCGGCGCAGACGGTGGCCGAGCTGGTCCGCGCCGACGAGCGCCTCAAGCGCGAGTTCGGGAGCATCAAGCTACCCATCCTCGTCCTGCACGGCAGCGAGGACAAGGTGACCAAGCCGCACGGCAGCCAGCGCTTCGTCGACCAGTCCGGCTCGACCGACAAGACCCTCAAGCTTTACGAGGGCCACTACCACGACCTGCTCAATGACCTCGGCAAGGAGCGCGTGATGGCCGACATCGTCGAGTGGATCAGCACCCGCATCCCGGCCTGAGCCTACTTCGCCGGCTTCGGCCATTGTACCCGAAGACTGCGTCTTTCTCCTCGTGGACAGGGGTCGGGCGCGCGGGTGCGGCCACGCAGCAGAGCGGCTCCGGTCGGCCTGTCAACACGGAGCTTCAGGATTTGATGAAGGCCAGTAGCTCCGGGTTGACGACCTCGGCGTGGGTCGTGCACATGCCGTGCGGGAACTTCTCGTAGATCTTGAGCGTGCTTTTTCTCAGGAGCTTCGCCGACAGCGGCGCCGAGTCGGCGATCGGGACGATCTGGTCGTCGTCGCCGTGCATGACGAGCGTCGGGACGTCGATCATTTTCAGGTCCTCGGTGAAATCCGTCTCCGAAAATGCCTTGATGCCCTCGTGCTGCGCCTTGGCGCTACCCATCATCCCCTGGCGCCACCAGTTCTGGATCACGGCCTGGGACGGCTTCGCCCCCGGCCGGTTATAGCCGTAGAACGGACCGCTCGCGAAATCCAGGTAGAACTGCGCGCGATTGGCGGCGAGCTGCTTGCGAAGGCCGTCGAACACCTCCATCGGCAGACCGCCTGGGTTCGCCGGCGTCTTCACCATGATCGGCGGCACGGCGCCGATCAGCACCAGCTTGGCGACGCGGCCCTTGCCGTGGCGGGCGACATACCGCGCCGCCTGGCCGCCGCCGGTGGAATGGCCGATGTGGACGGCGTTGCCGAGGTCGAGGTGCTCGACGACGGCAGCGGCGTCGGCGGCATAGTGGTCCATATCGTGGCCGCCGCTGACCTGGCTCGACCGGCCGTGGCCGCGTCGGTCGAAGGCGACGACGCGGAAGCCCTTGTCCAGGAAGTAGAGCATCTGCGTATCCCAGTCGTCGCCGCTGAGCGGCCAGCCATGATGAAAGACGATCGGCTGACCGGAGCCCCAGTCCTTGTAGAAGATCTCGACGCCATCTTTGGTCGTGACCGTGCTCATGGTGCACCGTCCCTTCTTGGTTGGACTGCCATCCCACGAGAATCATCCCATGCCGCCCGGCCCAGGCCAGGCGAGGGATGAAGATCGCCTCCTCCAGCGGCGCGCCTCCGCGCCAGAACGGATCATGAGCGGTCGCGCAGCGCGTCGAGCGGTCGGAGGCACGTGATCCGTCGCTGGGCTTGCGCTATCGTGACATGTGGCGTCGCTTGCCGTACTGATGCTCGCCAGCCCGGTCAGCCCCGTCGGCTCGGGAGAAGGCGGCGGCGACCAGCTCAGGCTCCCGAAGTACGCCACCTACGCTGCTGGTGGTGCGTGCCGCTCCACACGACGGCGGTAGTCGTGGAGCAGGTCGAATACCGCGGCGCTCGATGCCGGGATGACCTCCGAGACCTCGCCGTGCGGCATCTTTCATTCTAGCCCGCCCCTTGGCGTCCTCCGCCGTTTTGATTACGCTCGCTCATGGCCGACGCGCAGCGGATCGGTCCGGTGCCGCGCAGCACGCCTGCGGAATCGCGGGCGCTCCGCGCCAGGCGGCGCGAGCTGCCGGACGATCTCCTCCGCGAGGCGTCCCGCCGGCTGCGGATCCTGTCGTTGCTCGGGGCCGTCCTGTGGCCGGTCGGCTGGGGGCTGGACCAGGTCGTGCGTCGGACGATCGAGCGCGCGGACCCGCCCCCCGTCCACAGTCACGCGGCCGACGCGATCGCCGGCGCGAGCGTGCTGGTGTCCCTCGCCCTGTACTTCTACTCGCGCAAGCCCGACCGCGACCCGAGGCGGATCCTGGATCTCGGGCTCGCGTACATGGTGCTGATCGCGTTCGGCCTCGGCAACACCTTCCACTGGGAGCCGTTGCCCACGATGCACGCCATCTCGCCCATGATCTCGTGGATCGGCGTCATCGTGCTGGCGTTCGCCGCGATCGTGCCCAGCACGCCCGGCAAGACCCTCGTCGCCGGCTTCATCGCCGTCTCGATGAACCCGGTCGGCATGCTCATCGCCAGGGCCCGCGGGATGTGGGACTTCGGCCCGCTGAGCAACGCGCTCGTCATGCACGTTCCCGACTACGTGCTCCTGGGGGTCGCGGTCGTCATCTCCCACGTCGTCACGCGGTTGGGGCAGCAGGTCACCCAGGCGCGCGAGATGGGGAGCTATCGCCTGGGCGAGCTCCTCGGTCGCGGCGGCATGGGGGAGGTGTACAGGGCCACGCACCGGATGCTGGCTCGACCGGCCGCGATCAAGCTGATCCGGCCGGCGACGCTGGGCAAGGGCGGCGGCGAGGCGGCGCAGGCCATCAAGCGCTTCCGCCGCGAGGCCGAGGCGGCGGCGAGCCTGCGATCGCCCCACACCGTCGAGCTGTACGACTTCGGGGTGGTGGAGGACCAGACGCTGTACTTCGTGATGGAGCTCCTGTCGGGCATGGATCTCGAGGCGATGGTCCGGCGTCACGGCCCGCTCCCCGCCGCGCGGACGATCTTCATCCTCCGGCAGGTGTGCGAGTCGCTCGAGGAGGCCCACGCGCGCGGCCTCGTGCACCGCGACATCAAACCGGCCAACATCCACGTCGGGCGGCTCGGCCTGCGCCACGACTTCGTCAAGGTGCTCGACTTCGGCCTCGTCAAGTCGGTGGCGGGCGAGGGCGTCGACCTGTCGCTGGAGACGGCCGCGGGGCAGACGCCCGGGACGCCGGCGTACCTCGCGCCGGAGATGGCGCTCGGCCGCCCGGTCGACGCGCGGTCCGATCTGTACTCGCTGGGATGCGTGGCCTACTTCCTCCTCACCGGGCACCTCGCGTTCGAGGCGGCGACGGCGCTCCAGATGATCGCCAAGCACCTCCACGACGAGCCCGACGCGCCGTCGCGCCGATCGGAGCTGCCCATCCCGGAGGCGCTGGACCGGCTCGTCCTCGCCTGTCTCGCCAAGAAACCCGAGGATCGGCCGCAGGGCGCGGCCGAGCTGGCGCGCGCACTGGAGGCGATCGAGGTCGAGCCGTGGGGCGAGGAGCAGGCGAGCCGCTGGTGGCGGGTGAATCAGCCCGGGTGAGCGGCCCGCGCCCGCGCCGACGGTGCGGGCGCCGGCGCGCCGTCGTCCACCTCGACCCGGTTCTTGCCGCGTCGCTTGGCCGCGTACAGCGCGGCGTCGGCGCGCGCGATGAGGTCGTCCTCGGCGAAGCCGGTGCCGCGCGTCCCGCGCCACGCGGCGACGCCCAGGCTGGCGGTGAGCCGCGCGCCCCCCACGCAGAGCAGGCCGTCGACGCGATCGCGGATGCGCTCGGCCACGCTCGCCGCGTCCGCCGCGCGCGTCGCCGGCATCACCACGCCGAACTCGTCGCCGCCCAGGCGCGCCGCGTGATCGACCGTGCGCACCGACTCGCGCACCGCGTCGGCGACCCGGCACAGCGCGGCGTCGCCCTCGGCGTGCCCGTGCGCGTCGTTGAGGAGCTTCATGCCGTCGACGTCGAGCAGCACCAGCGACAGGACGCCGGCGTGGCGCGCGGCGAACTCGAGCGCCCACCCCAGCGCCTCGCCGAAGCTCCGCCGGTTGCCCAGGCGCGTGAGCTCGTCGGTCTTGGCGGCCTCCGCCGCCTCGGCGTGCCGCCGGGCCAGGTCGGACAGGCTGGCCTCGAGCGCGCGCACCCGCCGCGCCAGGGCGTCCCCGCGCGCCGCCTGTCGCCGTTCGTCCGCCGCCACGCGCGACCAGGCCATCGCCCGCGCGCACAGCTCCGCGGGATCTTCCGCCTCCACCACCGCGTCGTCGGCGCGGCCGAGCGCGGGGGCGATCTCGTCCCGCCGGCGCACGCGCGCCAGGATCTTGGCCCCGGGGAAGCGGGTCCGCGCCAGCGCCACGCCCGCGGCATCGATCACCACCACGTCCGCGTTCCCCTCCACGTCGCCAAGGTGATGGCGCACCTCCACCGCGATCCCCGCCGCCTCGAGGGCCCGTCCCTCGGATCCGATGTACACGAGCCGCATTGGCTCCTGCGCAAGCAAGAGCCGGACCCGGCGGGGGCCAATTAGATCAACGAGTTAGGGCAGGGGCGGGTGGCTACCGCGGTGGTCACCGGCGGGCCTTTTCCACCAGGATCTCGCGCTCCCCCACCTTGCGGCCGGTCATCGCGGCGGCCAGCGCCGCGGCGACCTCTTCCTTGACCGACAGATACGAGTGGCTTCCGAGCACCACCACGCGCCCGAGCGCGTCGGCCGCGTCCGGCGCCGCGTCGAGGGCGAGCTTCTTGACGTCTTCGGCGTCGAGCCCCTCGCGCTTGCCGACGTTCACGTAGAGGCGCACGAACCCCGCCTCCTCGCGCGGCTCCTCGGCGCGCCGCGGCCGCTCCTCGCGCGCGGCGCCCCTTTCCCTGTCCTTGTCCTTGTCGGGCGGGTCGCTCCGCACCGCCTTCTCGTCGATCCAGGTCTCCCAGAACTCGCGCGGCCCGCCCGCGTCCGCGTCCGCCTGCGGCCGCGGCTCGCGCCCCTCCCTCGGCTCGGCGGGGCGCTCGCGCCGCTCGCGCGGCTCGCGCGCCTCGCGCGGCTCGCGCCGTTCGGGGCGCCCCTCGCGGCGAGGCCTCGGCGCCCGGTGCGCCTCCGGGCGGCTGCGCTCGCGCGGCGCCGGCTCCGCCGGCTTCTCGCCGAAGAACTGCTGGATCAGCGCCGCCATCAGGCGCTCGCCCTCGACCGACTGCCACACCCGCCGCGCCAGCGCGACCCACTCCTCGGTCGGTTCGCCGGTGACGCGCTGGCGCAGCTCGTCGAAGCGCGCCCCCTCGCGCCGCGCCTTTAGCTCCGCTTCGGTCGGCAGCTCTCTCTCCACGGGTTTGATCTTATACAGGAGCTTGAGGTAGTAGAACGACCCGATCTCGCGCGGGCCGATGAGCGACACCGCGACGCCGCTCTTGCCCGCGCGCCCCGTCCGGCCGGTGCGGTGGATGTAGACCTCCGGGGACTCGGGGAACGTGTAGTTCACGACGAAGGGCAGGTTGCTGATGTCGATCCCGCGGGCGGCGATGTCGGTCGCCACCAGGAACTTGAGCTGGCCCGAGCGCATCTTTCCCATCACGCGCTCGCGGTCCGGCTGCGTCAGGTCCGACGAGATCGCCTCGGCGTCGTGGCCGTGTTTCTGGAGGACCTCGGCGACCAAGCCGGTGTCGTCGCGCGTGTTGCAGAACACGATGGCCGAGTCGGGCCGCTCCACCTCGAAGATCGACAGGAGGTCGCGCGCGCGCCCCACCCCCGACACGAGGTAGTAGTAGTGATCGATCTCGTGCACGCCGACGAAGTCGGCCGACAGGATGACCTTCTCCGGCTCGCGCATGTAGCGTCGGCCGATGCGCTCGATCTCCTCGGGGATCGTCGCCGACAGAAGCAGCGTCTGCCGCTGGGTGGGCAGCTCCTTGAGGATGGCCTCGATCTCCTCCTGGAAGCCCATCGACAGCATCTCGTCGCACTCGTCGAGGACGAGCAGGCGCAGAGTCGCGGGGAGCATCGTCCGCCGCCGGATGTGGTCGAGGACGCGCCCCGGCGTGCCGACGGCGATCTGCGCCCCGGCCTTGAGCGCGGCGATCTGTTTGCCCATGGGCGCGCCGCCGTAGATCGGCACCACCTGGATGTTGCGGTACATGCAGATGCGCTGGAGCTCCTGCGACACCTGGATCGCCAGCTCGCGCGTCGGCGCGAGGATCAAGGCCTGCAGGCCGACCGCGCCGGCGGGCACGAGCTGCGCCAGCGGGATGCCGAACGCGGCGGTCTTCCCCGAGCCGGTGCGCGACTGCACCATCAGGTCCGTGCCGGCCATCGCCCGGTCGTAGATCGTGTGCTGGACCTCCATCGGAACCTCGTACCCCATCTCGTCGAGCGCCTGCTTGACTGCAGGGTCGAGGTTCATGTCGGCGAACGTGCGCGGCGCGTCCGGCGCCGCCTCGGGTGCTTCGGTGACTTCACTCATGTGGGCTCACTTTGTCGAGCGCGCCCCGCATGTCGGAGACGTCAGGAAGGACGTCCTTGGCGAAGCGCGACAGCAGCGCCGCATACTTGAGGCGCGTGGTGGCGAGGTTCTCGTGGACGCGGGCGAGGCGGTCGTAGGCCTGACCGAGCCCGGTGTCCATGTTCTGCCGGAATCCGCAGCGCTCCCCCGTCGCCTCCCAGTCGGTCTGCCAGCCGGCGGCGAACGCGTCCCAGCGCGCCGGCAGGTCTCCCGCCTGCCCCTTCACCGCGTCGAGCTGGAGGCCGGCGGCCGCGTCGGCGAGGCGGTGGAGCAGGCCGGTGACCTCCCGCCGGCAGTCGGCGAGGCTCATCATCGGGGCGGGGGAACGTCCTTTGGGATGAAAGAAAATCTCGGCCACGATCGAGGCGCCTAGAATCACCGCCCCGATCCCTGCCGCCGCTATGAACGCGATCGTCAGCGCGGTGCGATATGTGCGGAATTCCGGATGTTTCAACTTTGCGGAAGCTAACCCCGGAACGGGGCTGCGTCAAGGCGAGGGAAGCACGAGCGTCACGAAACCATCGGAATTCGTCTTGGCCAGGACGCGCAACCGCGCCGGGGGGACGCAACCGGCCGGCGCCCCGTTGCACACGGTCGGGTCCTGGGAGCGGACGTAGACGCGCACCTCGGCGTCGGCGACGGGCTGCCCGGTCGAATCCTTGACGATCGCGTAGGCGAGGGACGACCGCGGCAGCGCCAGGTCGCCCAGGTTGAGGCCGTCGCCGTTGGCCGGCGGCATCACCCGGTCGTGCGACCAGCGGGGGTCGCGGCTCCCCGACGGCGGCACCAGGTCGAGGTCGTAGAACGCGGTCGCCCCGGCCACGCTGGGGTCGAGGTACAAGGCGAAGTGGCCGCCGCGATCGGTGGTCACGTTCTGCGGGAGGCCGATCGTCCAGGCGCGCGCGCGCACGTCGGGCGTCGTGGCGTTGGTGAAGAACGGCGACAGCTGCGGCACGACGAGCAAGTTCTCCACCGGGACGCCGCGGGCGTCCTTGACCAGGCCGGTCACGTACGCGCGGCGCCCGAGCTCGAGGTCGGCGAGGACGCCGCCGTCGCCGGTGCTCGCGTTCGGCGGGCCGACCACAACCGTCTGGTTCCAGGCGGCCGCGTGGGGCGCGTTCGGCAGCGGCAGGACGTCGACGCCATAGGTACGGTTGAGGTCGATGCTGCCGGGGATGAGCCAGACCGCGGCGATGCCCGCCGAGTCGGCGGTGGCCTGCGTCTCGTAGGTCACCTCGTCGCCCGCGGTCGCGCCGAGCGGGGTGCGCAGCGTCACCTTGGCGCCGTCGGCGGCGCGATTGCCGCCCGCGTTGTCGGGGCCGAGCACGGGGAGCTCGTAGCGCACCGCGCGCGGGTAGCTGGGATAGCGGAGGAGCAGCGCGGGCAGCGCGTAGGCGCCGTCCAGGACGACGACGCCGCGCCGGCGCAGCGTCGGCGCGTGCAGCGTGCCGGGGGCGCACAGGACGTCGAATGTGTCGTCCCACGAGACCGGCACGTAGACGACGAACGAACCGTCGATCGCGGTCGTCGCCTGCGACGAGGCGAGCTCCATCGGCGAGGCCGGCGTCCGCCGGCCCCAGGCGGTCACGCTGATCCCCGGCATGCCGCGGCTGGCCGCGTCGACGACCCGGCCGCCGATCGTCTTCAGGCCCGCCGCGTCCTGGAGCGCGAGATCGACGCGCATCTGGCCGGTCACCTCGAGGCGGGTCTTGAGCGGCGGCGCGAGCGCGGCCGGCGTCTCGCCGGCGGGGGCGGACTGGATCGTGCCGTCGTCGGGGAGGACGACGACGTCGTACGCCTCGCCCGGAACGTTGGGCGCGACCATGGCGCGGAAGCCGATCTCCCCCGGCTGCTTGCCCGCCTGGGCGGTCACCTCGACGGAGTAAGGGTCCGCGCCGGGGATGCGCAAGGCGCGATTGAAGTACACGCGCGCCGCGACCGACGCGGCGTCGCCCGCCTTGAGGACGACCCGCCCGGTGACGGGGACGGGGGCGCCGAACGCGAGCGACGCCTCGCCGTCCTTGGCGATCGACATCGACTGGATGTCGGTGACGGTGAGGTCGCTGCGGTCGTCGGGCGGCACCAGCACGGCGGCGAAGTCGAGCTTGGGCGGATCGCCGTAGCACAAACCGACCATGCACTCGAGCCCGGACCGGCAGTCCTTCGACGTCGTGCACTCCGGCGCCGGCCCGAGCGAGTTCTCGCGCACGCACGCCGCGAGGAGGATCAGTGTCAGATGACGGCGCACCGGAAGATCCACACCGCCCGGGTGAACTTTCCGCCGTTGGTGACTGCCTGGTACTCGGGCTTCACCGACGCGTCGGGGTTGAAGGGCTCGTCGGCGACGACCACCAGGAACATGTGCGATCCGACGCTCGCGCCGTTGCACCAGGTGTTGGTGGGAAGGATCGTCGTCCGCTCGATCGTCCCCGTCAGGGGATTGTTGGTGACGGCCACGTCGGTGAGCGGTCCCAGGGGCGCCTGGTCGTAGTCGCGGAACACGCGCAGGTAGAGCGTGTCGCTGATGTCCGCGTCCTCGAGCGTGAGGCTCACCATCGCGGGCAGATCGGTGTTCCCCGGCATGGGCGGGGTGCTGCTCTTCACGAACGGGCTGTGATCGATGCCGCCGTCGGGGGCTTCGACCTCGGCCGGGATGGGGACGACGCAGGCGGGCAAGGCTATCCAGGGCAGCACTTGCAAGACATGATCCCGCACCCAAGAAATCAAAGAGATCATTGCCTTACCCTATTCCTGCCCCTTTCCATTCGGTCTGCACCCTGACGTTTCGGTCATGGCTCACGGGGATTCCTGCGGGACGTCCCCGTTCGTCTCGCCCTCCTTCTCGAGATGGCGGAAGATGGTCCGCGGGTCGACGCCCAGGTCGCGCGCGGTCTTGGTCCGGTTGCCGTTGTTGAGCGCAAGCACCTCGTTGATGTAGTCGCGCTGGAACTTCTCTTTGGCCTCGGCGAGCGGCAGCACCGCCGGCAGCTCGTCGGGGCGGAGGTCGAGGTCCTCCGGACCGAGGAGCGCCTTGTCGGCGAGGACGACCGCCTTCTTCAGGCGGTTCTCGAGCTCGCGGATGTTCCCCGGCCAGCGGTGCTTGCGGATCGCGGCGATCGCGTTGGGGTTGAAGCCCTTCACCTTGTCGCCGTGGTCGGCGGCGTAGCGGCCGAGAAGGTAGCGCGCGATGACGAGGATGTCGTCGCCGCGGTCGCGCAGCGGCGGCAGGTGCACGCCGACGACGTTCAGGCGGTAGTACAGGTCCTCGCGGAAGCGCCCCGCCTTGATGTCCGCCTCGAGGTCGCGGTTGGTGGCGGCGAGCACGCGGATGTCGAGCGGCTCGGGGCGGGTGTCGCCCACGCGCACGACCGTCTTGTCCTGGAGCGCGCGCAGGATCTTGACCTGCAGCGCCGGCGGCATGTCGCCGATCTCGTCGAGGAACAGCGTGCCGCGGTCGGCGGCGTGGAACCGCCCGGCGCGGTTGGCCACCGCCCCGGTGAACGCGCCGCGCACGTGTCCGAACAGCTCCGATTCGAGCAGGCTCTCGGGGATCGCGCCGCAGTTGATCGACACGAACGGCCCGCGCGCGCGCTGCGAGCGGGCGTGGATCTCGCGGGCGATGAGCTCCTTGCCCGTGCCGGTCTCCCCGGTGATGAGCACGCTGATGTCGGTCTGGGCGATCTTGGCCACCCGCTTGAACACGTCCTGCATCGCCGGCGACGCGCCGACGATCTCGCCGAAGCGCCGCTGCTCCAGCTGCTCGTGCAGGGCCCGGTTGTCGAGCTCGAGCTCGCTCATGAGCAGCGCGTTGCGGATGATCAGCGACGCCTGCGCCGCGAACACGGTGAAGATCTCCAGGTTGCGCGGCTCGAACAGGCTCTTCACCGAGTCGTTGCCGACGTAGAGCAGCCCGAGCAGGCTGCCGCGCTCGAGCAGCGGCACGCACATCACCGACGCGAGCTTGAGGTTCATCACCGACATCGACGACGCGAACTCCACGTCGCTCATCGCGTCGGAGATGATGAGCGGCCGCTGCTCCTTGAGCACCTTGTCGATGATGGCGTCGCTGAGCAGCGCCCCCGCGTCGGCGATGTTCTCCCTCTTGACGTTGCGGGCGACCTTCACGTCGAGCGCGCCTCCCTCCACCAGTACCAGGAATCCCTTGTCGGCATGGGTGATGCCGATCACCGCGTCCATGAGGGCATCGAGCAGCGACGGGAGATCGCTCCTCTGCATGAGGCGCGCGGAGAACTCGTACACCTTGCGGTAGGCGTCGAGGTCGTCGAGCAAGGGGGGATCGGGGGCGTCGGCGTCGTGGAGCGCGAACGTCAGCTCCGCATCGCCGGCGATGATGCGATCCTCGTGGGCCAGGCGGTGCTTCTTGCGCTTCTTACCGTTGACGGAAAACTCGTCGCGCCGCTCCAGCGTCTGGAGGGTGTAGTCGTGCCCGTCGTAGAGGATGTGGGCGTAACTCTCGGGCAGCGTGGGATCGGCGAGGACGACGTCGCTGCCGGGCCCGCTGCCGAGCACGGTGAGCTTCTTGAACAGCTGGTAGACCTTCGGGCTTCCGCCGGGGAGCTTGACGCGAAGGGACGGCATTAGAACCTCCACGTGGCGCCGACCCCGACCTCACCGTCGGGTGTGACCATGGGGAGGATGCGCAGGCTCGACTCGATCGGCCGCTCCTTGCGCTCCTCCACCACTTTCGGCTTCTGGTAGGCGAACGAATCCACCACCCCCCACCCGTAAAAGATGAGAAACAGACCGCCGGTGATGATCTGGGTGATCTGGATGGTGCGCACCAGATCCTTGTCCTCGGGCGGGACCTTCGAGGGGATGCCGTATTGCACCGCCTGGAAGGTGAACAGGAACAGCGACGTGCCGCCGGTGACCACCTCGGACACGAGGAAGAACGTGCCCTTGCCCGGCTGGTCGTTGCGGAACTGGCCGTAGCCGAACGGCACGAAGTTGCCGATCGGGGACGCCTCGGTGATCGTGCGGGTGATTACCACCTCGCGCGACGGCTTGTTCTTGTCCGCCTCGGCCTTCTCCTTCTCGCGCTTGAGCTCCTCGAGCTTCTGGCGCAGCTCCCCCTTCACCCCCTCGAAGAACGCGTAGACCTCGGGGGACTCGACCGCCGGGTCGAGCTCCTTCTTCGGATCGAGGTAAAGGAGGGCGATGAACTCCTGGCGCGCCTTGTCGCGCCGGTCGAGGAAGAACTCGGACACGCCGAGCAGGTAGTGCGCCTCCTTGAGCTCGTCATCGTCGCGCAGGAGCGCGCGCGGGTAGAGCTGGGGCGACAGCGCGTCGACGACCTTCTGGTACTGCCCGCGCTCGAACTGGCTGCGCGCGCGCGCCAGCTCTTGCGTCGGGTTGGCCGCGGCAGCCCCCGCCACGAGGAACAGCCACAGGGGAATCAGTCGTCGCACTTCACCTCAGCCGGCTGGCCCGGCACGACGTCGACCGTCTTCTTCTGGATGCGGCCGTCCACGACGAACTCGACCACCACCTGCTTGCGCGATGCCTTGAAGTCGACGATCGGCAGCGGCGCGCCGGAATCCGTCGCCTGACCATCGACGCTGATGATCTTGGCGGCGGGACACCTTGCGACGAGGGTGGACGACCTGAACGACAGGCGGACCGGGATGCGATGTCCGTCCTCGTCGGCGCGGATGGAGACGTCCTCGTCGTTGCACAGCTCGTGCCGGACGCGGATCGTGTGCGGCCCCGGGCCGAGCTCGATCGCGGCGCGGTCCATGCGCACCGTCTGGAGCTCGCCCCCGTCGACGCTGTACTGGGCGTTGAACGGACGGGGCATGAGCTCGAACGTGCGCGTCGCCGCGACGGCAGCGGCGCGGGGGGGCTCGTCGCGGCGCGCGGCCTTGGCCGGCTCGGGGCGCTCGCGGACGGGGCGGGCCTCGGCGACGGCGGGCGCCACTGACACGGGCGCACGCGCGGGCGGCGCGGGCGCGGGCGCGGGCTCGGGCACGGGTGCGGGCGCGGGGGCGCGCGGTACGACCGCCGGCTC
>DATFWE010000240.1:0-49607 GCA_035259575.1 Haliangiales bacterium
CCACTGCCCGCCACCGAGCGCGCCCGGATCCCACTCGCCGCGCACCGCCAGCGCCAGGAGGTCGATCGGCGTCACCATCAGCGTGCCGTGCACGCCGACCTGCGCCGGTGTCCCCGACGTGGCGATCGTCTCGCCGAGCGCGGCCAGCCAGCGCCACTTGAGCTGGAGCGAGAACGACCCGTCCAGGCGCGTCGATCCGTCCTCCCGCACGCGCAGGAGGCCCCCCAGCCCCACCGACACGCGCGCCTCGTCCCACCACGGGTCGGTGCTGGGCGTGGGCAGGGGTCCACGCGCTCCCTCGACCTTCCCCGGCGGGTTCGAGCCCATCATCGGGGCGCGCGGCGTCCACTCGACGTGGAGCGCCAGCGCGAACGCGCCGCCCGCCGAGGGATCGTCGAGCGGCCGGCGCGGCTCCACCGCGTCGAGGTCCTCGTAGGCGCCGAGCGCGTAGGCCGCGCCGCCCAGATCGCCGAGGACGAGGACGCCGTAGCGCCGATCGGGCGTGACGCGGTCGACGAGGAACGGCGGCGCTCCCAGCGGCTCGTCGATCTCGTCGTACTGCCGCTCCTTGGCGAACGGCACCGGCGCGCGCCCGGCGAGGATCTGCAGCGCGGGGAACGGCCGGAAGAACGCATAGGCGTCGTCGATGACGGCGCCGAACACCTGCCCCACGCCGTCGGGGAGCGACGGCCGCGCCAGCTCGCCGAAGTCGACGCGCAGGACGAATGTCACGGGCGCGTCAGCAAGGTCGGCGACGCCGCCGACGCGGCCGGCGATGAGCGCCGGCCGCTGCGCCTCCAGGCCGAGCCGCCGGTCCGGCCATTCCGCCAATCGGTTCGCCACCAGCACGCCGAGCGCGCGCATCTCCGCCAGAAGGCCGATCGTGCCGAGCTCGCCCTCGGCGGTGACCTTGCCGAGCTCCGGGACCTGAAGGATCGGGTCGGCGTGCGCGGGGAACGACGCGAGCCAAATCAGCGCGGCGGCGGCGACGCCTTGGTGCGCTCGAGGAGCTCGTTCCACTCGCCCGAGTCTAGCTTGGCGAGGAGCCGCGCCGCGAGATCATCCGGCGGGTCGGGCTCGGGCAGGGAATGATAGATCGCCATCACGTCGCGCAGCGGCGCGTCCTCGCCGTCCACCGTCGATCCGTAGCGGCCGAAATCCGGGCGGAGGCTTACCTCCGAGCCGTGCGCGCGAGGGATGAACCCGCCGGTGAGCGCGACGCCGAGGCGGCTGGGGCAGCGGCACGGGTTGCGAGGGTCCACGTGCTCGCAGCGCGGCGCGAGGTAGTCGGACACCTTCTTGCGCGACCGGGACAGGCGCACCTTGAACGCGCTCGTCGTGATGCCCAGCACATCGGCCGCGTCCTCGTCGCTGTAGCCGAGGATGACGGACATGACGAACGCGACGCGCTCCCCCGGCGGCAGGCAGTTCACGACGCTGGTCATGCAGCCTTGCTTCAGCTCCCACAGGTAGAAGTTCCGCTCCGGCCGCGTCAGCGACGTGACGACGTCGGTGCGCGTCGGCTCGCTGCGAAGCTTCTCGTCGAGGAGCTCGAACGACACCTCCTGCCCGCGATCGCAGTTCTCCACCACGTGGGCGGCGATGCGGAACAACCACGCCTCCATCTTCGCAGGTGGGGGTGGGTGGTCGGCGCCCATGAACGCGCGCAGGTACGTCTCCTCGACGACATCCGTCGCCGCGGCACGGTCCAGCGTCATCCGGAAGGCGAGGTTCCACACCCTCCGCCAATGGTCCCCGATGGCGCGCCGGATGACCTCCAACACGCACACTCTAGCACGTAAGGCAGCTTGCGAATAGACGCTAGAAACGCCCGGAAATGCCTAGCCAACCGCGCGAGACGGCGGGGCAACCGCGGCGTTGTCGACGCCGACATCGGCATTTTCGTCGTCGGGGGTCGCGAGGATGTGCGGCGGGGGCGTGTGGAGATCACGCACCAGGCCGACCCACGACATCGCCCTCAGAATGTAGTACGAGACGTCGATCTCCCACCAGAAGAAGCCCTGGTTGGTCGCGCGCTGGTAGTGGTGGTGGTTGTTGTGCCAGCCCTCGCCCAGCGTGATGATCGCGAGGAACCAGTGGTTGCGGCTGTCGTCCGTCGTCGCGTAGCGCCGGGTGCCGATGACGTGGGACAGCGAGTTGATCGTGAACGTGCCGTGCCACAACAGCACCGTCGACACGCAGAAGCCCCACACCAGCGCCCACGCCCCGCCGATCGCGAAGAACGCGACGGCCTCGAGCACGGCGATGAGGCCGTGGTTGCGGTTCAGCCAGCGGAGCTCGGGGTACTTCGCGAGGTCCTGGATGCGCCGCCAGTCGGTGGGCACGTGGCGATCGCACAGGATCCAGCCGAGGTGCGCCCACCACAGCCCGCGCTGCCGCGGCGAGTGGATATCCTCCGGCTCGTCGGAGTGCTTGTGGTGCGCGCGGTGGTGCGCCGCCCACCACAGGACGCCCTTCTGCAGCGCGAGCGTGCCGAGGAGCGCCATCGCGAATTGCATGGGCCGCCCCATCTTGTAGGTGCGGTGCGAGAAATAGCGGTGGTAGCCCGCGGTCACGCCGAACATCCGCACGGCGTACCAGGCGAGCGCGAGCGCCAGCCCACCCCACGACCACCCCAGGACCGCGACGCCGACGACGGCGGCGACGTGCACGCCCAGGAACGGGGCGGACTTCCACCAGTTGATGCGATCTTCCATTGCCCGAAACATAGGAAGGCTCGCGTCAGCTTGCGGTCATCGTTTGGTAATCTATGCGCCGTGCGGCCGTGGCTCCTCCTCGCGCTCGCCTTCGCCGCGGGCGCGTGCACCAGCGAGTCCAACGACCACGCGCCGATCGCGCGCATCGACGTCACGCCCGGCGCGATCCCCGAGCACGACGATTTCCAGACGGACGTCGTCCTCGACGGGACGAGATCCGGCGATCCGATCGACGACCCCGACGGCGGACTGCCGCTCGCCTACACGTGGGACATCAGCGGCGACGACATGCGCGTGCAGCAGGGCACGTTCGCGTCGTCGCGCCTCACGGTGCGCTTTCAGGGCCTGCGGCCGGCGACGATTCGCTTGACGGTGACCGATACGACGGGATTGTCGGGGACGGCGCGGGTGCAGATGCGCCTTACTATCATGTGACGGGGGTCGACGAGCGCGGCTCGCCGATCGGGGGCGCGGGCGGCGGCGGCGGCGCGGGCGCCGCGGTGGCGCACCCGGCCTCGACGAGCTCGACGGCGCGCTCGCGCGCCGGCCGGTCCGCGACCGGCTCGACGAACGCCTCCAGCTCCTTGTTGATCTCTTTCAGCACGTCGGCCTTCTCGCGATAGGGCAGGAACGCGCTCTTGAACCCGGAGATGATGATCGTCTTCAGGTCCTCCAGCCCGAACCCGTAGTGGATGTGGGCGAGGAACAGCTCCTTGCTGACGGTGGTGTCGGTGACCAGACGGTTGTCGGTGTTGATCGTCACGCGCAGCCCGTAGCTGAAGTAGAGCGGCAGCGGGTGCGAGGCGAAGTCGGCGACCGCGCGCGTCTGCACGTTGGAGCTGAGGCAGATCTCGAGCGGGATGCGGTGGTCGTTGACGTAGTTCAGGAGGTCGCCGTTCTCGCGCAGGCGCGTGCCGTGGCCGATCCGGTGGGCGCCGCAGTAGTGGATCGCCTGGGCGATCGATTCCGGACCGTAGGCCTCGCCGGCGTGCGCCGTGCAGTTGACGTTGTTGTTGAGGATGAGCTGGAACGCCTCCTTGTGGTCCTTGGCGGGGAAGTTGTACTCGGCGCCGGCGAGGTCGAACGCGACCACGCCGCGGTTCTTGAACGCCACGCACAGCTCGGCCATGCGCAGCGACGACTCGGCGTTGATCGAGCGGATGCCGCACAGGATCACGCCGTAGCGGATCCCGTAGCGGCGCTTGGCGTCGCGCAGGCCGGCGAGCACCGCCTCGACGATCGCGGTGAGCTTGAGGCCGTTGCGCGTGTGCAGCATGGGCGAGTAGCGCACCTCCAGGTAGCGCACGTTCTCGCGCGCCGCGTCCTCGGCGAGCTCGAACGCGACGCGGTGGAGCGCCTCCTCGGTCTGGAGCACCGCCAGCGTGATGTCGAACGCCTTGAGATAGTCTTCCAGGCACTGGCACTCCTCGCCGGGATAGATGAGCTTCGCCAGACGGTCCTCGTCCTGGGCGGGGAGCTTCACCTTCTGCTGGGCGGCGAGATCGAGGATGGTGCGGAGGCGCAAGCTGCCGTCGAGGTGGCAGTGAAGGTCGGTCTTGGGGAGTCTCTGCAGGTACTCCAGGGAGAGGGTGGGTTGCATGGTGTATTATACACCGCTCTCGCGGGCGCGCCTGGGGAGGCGCTTCTCGGCGGCGAGCGCCCGCCGGAGGAGGAACTCGATCTGTCCGTTGAGGCTGCGCAGGTCGGCGTCGGCCCACTTCTGCAAGGCGTCGAGGACGGCCGGGTCGATGCGCAGGAGGAAGGCCTTGCGTTCGGCCATCAGGTGTAGAGGCTGCCGGCGTTGACCACCGGCTGCGCGTTGCGCTCGCCGCACAGGACGACGAGGAGGTTGGACACCATCGCCGCCCGCCGCTCCTGGTCGAGCTCGACCACGTGCTTCTGCGACAGCATGTCGAGCGCCATCTCGACCATGCCGACGGCGCCCTCGACGATCTTCTGGCGGGCGGCGATGATCGCCGCGGCCTGCTGCCGCTGCAGCATCGCCTGCGCGATCTCCGGCGCGTAGGCGAGGTGGCTGATGCGCGCCTCGAGCACCTGGACGCCCGCCTGGTCGAGGCGCTCCTGGATCTCGTGGCGCAGGTGGTCGACGATCTGGGCGGGGTTGCCGCGCAGGGAGTGGCCCTGGTCGTCGTGGGCGTCGTAGGAGTAGCGCGAGGCCAGGTTGCGCAGCGCGGCCTCGCTCTGCACGCGCACGAACTGCTCGTAGTTGTCGACCTGGAACAGCGCCTCGGCGGTGTCGACGACCTTCCACACGACGACGGCGGCGATCTCGATGGGGTTGCCGTCGAGGTCGTTGACCTTGAGGCGCTCGCTCTCGAAGTTGCGCACGCGCAGCGAGATCGGCCGCTTGGAGAAGAACGGGCTGGCCCAGCGGAGCCCGGCGAGCTTCGCGGTGCCGACGTAGCGGCCGAACAGCTGGAGCACCTTGGCCTCGTTGGGGTTCACCATGAACAGCCCGGCCATGAGCAGGACGTCGATCGCCGTGCCGAGGCTCAGCGCGACGGTGAGGCCGACGTCCCGCGCCAGGACGGCCCGGTAGAACAGGTAGGCCATCCCGGCCAGCGCGAGGAGGAGGACGGCGAGGATGAGACCCCCCGAGGCGGTGGACACTTCGCGTTCCTTCAACATGCTTGCAATATGATATCATATTGCTAGCGTGTCAAGGGCGGCCCGTTCGGCTATCGTGAGCGGGTGGAAGCGCCCCGCCGGTCGCCCGACTGGATCCGCGACTTCGTCCGGGCCGCGGCCGCCGACGCGCGCGCCTACCTGCGCACGGTGCGGGCGTTCACGTTCTCGCCGTCGCGCTCGGCGGAGGCGTGGGTCGCGGGCGAGCTCGCCGCCATGAACCCGTTGGGCGTGCTGGCGTCGGCCGCGGTCGTGGTCGGCCCGGTCAGGCAGCTCGCGCTGGCGGTGCTCGGCCTCCCCGGCGCCGACGGGCTCGTGGCCGCCGTTCTGAGCTCGCTCGGGCCGTTCGTCTACTACGTCGTGCTCGGCGCCATCATCCACGCAATCCTGCGCCTCCTCGACCCGGGCGCCCCGCGCGTCACCGACTCCATCGCGATGAGCCTCTATGCCGGCGGCGGCCCCGCGGCGGCGGCCGAGGTCGTGGTCTGGGCCGTGGCGATCGGGACGCACCCGCTGATCCCCGCCGGCGCCGAGCCCATCGTGCTGGGCGTCTCGCTCGGGCTCGCCTTCTCGGTCTTTTGCGTCGCGCTGGCGACGTCGCTGGGGACGATCCACAGGTCGCGCTGGTGGCACGTGCTCGTCGCGTACCTGGTGGCGCTCGTCCTCACCGGCGTGTTCTTCGGCGAGGTCAGCCCGCCCGGCCAGTACGGGATGCACTGGACGATCGCGCTCCACGACCGCGCCGGCCATTTCGCGCCGCGCCTCTCGCTCGGCTGGTAGACTTCCCGGCCATGCTGTCCATCGATCTTCGCGGCAAGCGCGCCGTGGTGGCGGGCGTCGCCGACGACGGCGGATTCGGTTTCGCCATCGCCAAGGCGCTCGCCGAGGCCGGCGCCTCGGTGTGCGTCGGGACCTGGCCCCCGGCGCTGGGCATCTTCAAGACGCTGCTCGAGCGGGGCAAGCTCGACGAGTCGCTCGCGCTGTCCGGCGGGGGCAAGCTCGCGTTCGAGCGCATCTACCCGCTCGACGCCGAGTTCGACGCCGCCGCCGACCTGCCCGCGGAGCTCGCCCAGTCCAAGCGCTACCGCGACCTCGGCGACGTCAGCGTCGACGGGCTGGCCGCGCGCCTGCGCGCGGACTTCGGCGACGCGTGCCTCGACGTCGTCGTCCACAGCTTGGCGAACGGCCCGGAGGTGAAGAAGCCGCTCCTCGACACCAGCCGCAAGGGTTACCTCGCGGCGGTGGGCGTGAGCGCGTACTCGTACGTGTCGATGATCCAGCGCCTCGGCCCGCTGGTGCGGCCCGGCGGGTCGTTCGTGGCGCTCACCTACCTCGCCTCGGAGCGGGTCGTGCCGGGCTACGGCGGCGGAATGTCGTCGGCGAAGGCCGCGCTCGAGAGCGACACCCGCGTCCTCGCCTACGAGGCCGGCCGCCGCTGGGGCCACCGCGTCAACGTCATCTCCGCCGGGCCGTGGGCGTCGCGCGCGGCCAGCGCGATCGGCTTCATCGAGCAGATGATCGAGTACTGCAAGCAGAACGCGGCGCTGCCCGAGCCGCTCGACGCGCGCGAGGTGGGCGCGACCGCCGCGTTCCTCGCCAGCCCACTCGCGTCGGGGATTACCGGCACGACCGTCTACGTGGACAAGGGGTACCACGTCATGGGTCGGTCGGTCCCATGATCACGCGGACCCCGCCTCCTCGCCCGGGCCGACGACCTTCGTCGGCAGGAGGTGCTCGAGGCCGTGCTTGCGCAGGCGGTAGTAGAGCGTCGATCGGTTGATGCCCAGGGCGCGCGCGGCGCCGGCGATGTTGCCGCCGTTCTTGTCGATCGCCGCCATGATCTCGCGCTTCTCCTCCTCCAGGAGGCGCGCCGACAGCGGGCGCGCCGAGGCCTGCTGCAGCGTCGCCGCCGGGGCGGGCCCGCCGATGCCGGGGGCCGTCGCGGCGCGCCGGCCGAAATCCAGATCCTGCGGCGTCACCTCCGGGCCGCGGCAGATGATCATCGCCCGCTCGACCGCGTTCTCCAGCTCGCGCACGTTTCCGGGCCAGTGGTAGTTGCCGAGCGTCGCCACCGCCTCGGGCGAGAACCCGCGCACGTTCTTGCCGGTGGTGCGCGCGAACTTCGCCACGAAGTGCTCGACCAGGCGCGGGATGTCCTCGGGCCGCTCGCGCAGCGGCGGGAGGTGGATGGGGAACACGTTCAGGCGGTAGTAGAGGTCCTCGCGGAACTTCCCCTCGCCAATGAGCCCCTCGAGGTCGCGGTTCGTCGCCGAGACCACGCGCACGTCGACCTCGAGCGTCTCCGTCCCGCCGACGCGCTCGAACTCGCGCTCCTGCAGCGCGCGCAGGAGCTTGATCTGCACCTCCATCGGCAGGTCGCCGACCTCGTCGAGGAACAGCGTGCCCTTGTCGGCCAGCTCGAACCGACCCGCCCGGCGCGACACCGCGCCGGTGAACGCGCCCTTCTCGTGGCCGAACAGCTCGCTCTCCAGGACGCCCGGCGCCAGCGCCGCGCAGTTCACCTTCACGAACGGGCCGGATTCGCGCGGGCTGTTGATGTGGATCGCGTGCGCGACGAGCTCCTTGCCCGTCCCCGTCTCGCCGCGCAGGAGCACCGTCGACGCCGTGGGCGCGACCTGCTCGACCTTGGCGAGCACCTCGCGCAGCGAGCCGGACTCGCCGATGATCGCGCCGAACTCGAACGCTCCGTGGATCTCGCGGTTGAGGTAGCCGGTGTACTGGCGGAGCTGCTCCTCCATGCGCTGGTTTTCGCGCACCAGGTGATGCCGCTCGATCGCCTGCTGCAGGATGCCGCGCACCTCCTTGGAGTCCCACGGCTTGGTGATGTAGCGGTAGATGTGGCCCAGGTTGATGGCCTCGATCAGCACGTCGACGTCGGTGTAGGCGGTGAGGATGATGCCGACGGCGTCGGGGCGGACGGGGCGGGCGGCGCGCAGCAGCTCGAGCCCGCTCATCTTGGGCATGCGCTGGTCGGTGATGATCACCGCGACGTCGGTCGCGGCGAGGATCGCCAGCGCCTCCTCGCCGCCCCCCGCGGTGTGGATCTGAAAGATGCGCTTGAAGTTGAAGCGGAAGGCGTCGAGGTTATCCGCCTCGTCGTCGACCACCAGCACCGGGAACTTGCTAAGATCCGACGGCACCCGCCATGTGAATAGCACGAAATGGGGCCCATCGTCTTCGCCGCCGCGCTCGCCGCCTACACCGTCACGGCGGCGCCCGCGGTCGGCTGGCTCGACTCCGCCGAGTTCGTGGCCGCCGCCCAGACGCTCGGCATCTCGCACCCGCCGGGGCAGCCGCTGGCGGCCCTTCTCGGGCGTGCGGTCGCCTACCTGCCGATCGGGGACATCGCGTTCCGCGTGAACCTGGCGTCGGCGATCGCGGGGGCCGCCGCGGCCGCCATGCTGTACCGCCTCGTCGCCCGCCTGCGCGGACCCGTCGTGGGCGCGGCCGCCGCGCTGGCGTTCGCGTTCGCGGCTGCGGCGTGGGAGCAGTCGATCCGCGCCGAGGTCTACGCGCTCACCGCCGCGCTCCTCCTGTTCGCGCTCGACGAGGCGCTGCGCGGCCGCGCGCTCGCCGCGGCGCTGGCGACGGGGCTGGCGCTGACCGTCCACCCGTACATCGGGCTCGCGTTCGCCGTGCCGGCCGCCGCGTACGTCCTCGCCGGCCGCCCCGGCGTCGCCGCCGGCGGCCGCCTCGCCGCCGCGGGGCTTCTGGGACTGTGCGCCTTCCTCTATCTGCCGCTCCGTGCCGGCACCGCGGTCGACTGGGGCGATCCCAACCGCGTCGATCGTTTCTGGTGGACGGTGAGCGCGCGCGCGTTCCAGAAGTCGCTCGGCCAGCCGGAGCCGCTGGCCGTCCGGGCCGGCGACGTCGCCACGGCGCTGACGCGCGGGCTGACGCTCGTGGGCGCGGGGCTGGCGCTCGTCGGCGCGTACGTGCTCGTGCGGCGGCGCGAGACCCGCGCCGCGGGGCTGCTGCTCGTGGGGGTCGCCGCCGCCGGCGCCGCGGGCCGGGCGCTGGTCGGATTCGATTTCGACAACCCGGACGCGCTCGGCTATCTCCTCCCCGCGCTGGCGGCGCTGGTCGCGCTCGCCGCCGCCGCGGTGCCGCGCGCGCTCGCGCCGCTCGCGTTCGCCCTGGCGTTCTGGCACCTCGCGCATCCGGTGTCGCTGCGCGGCGCCTACGCCGCCGAGGGCTACGGGCGCGCCGTGCTCGACCCGCTGCCGCCGCGCACGCTGCTCCTCACGTCGTTCAACGAGACGACGTTCATCCTGTGGTCGCTCGCCGGCGAGCGGCCCGACGTGACGATCGTCGATCGCAATTTCCTGACTCATCCGTTCGCCGCCGATGTGGTGAAGCGCCGGCACCCCGAGCTGGCGGCGCTCCTCGACGCGCCCCTCCGCGGCGGCGCGCCCACGCCGGTCGCGGCGCTGCCGGCGCGCCCGATCGCATTCGAGCTGGCGATGGACTTCGCGCCCGACGACCCGGCGGTGGCCCGCCTGGCGCCGCACGGGCCCGTCGCGCACTACGGCGCCTTGCCGGACGAGGCCGCCGACGCCCGCGCCGCCGCGGACCTCCTGCGCCTCCTCGACACGCCGGCGCCGATCGATCGACACGGCGCGGCCCGCGCGCTGGCGTGGAACGCGTACCTCACGGCGCGGTTCTACTGCATGGTGGGCCGCCGCGACGCCGCTCGCGCCGCCGACGCGCGCGCGCGGTCGCTCGCCGACCGCGACGACGCGATGCTGGCGGAGCTCGAGAGGGCGTGCGGGCTCGGGCCCTAGCGGTCTACGGGTTCTGCGACGTGACGGCTTGACCGGTCACCGGGACGCCGGCCTCCACGAACATGCTGGGAATCGACTGCGAGTAATAGTTGGTGCCGCTCGCCCGCGAGACCATGTAGTGGAGGTGCGCCCCGCACGAGCAGCCGCTGTCGCCGGATTTCGCGATGACCTGTCCCAGGGCGACCGCCTGGCCCGGGCGGACGTCGACCTCCCAGAGATGGAGGTACAAGGCCTGCGTGCCGTCGCCGTGGTCGACGACGACGTAGTTGCCGCGGTTGAGACAGTCGGTGACGCCGTCGGTCTGCGAGACGCAAGACGTGCACGCCGGGTTCACTCCGTTCCAGCAAGGGTCGCCGGAGCCGAGGAACTGCACCAGGCTGACCGTTCCGGCCCGAGCGGCCCACACCGGGGTCGATGTCGGGAGGCCGAAGTCCCACGCGTACGCGCCGGCCCCCGTGTGACTGCCTTGATTGTTGCCCTGCGTGCACCTGTAGGTGACGCCGCGGGCCCACGGCAGGTAGTACTCGTTCGTGCTTTTGCAGCTGTCGTTGACGCCGGGGGGGGCGACGATGCAACCGGCGGCGGCGCACGTCTGCGAGACCGTCCACGTCCCCGGCGCGCTGGCGCTCCCGGCGCAGGTGTAGAGGTTGCCGAGGTTTTGACCGAGGCCGGGAACGGTGCAGCCGGCGCTCGCGCCGTAGATCTGGATCCCGGCGCCGCAATACAGGCCGGCGCCGTAGTAGCAGGCGCAGGTCGGGAGCGCCGGCGTCGCATCGACGGCGGCGTCTGCGCCGCTCGGGACGCCGTCGGGGCTCGCGGCGTCGGGACCGCCGTCCGTCGAGGAGATCGCGCCGACACCGCAGGCGGAACCGGCCGTGATGAGGATCACGCCGAGCACGATGGAGCGTGCGCGCGCCACGTCGATCCGAGGTTACACCCGGACGGCCGGCAACGATCGCACCGACGTCGCCGTTTGGGCGAGCACCGGCAGGAGTCTCTCCAGATCGTCGATGCGGCAGGCGAGCTCGAGCCGGTAGGTCCAGGCGGGGTCGCGCACCGCGGCGTCGGCGCGCGCCAGCGGCGCCGCCGCGCGCATGACGATCTCTCCGGTTGCGCCGTCGGCGGTCGCCAGCGGCGCCGGCGCGGACGGCGGAACGTCCGCGAGATAGGCGGGCAGCGCATCGAACGTCCGCCGGTGCTCCAGCGACGCCGGCGTCTCGCGCGCGGGCCACGCGTCGAGCACGGTCAGCGTCGCGCGCGTCTGCCCGGCATCGGGCGGGATCCACAGCGTCTCGTGCGCCCGGCGGATCCCGGTCCATCCCGGCGGCGGCGCGTAGAAGAACCGCCGCCGGCGGTCGCCGCCCAGCCCGAGGCAGCACGCGCGCGCCAGCTCGACGACCGCCCGGCGCAGGGGCGCGAGCTGTTCCGGCCGGCGCGCGACACCGTCGACGACGGACATGTGCTCGTCGCCCACGACGAACGCCACGGCGCGCTCCTGCGCCGCGGTCGCCACGCCGAACGCCGCCGCGTACTCGCCCTCGGCGGTGACGAGCTGCCTGGGCGCGATGAGGCGCGCGCCGGGGGACGCCTGGAAGATCTCGGTCACGAGCGCGTGGATGGGGCGCAGCGGCATGCGCGCGTGGACCCGCACGTACCCCGCCGCCGCGCCGCCCACCAGCTCGAACACCGCGTCCCCGCCGGAGGACCAGCGCTTCGCGCCGGCCAGCGACGCGCCCGTCGCGTCCCCCGGCGGGACCTGCCCCGACACGCCCTCGAACAGCTCCGCCAGGCACGCGGTGCCGTCGCGCGCCACCTCCGGCCGCCCGTGCTGCAGCGCGTTCAGCGTCGCGTCCCGCTGCTCCGTCCCCGGGCCGGACAACCGCGCGACCGCCGCCGCGCCGTAGTCCACGAACCGATACAGGACGACCAGGCGCAGCTCGGCGCCGACGTGCGCCTCGACGAGCGACGCGTCCCATCCGTCGATTACGCGCAGCGGCAGCGACACCAGATCGCGCGGCGTCTCGCCGGGCGCCGCGTCCTCCACCAGCGCGCGCGCGATCCACGCGTCCGGCTCGACGGGGTAGGGGAACAGCGGAGACAGGAGCAGCCGCCCCGCCCCGCCGGCCAGCTCGTACATCGTCCCGCGCGGATGTGGCGCCGCGCGGGCGCCCGCGGGCGGCGGGACGACGAGCCTCATGAGGGGAGCATACCTTCCGCGTCGGGTGTTTCGCCCCTTGACCGGCCGCGTCGGGGGATTACCTTCACCGGGCATGAGCACGGTCGACGTCGAGACGCTGCGCACCGCCCTGGCGGAGCTGGAAGACGCCAAGCTGCGCGTGCGCCGCGACGCCGAGCGCAAGCTCGAGCTGTACAAGGGCCAGGTCCTCGAGAAGCTGCTGCCCGTGCTCGACAACCTCGAGCGGTCGATCGCCGCCGGGGAGGCGGCCCCGGGCCCGTGGCTCGACGGCGTCAAGCTGGTGCACGCCCAGTTCCTGGCCGCGCTCACCGAGTTCGGCCTGGAGCGGCGATCGGCGGTCGGCGACCGCTTCGACCCGCGCCTCCACGACGCGGTCGCGGTGGTCCCGGTTCCCGACCCGGCGCTCGACGGCGTGGTGGTGTCGGAGACGGAGCCCGGCTACTCCGTCGGCGACCGCGTGATCCGACCCGCCAAGGTCCAGGTCGGCCGCGCCGCCGGCCGCCAGTACAGCTGAAAACTCGCGATCGCCCGCGCCGGTTGATAGCATTTCGGCTCCATGGGGCGTCGCGCAGACACGGTCGTCGCGTTCCCTCCGCGGATGCCGATGGCCCGCGCCACGCGCGTCTCCCTGTTCGAGCGCGAGATCCGCGTGCACCTGGCCACGCCCGCCATCGAGCTCCTGTTCCAGCGGGCGGACGTCCTCACCGAGGGACAATGGCAGGGCGCGGAGTGGTTCGGCTCGACGATGATCACCCTTCCGCTCGAGCGCCTGGCCGACAAGGTGCGCGACGTGTGCGACGCGGCCACCGCGCTTCGCGTGGCGGAGCTCGTCGCGCGCGACGCGCGCGTCGCCGCCCGCGCCCGCGCCGTCGCCGAGGAGGCCGCCCGCGCCCGCGCCGCGCGCCCGCTCGCGCGCGTGGACGTGGAGCTGCGCGCCCGCGCCGCCGGCTCGTGCGTCCACATCGACCTCGACGTGGAGGCCTCGTGCTCGGCGTGAGCGAGGCCGCCGAGCTCATCGGCGTGCCCGCCGCGCGCCTGCGCTACTGGGCGCAGACCGGCCTCGTCGGCCCGTCGGTGCGCGAGAAGGGGCGCTTCTTCTACACGTTCGAAGATCTCGTCGCCGTCAAGGTCGCCCGCGAGCTCTGCGACGCCGGGCTCCCCACCCAGCGCGTGCGCAAGCACCTCGAGGCGCTCCGCCGGCTCCTGCCCGGGCGGCCGCTCGCGTCGGTGCGCGTCGTGTCCGACGGCGAGGAGCTCGTCGTCGTCGACGAGGACGGCGCGTTTCAGCCGGCGACGGGCCAGCTCGTCCTGTCGTTCGCCGTGAGGAGCCTCCTCCCCGGCGAGGTCGTGCCGCTCCGCGAGCCCGAGCCGGAAACCGCCTACGGCTGCTTCCTCGCCGCCGCCGCGTGCGAGGACGAGGGGGACGACGGTCGCGCCGTGCGCCTCTACGAGCGGGCGCTGCGCCTCGACCCCTCGTTCGCGGCCGCGTGGACGAACCTCGGGAACGTCCACGAGCGGCGCGGCCGGCTAGGCGAGGCGCGCCTCGCCTACGAGAAGGCGCTCGCGCTCGATCCCGAACAGCCCGAGGCGCGCTTCAATTTAGCCAATCTTTACGCTGATCTAGACGATACGGAGCTTGCGCTCTCCGAGTATCGCCGCGTCGCCGCCGCCTCGCCGGGATTCGCCGACGTGCACTACAACCTCGGGCTGCTCCTCGCGCGCATCGGCGCGGTCGCCCAGGCCCGCACGCACCTCGAGCGCTTCCTCGAGCTCGAGGGGACGTTGCCGTGGGGGGACGCCGCCCGCCAGCTCGTGTCGATGCTATAACGCGCGTCCATGCGCGCTTCGCTCGCCCTCGTCGTCCTCCTTGCAACGCTTCGCGCGACGCCGGCGCTCGCCGACGAGCCCTACCGGCTCCCACCCAAGACCATCGTCGACCTCGTGGACGCTCCGCCCACGCCGACGGCGATGCTGTCCCCCGATCGCCGGACGCTCCTTCTCGCCGAGGCGCCCGCGCTACCGCCGATCGACGAGGTGGCCGCGCCCCAGCTCCGGCTGGGCGGCCTGCGCTTCTACCCGAAGCTCGACGCCGCGGCGCGGCGACCCCGCCTGCGCGCGCTGTCGCTCCTCGATCTCGTCGACGCGCGCGCGACGCCGCGCCCCATCGCCGGGTTCCCCGCCGGCGCCGCGCTCGGCGACGTGGCGTTCTCGCCCGACGGCAAGAAGATCGCCGTCACGGTCACCGACGACAGGGCGGTGGGCCTGTGGATCGCCGACGTCGCCGCCCGCCGGGCGACCCGCGTTGCGCCGGTGCGGCTGTCGGCGATCCAGGGCGCCCCGTGCCACTGGCTGCCCGACTCGCGCGGCCTGGTGTGCCGGCTCGTCCCCGACGGCCGCGGCAGGCCGCCCGCGGCGACGACCGTCCCCGTCGGCCCGGTCGTGCTCGCGGCCGACGGCAAGAAGAAACCGGCGCACACGTTCCAGGATCTGCTCAAGAACGCCGACGACGAGGCCGCGTTCGCGCACTACCTCACCGTGCAGGTGGCGCGCGTCGGGCTCGACGGCCGCGTGGAGCGCATCGGCAA
The DNA here is from genome assembly GCA_035259575.1 of Haliangiales bacterium. Lineage (GTDB taxonomy): Bacteria > Myxococcota_A > Polyangia > Haliangiales > SHYZ01 > DATFWE01. Next base: position 14,951 of record DATFWE010000240.1, read on the forward strand.
GCCCGACCTGATCCTGGCGGCGAGGCCGTCGCCCGACGGCAAGTACCTCCTCGTGCGCTCGATCCACAAGCCGTTCTCCTACCGCGTGCCGTACGAGCGGTTCCCCGAGCGGATCGACGTGTGGAGCGCCGCCGGCGCGCCGGTGAAGCGCATCGCCGACAACCCGCTCGCCGAGGACGTCCCGACCGCGTTCGACGCCGTGCGCGTGGGGCCGCGCGACGCGGAGTGGCGCGCCGACGCCGATGCGACGGCGTGCTGGGTGGAGGCGCGCGACGGCGGCGACCCCAAGGCGCCGGCCGAGGTGCGCGACGAGCTCCTGTGCGCGGCCGCGCCCTTCGCCGCGCCCGCATCGCTGGCGAAGCTCGGGATGCGGTACCGCGGGGTGCGCTGGGGCGACGCCTCCCTGGCCCTGATCGTCGAGCGGCGCTGGCAGGACCGCCGCGAGCGGACGTGGGCGGTGGCGCCGGCCGATCCGGCCCAGGCGCCGCGGCTCATCTGGGATCGCTCGTACGAGGACGCGTATCACGACCCGGGCGACCCCGCGCTGGCGCCGACGGCGCGCGGCACGCTGGTGATGGCGCGCGCCGCCGACGGCTCGCTCCTCCTCGCCGGCGACGGAGCGTCCCCCGAGGGCGAGCGCCCGTTCCTCGACCGCTTCGATCCGCGCACCGGCAAGGGCGAGCGGCTGTGGCGCGCCGAGGACCCTTACTACGAGCGCGTGATCGCGACGATCGAGGGGACGCGCTTCGTGACCCGGCGCGAATCGGCTGCCGAGCCCCCGCAGTACTGGCTGCGCGGCGACAAGGACGCGCGCCAGCTCACCCGCTTCCCCCATCCCTATCCGCAGCTCGCCGGGGCGGAGATGCGCCTCCTCCGCTACGCGCGCGCCGACGGCGTGAAGCTGAACGCCAAGCTGTACTTGCCGCCGGGCTTCCAGCCGGGGAAGGACAAGCCGCTGCCGCTGCTCATGTGGGCGTATCCGACGGAGTTCAAGAGCGCCGACGCGGCGGGGCAGGTGCGCGCGTCGCCGAACCGGTTCGTCCAGGTCAACCCCGGCGGGCCGCTGTTCCTGCTCACCCAGGGGTACGCGATCCTCGACAACCCGTCGTTCCCCATCGTGGGCGAGGGGAAGGCCGAGCCGAACGACACCTACGTGCAGCAGCTCGTGGCCGGCGCCCGCGCCGCGGTCGACGAGGTCGTGCGCCTCGGCGTCGCCGATCGCGAGCGCATCGCCATCGGCGGCCACAGCTACGGCGCGTTCACCACGGCGAACCTCCTCGCCCACTGCGACCTGTTCCGCGCCGGCATCGCCCGCAGCGGCGCCTACAACCGCACGCTCACGCCGTTCGGCTTCCAGCAGGAGGAGCGCAGCTACTGGGAGGCGCGCGCGGTGTACCAGGAGATGTCTCCGTTCGGGTACGCCGACAAGATCGACGAGCCGCTCCTCCTCATCCACGGAGACTCCGACGACAACCAGGGCACGTTCCCCATCCAGTCCCAGCGGCTGTTCGAGGCGCTGCAGGGGCTGGGCAAGCGCGCGCGCCTCGTGTTCCTGCCCGCCGAGGCCCACGGCTACCGCGCGCGCGAAACGATCCTCCACGTGATGTGGGAGATGCTGACCTGGCTCGACGCGAACGTGAAGAACGCCGGGCCCCGGAAGACGGCGTGAGACGCGCCTACATCAGCACTTCTTCCGGAAGCGTCCCCGCCAGGAACGCGGCCTCCAGCTCGTCCACGACTGCGGTGACCTCCTCCTGGCGCGCGGCGTCGAGCGTGTAGCGGATGCCCATCCCGGGCACATCCTCATCGGTGACGAGCACGGTATGCGACACGACGCCCTTGATCTCGAGGGGCGCGTGCGCGGGCGGCACGACGACGAAATGGACGATCGTCCCCTCGGGTAAAGGCGAATCGGTGACGATGAAGATGCCCTCGTCGTTGATGTCGCGCGTGTGGGTCTCGACTGGACCCGACAGGCCCCCGAAGGTCACCGGCAGCCGCAGGGGCAGGCGGCGCTTCTCGCGGCGGTTCAGGATCCCCCCGCGCACGTAGCCGTTCAGGAAGTTTATCTTTTCACGCTCGGTCGTCGCCAGGCTGACCGAGCACCCGGCTGGGTTCTTGGGGTCCCCATCGGCCCGGCTCCACTGGACCTGTCCGCGCAGGATCACGCGTGGTCCGCCTTTCGAAACGGTGAGATCGATCCGGACGTCCGTGCCGGCATCGGGCGGCGTCGCGATCGGCACGAACAGGTCGCCGCTCATGGGATCGAAGACCTTGACCCAGTCCGATCTCTGGGAGAGGGGCAGGCTCAATCGAACCACGACATTCAGCGTAACGGATCCATCCGGACCGGTCAAAGCCGGTCCGGATCTCAGGCGCCGACCCGACGCGAAGAATAGCAATCGCGGCAATATACCGGCCGCCCGGGCGTCGGCTTGAACGGCACCTTCGTCTCGACGCCGCACTGCGCGCAGACCGCATCGAACATCTCGCGCGGGGCGCCGCCGCGCCGCGGGGCCCCGCCCCCACCCATGGCGCGGTTGCCGTAATCGTCCCCCATGTCGTCGCCACGTCCTCCGCCTCCCCCGGTCTGACCCGCATCCGGAAACCCGCCGGAGCGTTTGGCCTTGCGCGCCTCGCGGCACACCTTGCAGCGCTTCGGCTCTTCTCGGAAACCTTTCCTCTGATAGAACTCCTGCTCACCCGCAGTGAACACGAACGGCTGCCCGCAGTCTACGCACGTGATCTGGCGGTCGACAAACTCCATGATGTCTCCAAGGGTGAAAAACGGTGGGAACGACGGGGGAAGGACACCAACCGCACGAAAATCCTCGGCCAGCATCTAGCCTACGCGCCGGCCGTCAGGGGGTCAAGGCGCCCCGAGGCTTTTCCGTGCGAACGCCGCGACGTCGGCCAGGAACACCGGATCCACCTGTAGGCTGGGGTCGGAGTAGTCCGCCAATGTGCCCTTGGCGACGGGCGCGAACATGTGCGAGAGCTCGGGGTAAAACTTGAACGCAGCGTCGCGGTTGCGCGCGAGCGCGGCGCGCAGCGCCTCCGCGTCGGCGCGTGAGACCTGGAAGTCCTTCCCGCCCTGGGCGACGAGCACGGGAACGGTGAGCTTCGCCACCGCCGCCGCGGGGTCGTGGCGAAGCTGGCCCACGAGCCACGGCAGGATCGCGTCGAACTGCTTCCTCTCCTCCGGGCGCGTGTCCTCGGGATACGGCTTCCCTTCGCGGATCGCCGCGTAGATCCGGCGCCCGCGCTCGATCTCCTTGGCGATCTGGGCGTCGGACATGCCCGCCCGGCGCAGCATGTACGCGCTCTGATCGAGGATCAGCTGGTCGAGCGGACGCCCGGGCGCGGCGAGGAGGATGACGGCGCGCAGGTTGGCGCGCACGGCCGCGAGCGGGGCGACGGTGCCGCCCTCGGAGTGCCCGATGACGCCGATGCGCGCCGGATCGATCGTCCCCGGCTCCTTGCGCAGCGCCCGCGCCTGCGCCACCGCGTCGGCGACGTACGTGTCGAGCGTCGCCCCCGCGAGCGTCCCGGTCGATTCGCCCACGCCGCGGTCGTCGCAGCGCAGGGAGGCGACGCCCGCGCGCGCGAGCGCGATCGCGATGCGTCGGAAGATCGACGTCTTCACGCCGCCCGGCCCGACGGTGTCCTCGTCGCGATCCTCGGGCCCGCTGCCGCTCAGGAAGAAGACCGCCGGCAGGGGGCGCGCCTTGGCGCCCCGGGGCCGCCGCGGCACCATCAGCGAGCAGCCGAGCTTCGCGCCGTCGACGGCGACCGTGCGCGGCAGGTCCTCGACCTCGGGCGGGAGGTCCGGCTTGGCCGGAGGCCGGGCGACGAGCGCCAAAAGGCCCTGGTAGCCGTCCCGGACGGCGGTGAACGCGCCCCCCTGGTCGATCAGGATCGGCTTCTGTCCGTCGCAGTACACGTCGACCGCGACCGCTCCCGAGACGGGGACGAGGCGCAGATCCACGCCCCGTCCGTCGACGACGAGCTGCTCCGACTGCACCGCCCCCAGCGTCACGGTGAGGCCGGGGAAGAGCGACACCTCCCGGTCTTCGGTCCCGCCGAGCCAGCAGGCCACGCCCACGTGGGCGGCGACGCCGTTCATGACGAACAGGTCGCCGACGTCGTTCGTGTCGGGCTGGCCGGGGGACGATGCTATGAGGTGGTCGCCGTCGCGCTTGAGCGTGAGGTGCCGGGTGGTGGCGCCGGCCACGACGGTGATCTCGCCGCCGACCACGCGCATGTCGGCGTCGAGGCGCAGGGACGTCTCCGTGACCACCGCTTCGTCGCCGCGGAGGAGCGTCGATTTGGTGCGCAGCTGGCGTCCGTCCCCCGCGGCCACGACATGGAAGGTCTCCTCGCCGGCCGGCCTGCCGGACAGCAGAAACGCGAATGTCCCCTGGTCGATGGTCTTGGCCGGCTCGCCGGATTGCGCGGCGGTGGCGGCGGTGGGCACCGCGGCGACCGTTTCGCGGTTCCCGGAGGCGGGAAGCGTGTTGCTGCAGGCGGCGACGGAGAGGAGAACGAGGCGTCGGGCGAACATTCGCCCGAAGACTACTACCTGACCGAATAGGAGAGGAGCAGCTTTTGCTGACCTCGCTCGACAACCACGATGAACGTGTCGAGCGAACCGAGGCGCGCGTACACGCGCGCGGCGTCCTCGAGCGTGGAGACCGGCTCGCCGGCGACCGTGCGCACCACGTCGCCGGAGCGCAGGCCGATCTTGTGCACCCACGAGCGCGGGTCGACGCGGGTGAGGACGAAGCCGCCGCCGGGGGCCTGCGCGACGCTGATGCCGGCGAGCAGGCGATCGAAGTCGCGCAGCTCGCGGTTGAGCTCGGCGCGCGTCATGGTCTTGGACTCGATGGGGAGCGGCGGGGGCGCGGCCGAGTTCGGGTCGGCGGCGGGGGGCGGCGTCGCGAGCGGCGCGGGCGGCGGCGGTCCGACGGGAAGCTGCGGCGTGGGAGCGGGGGCGGCCTGCGGCGGGGGCGTCGCGTAGGGGTTCATGGGCGCGGCGGGCGCGGGCGCGGGCACGGGCGCGGCGTAGGGGTTCATGGGCCCGGCGGGCTGGCCCGGGGGCGCGGGCGCGGCGGTGACGGGCGCGGGCGGCGCTGCGTAGGGGTTCATGGGCGCGGCGGGCTGCCCCGCGGGCGCGGGCACGGGCGCGGGCGTCACGACGAAGGGCGCGGGTGCGGGCGCCGGCGCGGCGTACGGGTTCACCGGGGCGGACGGGGCTGGCGAATAGACTTGCCCGGGCGCGGGCATCGGCACGGGCGCGGGCGCGGGCGTCCCGGCGACGGGCGCGGGCGCGGGCACGGGCGCGGGCGTCCCGACGACGGGCGCGGGCGCGGGCGCGGGCAAGGGCGCGGGCGTCTCGACGTGTGCGGGCGCCGGCGCGAGCGCTGGGGGGTCAGTGATGATCACCGGCGCCATGCGCGGGAGCCGAGGATCCGCAGGGGCGTTCGCGCGGGGCATCTGCACGAGATACAGCTCGTCGCGCACGCCCTTCCTCAGCACGATGACGCGCTTGGCCTCCGGCACGACCGAGATGACGCGCCACTCCTCGACCTCGTCCCCCACGCGGGCCAGCTGGTACTCGCCGCCCGATTCGTTCCAGAGCAACACTTGCCCCGTATCGAGCATGATCGCCACCAGCTTGAGCGGCGATGTGCTGGGAGGAGGAGCCTGGGGCGGAAGCTCCTGCGCGCCGATCGAACCGGCGGACAGAAGCGCGCACAGAACGACGAGTCGCTGCATGCCGCTGAATCTAGCACGCGTCATGCCACGGGCAGATATTCGTAAATAGGGGATTTTACTTCATAGAACCCTGCGTCGTGAACGCGGGTTCACAAGGGCGTGGACGAATCCTACTTCTTGGTTGCGCTCTCGGCCTCGCCCAGATCGAGGTCCTCGAGCTCCTTGAGATCCTCGGCGGAGAGCGACGACGCGCCGGCGGCCGCGGTCGGCGTCGCCGCCGGCTGGGACGGCGGCGGGAGCGCCGCCTTCTCCTGCGTCGGCCCCGGCCCGAGCCCCATCTTCGCCTTGAGCTCGAGGAGCGCCGTGTCCGCCTGCACCGAGCCGCCCGTCTCGAGCTTCTGGAACTTCGCCTCGAGCGAGTCGCCGCTGATCTCGCCCGCCAGCTCGGAGCCCGCCTCGGCCTCCGCCTCGAGCTGATCGATCTTCGCCGCCATGCGATCGAACGTGTCGAACGCGCTCGTGTCCGACAGCCCCGACATCGTGTTGGCGATCGTCTTCTGCGCCTCGGCGCGCTTCTTCCGCGCGATGAGGATGTTCCGCTTGCGGTTGGCCTCCTCGATCTTGGTGTTGAGCATGCGCAGCGCTTCCTTCAGCTTGTCGACGGCCGCCTTCTGCGCCATCCACTGCTGCTGGAATTGCGTCGACAGCGTCTCGTGCTCCTGCTTGCGCACGAGCGCCTCCTTGGCGAGGCTGTCGTCGCCGGCGCGCACCGCCAGCATCGCCTTGCGCTCCCAGTCCTTGATCTTCTCCTGCTCGCCCTCGTACTGCTTCTGCAGCCGCTTCTCGTCGGCGATGGCCACCGCCACCTGCTTCTTCGCATCGACGAGGCTGTTCTTCATGTCGAGGAGGACCTGGTTGAGCATCTTTTCCGGGTCTTCGGCCCTCGATATGAGGTCGTTGATGTTCGATTTGATGAGGGACCCAAGGCGCGAAAAGATTCCCATTACATCTCCCCTTTCGTGGATTCCTGCCCCGACCTACGCCGCCGCCGGCTCGCGGAACTTGGCGAGCAGTGGATGGTGCGACACGACCGCGAGCGCAATGTCCTCTACGGTGGCCTGAAATTCGTTGAAGTCGAGATTCTCCAGCTCGAGCGCGTCGGTGAGGATCACCTTGTTGTCCTCGAGGCCGTAGGCGCCGTGCAGCATGTCGGACACATTCAGCGACAGAAGCGTCCGAAACAGCTCCTCTTTGTCGCGGTCGGGCACGTCCATCACGTTGATGCGGCACACGAGCACGGGGGGCTCGAGCCTGAGGACGATCTTGTGCGCGTCATCCTCCCCGCCCACGACCCAGGTCCCTTCCTGTACCTCCTGATGCGGCAATCCCGCCTGGACGAGGAAGGACTCGATGTCCTCTTTGGTCTTCATGCCGCAAACTTACGAGATCAGCCCCCTTCTTGCAACGGCGGGTCCGGCGTGGTATTCGCTCGCGGACATGCAATCGGAGCTGCCGCGTCACGTGGCCATCATCATGGACGGCAACGGCCGCTGGGCCAGGCGCCGGCAGCTCCCCCGGATCGACGGCCACCGCGAGGGCGCGCAGAGCGTCCGCGACGTGGTGCGCGCGGCGCGGCAGCTCGGCCTCCCCGCGCTGACGCTCTACGCGTTCTCGTCGCAGAACTGGCAGCGTCCGCCCGAGGAGGTGCAGGCGCTGATGCAGCTCCTGCGCGACTACCTCATCGAGGAACGTCCCGAGATCATGGACAACGGCATCCGCCTCAGCGCGATCGGCCGGCTCGAGCGCCTGCCGTCGCTGGTGCGCGATCCGCTCGACGAGCTCATCGCCGACTCGGCGAAGAACCGCGACATGACGCTGTGTCTGGCCCTGTCGTACAGCGGGCGCGAGGCGATCATCGACGCGGTGCGCGCGGCGCTCGGCGCGGGCGTGCCGGAGGACCGCCTCGACGAGAACACGATCTCGCTCTACCTCCCGACCAACGATCTGCCCCCGCTCGACCTCATCATCCGCACCAGCGGCGAGCAGCGCATCTCCAATTTCCTCCTGTGGGAGTGCGCCTACGCGGAGCTGTACTTCACCGATACGCTGTGGCCGGACTTCCGCCGCGCCGATCTCTCGCGCGCGCTCGAAGCCTACAAGGGACGCGAGCGGCGTTTCGGCCTCACGTCCGAGCAGCTCCCCGTCCGCTCGCGCGCATGAAGCTCGGCAACCTGGCGCTGCGGGTGATCACGGTGGCGCCGCTGGTGCCGCTGCTCCTCCTCGCCATCTTGTGGTCGCGCAACGAGGCGTTTTTCGCTGTGGTGACCGCGGCGTGCGCGCTGTGCGTCCACGAGTGGTTCGGCATGGCGTTCCCTGAGGCGGACCGGATCGACCGCGCGTTCTGCGTCGCGGGCGGCGCCGCAGTCGCGGCGCTGGCGATCTGGGGCGGAGGCGCGGGCGCGCTCGCCTGGCCGCTCGCGGTCATCGCCCCGTCGCTGTACTTTCTGTTCCGGTTCAAGGACCTCGCCGTCGCGGGCCCGCGGCTCGCGCTGACGATCGCCGGGTGGACCTACGCCGGCCTCCTCCTCACGTTCATCGCGCGGCTCAAGGCGATGTCGGGGAGCTGGGTGTTGTTGACGCTGATGATCGCGTGGTTCGGCGACACGGCGGCGTACTTCGCGGGCCGCCTGTTCGGCAAGGCGAAGCTCTACCCGGCCGTCAGCCCGGGCAAGACGTGGGCGGGGGCGATCGGCGGGCTGGTCGGCTCGTTCGGCGGCGCGGCGCTGGCGAACTTGTGGTACTTCCCCGCGCTCGGCTGGGGCCACGGCGCGGTGATCAGCGTGGTCGGCGGCGCGATCGGCCAGTCGGGCGACCTCGTCGAGAGCATGCTCAAGCGATCGTTCGGGGTGAAGGACTCGGGGAACATCCTCCCCGGCCACGGCGGGATCCTCGACCGCGTCGACGCGGTGCTGTTCATCTCGCCGTGGGTGTGCGCGTACGCGGTGACCGTGTGGTCGTAGGCTAGAACACGGTCAGCCCCGCCGTCCGCATGCTGTTCCACACCGGCGAGCGGAGGAAGTCGGCGAACTTCAGGTAGCGCTCCTCGCTGGGCACGACGTCGTTGGTCCACAGGCGCTTGAGCTCGTCGAGGTCGACGATGGCCGTCTTGTCGGGCTGGCTGCGCTCGAGTACCTGCGCCAGCCACGTCGCCCACCGCGGCGGCATCTTCAGCGCGAGGGGCGCCTCCGCCTCCTGCAGCACCAGCTCGGCGACGGGCTCGGGCGGCGAGTGGCGCACCGTCGGCGCCGCGCCGGTCCAGATCACGCGCCGCTGGTGCTGGGTCAGGATCAACCCGCGCTCCTGCAGCGTCGCCCACACGGGCGTGTGGAGGAACTCCTCGAACGACGGCGTCGCGCCGTAGAGGCCCAGCGCCGCCAGCCCGAGGTCCCACGAGTGCTCCAGCTCCGACACGTACACCGGATGGTCGGCGTCGGGGCGGCAGCGGTCGAGGATGCCCATGAGCCAAGTCGCCCACGCCATCGACATCACCAGGCCGTGGTCGCCCATGCCCTGGTGCAGCACGAGCGTCGCCATCGGCGGCTGCCCCGGCTCCGCCGGCAGCGGGCGCAGGCTGGGCTTGACGCCGAGCCAGATGACGCGCCGGTCGCGCGCGCCGCTGTCGAACCTCTGCTGCGCGGCGTGGTTCTCGAGGATGCGCGCGATCCAATTACGGTCGATGCTCACCGGCGGGACCGGGAAGTTGAACCAGTTCTCCGTCGGCGTGTCGTGGTGGAACCCCAGGGACCAGTACTTCAACGACTCGGACAGGCCGTCGGAATAGAGATCGTGGTTGGCGCCCGTCGGGTCGAGGTGCGGGATGATCTGCTCCACGAACGCGCCCTCGGGCATGGGCAGGAACTCGATCTTGTACTTCGCCGGGTCGCGCCCGACCGGGCTGTGCGGCGTCACGCCGAACTTCGCCCAGCTCGCCGAGCTGACCAGGCCGTGCTTGAACAGCTGGCGCACCACGTCGGCGGCGTCGATCGTCTCCTGCTCCGTCTGCGTCGGGAAGCCGTACATGATGTAAGCGTGGACGCGGATGCCGGCGTCCTTGAAGTTCTTGGCGACGCGCGTGACCTGGTCGACCGACGTGCCCTTCTCCATGAGCGTGAGCAGGCGGTCGGAGGCGACCTCCAGGCCGCCGAAGATCGCGACCAGCCCCGACGCGGCGAGCAGGCGGCACAGCTCGGGCGTGTACGCCTTGTCGAAGCGCATCATCCCGTGCCACGAGATGTGGAGGTCGCGGCGCAGGACCTCGATGGCGAAGTCGCGCATGATCTTGGGCGGCATCGCCTCGTCGACGAAGTGGAAGCCGCTGTGCCCGGTCTGGGCCATGATCTCCTCGACCTTGTCGACCAGCGCCTTCACCGACTGCGTCTCGTAGTTGCCGACGTACGCCAGGTGGACGTCGCAGAAGCTGCACTTCTTCCAGTAACAGCCGTGCGCCATCGTCATCTTGTTCCACCAGCCGTCGACGCGGACGCGCTGGGTGACGTTGTTCGTCTCCAGCGACGAGAAGTAGTCGCGGAGCTTGTAGTCGGTGTAATCGGGGGTGCCGGCCTCCTCGTGGGGAGCGTCGGGCGCGGGGTCGCCGTCGCGGAACACGAGCGCGCCGTCCTCGCGCAGCCAGGTGCGCTTGAGCTCGGCCTGCTCGCGCCGGCCGTCGAGGTGCTCGACGAGGTCGAGGATGGGCTTCTCCCCGTCGTCGAGCGTGATGTAGTCGACGTAGTCGAACACGCGCGGCTCGTACTGCTCGCGCATGCTGGTGTTGAAGAACCCGCCGCCCATGGCCACCTTGGCGTCGGGGTTCCACTCCTTGGTGCGCTTGCCCATGCGGAACGCGTAGTAGAGGTTCCGCGCGAACGGGACGCTCAGGCCGACGAGGTCGGGCTTGAACCGGTGGAGGTGCGCGTCGAACGCCTCGTGGAGCATCTCGTCGAGGACGGTCGGCTCGCGCGTGAGCTCGGCGTTCATCTGGTCGAACGTCGTGCAGCGGTGCACGTACGAGTCGTAGTAGCGGTCGACCAGAGTGATCTGGAAGTAGGGAAAGATCGCCTCGCGCACCAGATCGGCGATGTCGTAGAGGTACAGCGTGCCGACGAACTTGGCGCGATCCTGGATGGCGATCGTGTTGCCGTTGCCGTCGAACGCCTCGAACCCCTGGTTGAGGTCGAAGTGGTGGCCGCGGGGCAGGAAACCCCGCTGCGACAGCCGGAAGGCCAGGCTCGCGTCGCGGCCCTGGAGGAACCGGATCACCGGTTCCACCGTGGACTCGTAGCGCTTGCGCAGCCCCAACGTGCGCAGGCTCCGCTCGGAGAGCGAGGCGGCCTTCGGCTCCGCGGCGTCGAACACGCGCGCGAGGCCCTTGCGCGAGAACAGGGCGAGCAGGAGCTCGAGATTGAGGTCGGCCTGGGCGACCTCGACGCCGTTGCGGCGGAGGTAGCGCGCCAGGTAGGCGGCCGACGGGTAGACGTAGTTGGGCGTCGCGAAGGGTGTGGTGATCAGCAGCACCTTCTTCTCGGGCGCCCCCCGGGCCGGGCCGCGCAGACGGGACAGCGAGACGACGCCTTCACCGGCCTTGCTCCCACAGGACATGGCCCCCAGTATACGCGTTTCCGGGCGGACCTCTTCCTACCCCTGGGCCAACCATTCCGGGGACTTGCCGGCGACATGCCATAGCATCCCCTTCCCCGGAGCTCTCGTCCGTCGTAATGTAAGGCAGGTAGCCGGTTTTGGAGCTGGTGAACGTCCGCGTCCTTTTGCGCTTCATCGCGGGCCCGAGCAAGGGTCACGTCGTGAGGCTCGAGCCCGGCGCCTATGTCGTCGGCCGGCTGCCGAGCTGCGACATCACGGTCAAGGACGCCGGCGTGTCGCGCCAGCACACGCGCATCTGGTCGGATCGCGAGCGGTGGCTCATCGAGGACCTCGGCTCGCAGAACGGCACCTACGTCAACGGGCAGCGGGTCACGCAGCAGCGCCTCCTGAACGACGACGTGGTCGCGGTGGGCCAGAGCCGGATCCTCGTCAGCCTCCCGGGGACCTCGCCGCCGTGGAAGGAGCCCGTCCACCTCAGCGACGCCGGCTCGCTGCTCTACCGATCCCACGAGGCGATCGACGCGCTGATCGAGGAGGACTCGCAGGACGACTCGCTGGCCGCGCGCAAGCTCGGCGGGCTGCAGGCGATCCTCGAGGTGGCGGGGCACACGCTCGATCCCACCGAGCTCCTCGCCGAGATCGTGGCCAAGCTCCTCGACGTCTACGCCGCGGCCGACTCCGTCGGCGTGCTGGCCGAGAACGAGCTGGGCGAGCTCGAGGTGAGGTGCCGCAGGGACCGCAGGCCCGACGACAGCAGCAACTTCGTCGTGCCGGCGGCGATCCTCGAGCACGTCGTTCGCGACCGCCGGGGCGTCCTTCTGGGCGAGCTCGGGGGCCGGCAGAACGAGACGTCGGCCCCATCCGGCTCCGCGATGGCGGCGCCGCTGCGCGCGCGCGACGTGAGCTACGGCGTGGTCTACGTCAGCGGGCGCGCCGACGGGTTCACGCGCGACGACGTGAACCTCCTCGCCAGCATCGCCGCCCACGCCGGGATGGCGCTCCACGCCGCCGGCATGAACCAGGAGCTGGCGCGGCGCGAGCGCGTCGAGCGCGATGTCCGCCTCGCGCGTCAGATCCAGCGATCGCTCCTGCCCGAGGGCCCGCCCGAGGTCCTGGGTCTCGATATCGCCGCCCACTACGAGGCGGCCTATCACATCGGCGGCGATTTTTACGACTTCGTCTGGCACGACGAGGACCGGCTCGCGTTCGTCATCGGCGACGTGTCGGGCAAGTCGATCAGCGCCGCGCTCTACATGGCGCGTCTCACCGGGGAGCTGCGGTCGCGCACCGGCATCGCGCAGACGCCGCGGAAACTGCTCCACCAGGTGAACGACGCGATGTCCAGCCTGGGCGACGACGGGATGTTCGCGACGCTGATCTATGCGGTGTACGACTTCGAGACGCGAACGCTCGTGTTCTCGAACGCCGGGCACATGTCGCCCCTCCTGCGACGCGGCGACCGCGTCAGCATGATCGAGGCCGAGAGCGCGCGGGTGGCCCCGCTGGGCGTCCTCGACGACCTCGACGTCGGGGAGGCGTCGATCCAGCTCCAGCCCGGGGACCTCATCGTCCTCAGCACCGACGGGATCCACGAGGCCCGGAACGCCGCCGGCGAGGAGTACGGCGAGCAGCGCCTCGCCCGCTGCGTGGGGCGCGCCAACGGCAAGGCGAGCGACGTGATCGAGGCGATCCTCGTCGACGTCGCCGCCCACACCGGCGAGGCGGTCCAGCGCGACGACGTCACCATCGTCGCCGTCGCCATCGGCGAGGAGCGGGCGCGGCGCAGCGGCGGCAGGGACATCCGCGACCGCAAGCCCGCGCGGGCGCGGGCGGTCACGGCGAGCTAGCGGGGACCGCTCTAGAATCCGGAGCGGCAGGTCAGCCCGGGCGGCGCGTACGTCGGGTAGAGCCCGAAAAGCGACGGCGGCACGGTGTTGGCCTGGATGATCGCCTGGTACACGTCGGCGCCCGCGCCCTTGGTGCGGGTGCGCGCGGGGGCGGTGAAATCGACGTGAAAGAGCCCGAAACGCGGGCAGTAGCCGGCCGCCCACTCGAAGTTGTCCATGAGCGACCAGTGGTAGTAGCCGCGCACGGGAAGGCCATCGTCGATCGCCTTCGCCAGCGCGTACAGGTGCTCGATGAGAAAGCGCGGGCGCTGACCTTCGCCGGCGTCGGCGATGCCGTTCTCGGTGATGATGATGGGCAGGCCGTAGGCGGCGACCTCGTCGAGGACCATCCGGAACCCCTGGGGGTAGATCGTCCAGCCGAAGTCGGTGAGCGGCCCCGCAAGCCCGAAAGTGTCGAGATCACTCGAGAAAGGCAGACCCACGAGCGGATAGGTGCCGCCGGCGATCGCCTTGACCAGCGACACGCCGTAGTAATTGAGGCCGATCCAGTCGAGCTTCCCCTTGTAGGCGGGGTTGTCCCGCTCGCCCGGATCGTTGGTGTCGCCGTCGAGGTTGAGGTCGATGTTCCCCCTGGTCAATGCCTCTAGGAAAAGGAGGTTGTTGAGCTTGCGGATCGCGTCGGCGGCGTCCTTGTCCGCCTGCGACGTGGGGTCGAGCGGCAGGAACACGCGGTTGTGGGTGGCGAACGACACCAGGGCGGCCGCGCCGTCCCCATCGGCGTCGATGGTATCGTGCGCGTGGATCGCCGTGTAGGCCTGGGCGGCGGCGTCCAGCATGTTGCGCACCACCTTCGCCGCGGCGGCGACGTCGAGCGACTTCCCCGGCGGGAACGTACCCTGGAGGAAGCCGCCGCCGATATAGGCGAACGGCTCGTTGATCGTCATCCACCAGTCGACCTCGCCGCCGAACTCCTCGGCGCAGAACGTCGCCCAGGCCACGAACGCCGGGACGATCGAGGCGTCCTCCCACCCCGGTAGGGCGGCCAGGTTGTCGAGGTCGAGGAGCCAGCTCGGCGTCGCGAAGTGGTGCAGCGTCACCATCGGGCGCAGATGATGCTGATTGGCCGACGCCAGGATGGCGTGGTAGTGGGCGACCGCCGCCGCGTCGGCCGGTCCGCCCGGCGTCGGGAACACCCGCGACCAGTCGAGACCGAGGCGGATGGCATTGTTGCCCAGGGCCTCGGCGCGGGCGAAGTCCTCGTCGTAGTGGTCCCAGAAATCCGGGCCGTCGTCGGCATGCTGGCCGCTGCAGGTCGGCAGGCACAGCGTCTCCCAGCGGTACCAGTCGTCGCCGTGGAGGCCGCCCTCGACTTGATAGGGCGAAATGGCCGTCCCCCACTGGAAACCGGCGGGAAAGTGGCCGACCGCCGGCGGCAGTCCGGCGTCGGCCGGGCCGCCATCCGGAGCGGCCGCGCCGCCCCCGCCCCCGCAGGCGCACGCCAGCGCGGCCAGCCCGGCGGTAACGGCGCGAATCGTCATACCGGGAACGTATCATTGTTGCGGCCGTGACGAAGCGCCCCGGGCGGCGCCCCGCGCACGAACCACCGCCGCCGGTGGAGTGGCGCGACGGCGTCCACATCATGAAGACACCCATCTGGTGCGACGCGCGTCGCACGCGGGAGGCGTGTTTCATTTCCCACGCGGGCATCCCCGAGGCGCGCCGGCACAAGCAGGTGATCGCGACCGACGTGACCATCGCCCTCCTCGGGCGGAGGCTGCGCGCGCTGACCGCGCCGTACGGCCGGCCGTTCAACCTGGGCAAGGCGCGGCTCGAGCTGTTCCCGTCGGGCGCAATGGTCGGCGCCGCGTCGCTGCTCGTCGAGATCGACCGGCGCATCGTCTATGCCGGCGCGGTCGACCCGCGGCCGGGGCGGCTCCCCGGGCCGGCCGAGGTGCGCGGCTGCGACGTGCTGGTGCTGGACGCGACCTACGGCCACCCGCGGTTCCGCTTCCCGCCCGCGGCGGAGACGCTCGCGCGCGCGCGCGCCTGGGTGGACGCGCGCGCCGCCGCCGGGGATACGCCCGTCCTGCTCGCCGACCCGCTCGGCGTGGGGCTCGACCTGGTGGCGGAGCTCGGCGCCACGTACCGCGTGCGCGTGCAGCGCGGCGTGCACGAGGCGGCGCGCAAGCTGCCCGGGCTGGGCTTCCGCCTGCCGCCCGTGAGCCGGTTCAGCGGCACCCCCGGGCCCGGCGAGGTTGTGCTGTGGCCGCCGTCGGGACGCGCCGCTCCGGCGATCGCCCGGATCGCGCGCGCGCGCGTGGCGCTCGTCGGCGCGGGAGATGCGGAGCGCGCCGGCGCCGAGATCGCGTTCCCGCTGGTCGGAGCCGCCGACTTCGCCGGCCTCGTCGAGGTGGTCGACAAATCGGGGGCCAAGATCGTCTATCTCCTCGGGGGAGCGAGCGCGGAGCTCCAGGACGCGCTCAAGGCCCGCGGCGTGGACGCGCGCCCCCTGGGCCCGCCCGAGCAGCTTGCGCTGCATCAGTTCCTGTGAGTAACGTGAGCGGGATGCCGACGCGGCCGGAACAGGAGGAGGACGCCCGGCCCGAGCCGTCGAACCTCCGCTTCATCGCCGCCATCGTCATCACGCTTCTTGCGGCGGTGGCGGCGCTCGTGCCGCAGGTCGTGTCGAACCCGCTCGCGCCGGTGGCGCTGGTGCTGGTGGCGGCGGCGGCGCCGGTGTGGCTCCTCATCACGCTCCGCTCGCGCGTGCGGCTCCTCGAGGAGTCGGCGCGCCAGCTGTCGCGCGGCGACTGGCAGCGCCCGCTGGTGTCGGTCGACGACGAGGCGCTGTCGCCGGTGTTCACCGAGCTCGACGCGTTGCGCCGCCACCTGTCGCAGCGGGACCGCGAGGGCACGGCGCTGAACGAGGAGCAGGACCGCTCGCTCGGGCTGGCGCGGCGCAGCCTGGCCGAGCTCCTGGGGACGGTGGAGCGGCAGGTGAAGTCGGTGGAGGAGACGGCGGCGGCGCTGCACCAGATGAGCGTCCAGCTCAAGGGCATCGCCGAGAACGTCGAGGTGCTGGCGTCGGCGGCGGAGGAGTCGTCGTCGTCGATCCTGGAGATGGCGGCGGCGAACGCCGAGGTGTCGGACAACATGGCGACGCTGGCGTCGAGCGTCGCCGAGTCGGCGACGTCGATCGAGGAGATGACGTTCTCCATCAAGGAGGTGGCCAAGAACGTCGAGGAGCTGTCGTCGACTGCGGAGGAGACGTCGAGCTCGATGAACGAGATGGACATCTCGATCCATCAGGTGGAGACGAACGCCAACGAGACGTCGCGCCTGTCGGAGGAGGTCACGCGGGCCGCCGGGCTGGGCGTGGAGGCGATCAACCAGACGATCCAGGGGATCAACCGCATCAAGGACTCGAGCGAGGAGGCGGTGCGCGTGATCGCCACGCTCAACGCCAAGATCGGGGAGATCGGCAAGATCCTCGAAGTCATCGACGACGTGGCGGAGCAGACGAACCTGCTCGCGCTGAACGCGGCGATCATCGCCGCGCAGGCCGGCGAGCACGGCAAGGGGTTCGCGGTGGTCGCCGACGAGATCAAGGGCCTGGCGGAGCGCGCCGGCGTGTCGACGAAGGAGATCGCCGACCTCATCAAGACGGTGCAGTCGGAGTCGAAGAACGCGATCGACGCCGTGCAGCGCGGCGCGCGCTCCGTCGACGAGGGCGTCAAGGTGTCGCACCAGGCCGAGGACGCGCTGCGCCGCATCCTGGAGTCGGCGGAGCGGTCGACGCAGATGGTGCGCGACATCGCGCGCGCGACGGTGGAGCAGGCGCGCGGGTCCAAACAGGTGACCGACGCCATCCACCGCATCGCCGAGACGGTGCAGCAGATCGCGTCGGCGACGGCGGAGCAGGCCAAGGGGTCGGAGCAGATCATGCGCACCGCCGAGAAGATGCGCGCGATCACCAAGCAGGTGGAGCGGTCGTCGCAGGAGCAGAACCGCGGGTCCAAGCAGATCACCGCGTCGATCGAGTCGATCAGCGAGATGGTGAACCGGCTCAACACCGCCCACCGCGAGCAGTCGCGCGCGGCGGAGCAGCTCCTGGCGGCGATCGATGCCGTGCGCGAGGCGGCGCGCCGGCAGGACACGTCCACCGGCGACCTCGGGCGCGCGCTCGAGCAGCTGTCGGTGTCGGCGACGCGCATGCGCGGGGTGGCGCTCCGGCCGCGGTGACACGCGGGAGCCCGGGGCGCGCTGAGGACGTCGGACGAGTGGGTGACGTGGAAGATACGGCTCCGCGCCGCTTGCGGCGCGGAGCCGTGCTAGGCTTCGCGCGGAATGTTCGGACTTGGCATGGGCGAGATCATGGTGATCCTGGTCGTCGCCCTATTGGTTCTGGGACCCACGAAGCTGCCGGAGGCCGCCAAGCAGATCGGCAAGGCCATCCGTGAATTGCGTAAGCATACCGACTCTTTGCGCGAGACGATCGAGACCGACGAGCAGCTGAGCGGCACGGTCCGCGAGCTGAGGAGCGCGCTCCGCGGCGACATCATGAACACCGTGATGCCGCCGACCGCGCGCCCCGCGGCGCCGGAAGAGCCGCGCGAGGACGCGCCCGGCGGATCCGCCGCCGCGCCGGCGGCTGCGCCGGAGGCGGTTCCGGATCCGCATCCGGTTCCGGTTCCTGATCCGCATCCGGCCCCGGCTCCGGCCGCGGTCGCGACCGCGGCCCCGGCCCCGGCCGCTCACCCGCGGCCCGAGGGTGCCGTCGCCCAGGGTGAGTCCGACCCGGAGGGCGGCCGCACCCATGGATGAGCGGAAGCTGCCGTTCACCCTCCATCTCGCCGAGCTGCGCACGCGCCTCCGCAACGCGCTCATCGCGCTGCTCATCGCGTGCTGCGTCTCGTTCTACTTCTCCGAGGCGTTCTTCGCGCTGCTGGCGCGCCCGCTGGCCGAGGCGTTCCGCCTGGCCGGCCTCAAGAACCCCGGGCTCAAGTTCGGCTCGCTCACCGAGCCGTTCTGGGTGTACTTCGAGCTGTCGGTGTACGCCGGCGTGTTCCTCGCCTCGCCGATCATCTTCCACCAGCTGTGGAAGTTCATCGCGCCCGGTCTGTACGACCGCGAGAAGAAGATCGCCGTCCCGTTCGCGGCGTGCTCGGCGCTCATGTTCATCGGCGGCGCGATGTTCTGCTACTTCTTCGTATTCCCGGCGGCGTTCAAGTTCTTCCTGTCCTATTCGTCGCAGAACATCGGCCGCATCCGCGACGCGTTCGGCGTCATCGACGTGAACGTCACCCCCGGGGCGCTGGGCATCGAGGCGACGCTGTTCATGCAGCAGTACCTCGAGCTCACCACCAAGATGCTCCTCGGCTTCGGCCTGGTGTTCGAGCTGCCGCTCCTCATATTCTTCCTCAGCTACGCGGGGATCGTGACCCACCGCGGTCTGTGGAAGTGGAACAAGTACTGGATCGTCCTGTCGTTCGTCATCGGCGGCATCCTCACGCCCGGGCCGGACGTGATGTCGCAGCTGCTCATGGCGACGCCGCTGATCGTGCTCTACAACCTGTCGATCGTGATCGCCTGGGTGGTCACTCGCCGGCGGGAAGCCGAGACTGTACCAGCTTGAGCCAGGCGAAGCCGAGCGCGCCCGAGACCGCGAGCCAGACGATCGCGGTCACGACGGCGATGCGGACCTTGGCGCGGTTGAGCTGGCTGATCGCGGTCTCGCGCTCGTCGAGCTCCGCCTGGTAGACGGCGTCGTTGACGGCCGGCTCGGCGTGCGTCGCCTCGGCGCGGATCGTGTCGTACGACCGCTCGGCGAAGCTCGCGTAGAGGTGCGCGGGCAGGAATCCGAGGCCCAGCGCCAGCACCATGCCGCCGGCGAACGCCATGCGCGGGCTCGGTCCCGACGGCGTCTCGTCCGGAAGGCTGGTGGCGCGGGTCGCGGGAGGCGCGGGCAGGGGCGGGCTGGGGGCCGGCGTCGCCGGCGAGATCGGCGCGGGCGGCGGGATCGGCGCGGCCGTCCCCGCTTCGCGCGCCGCCGCCGCGGCGGCGACGGCCGCGGCCGCCGCTTCCTCGAGCTGCTGCGCGGAGGGTCGCGGCTCGGTGCGGGGCAAAGGCCCGGTCGTGCGGGGCGGCGCCGGGAGCGGGCCAGTCGTCCGGGGGAGAGGCCCGGTGGTCCTCGGCGGGAGCGGACCGGTCGGCCGCGCCCCGGGAATCGGCGGCGGCTGCGGTGCGGTCGATCCCCGACGGGGAGGCGGCAGGTCCAGCTCCAGCACGCGCTCCTCGGAGGGAGGCGCGAACGTCACCTCCCCCTGCGCCGCGGGTCGAGGCTTGGGCCGATCCTCCTCCCCGTCGAGCGCGACCAGCTTGGAAGGATCCAGGTTCGCGAAGGGATCGCGCGGATCGGGCATCAGACGAGCTCGATGA
Source organism: Haliangiales bacterium (assembly GCA_035259575.1). Taxonomy (GTDB): domain Bacteria; phylum Myxococcota_A; class Polyangia; order Haliangiales; family SHYZ01; genus DATFWE01. Next base: position 34,609 of record DATFWE010000240.1, read on the forward strand.
CGATGACGCCCGGTGCTCGGTCCTCGTCCTCGGGGTCGCGGTCGTTCGGTCGCGGGGTGCGCCCGTCGGTCTCACGTCGCGGCGGCGACGGAAGCTCCAGAGGCAGCTCGAGGGGCTCGGACCCGGCGTCCGGATGCCATTCCGGCATTGCCTCGATTGTAACACTTTGCCCGCACCCCAACAAAATGTTGCGGGCTAGAGTATGGTCACGTATCGTAAGGTCATGCGAGAGCGTTCCTTCCGGATTCGGTTCCGTTCCTCGCACCATCGCAGTGCTCCTCTTCGAATCAGCCATCACAAACCGGGGCCCTGGCGGCCGCCGGTGAAGGAGGGGGACGCAGAACAGGACGAGCGCCCCGCGCCCCGGCGCGGCAAGAAGCGCTGAGGGAGCGAGCGCGCGCGAGGATCTAGGCGACCCCGGAGCGAGGCGCAGCCGAGCGACCCGGCGCCCCGAGCGCGCGCGAGCGAGCGAGCGACAAAGACGCCGAGCGTCAACCGCCCGTCGCTTCCTGGTAGCCCTGAATCGCGCCGGCGTCGCCGGGGTTGATCGACAGGGCTTTCTTGAACGCGGCGGCGGCGTCCTGCCGCCGGCCCGCGCCGAGATAGGCGCGGCCGCGCAGCACGTGGATGCGCACCGACCGCGGCGCCAGACGCGACGCGGCCTCGAGGTGGACCGTCGCCTCGTCGTAGTTGCCCTGGCCCATCGCGACTTCGCCGAGGCCCGCGATCGCCGCGGCGCTCGCCACCTCGTACTCGCGCGCCTTGTTGAACGCGCTCTTCGCCCCCTCGAAGTCGCCGGCGCGCAGCGCGCGGTGGCCGAGCTTCACGTAGAACTCCGCCTCGGTCGCCGCCGGGCTCGTGTCCTCGGGGAGCGGCTCCGCGTGGGCCACGGGCGGGTTGGGCCTGGGGCGGAAATCGATCACCGGCGGCGCAGGCGGCTCGCCCGCGGGGCGGTGCGGCCGCTGCGGCTCGACGGCCGCGGTCCGGCGTTCGGGCCTGGGCTCGCGCCTCGCCGGCTCCGGTTTCGCGACGGGCTCGTGCTTGGCCGCGGGCTCGACGGGCCGGGCCGGCGGCTCCTCGAGTTTGGGGACGGCCTCGGGCTTCGGTGCCGGCGCGGGCTCGGCCGGCGCGGGCGGCGGCTCCTCGGGCTTGGGGGCCGGCGCCGGCTCGGCGACGGCGACCTGGCGCGGCGCAGCGTCCGGCGGCGCGACCGCGACCGCCGCGGCGAGGGGCGGCGCTGCCTCGGGCGGGGCGGCGACCTTTTCGTCGCGACCGCCGAGCATGAGCAGCACCAGCCCGGCCAGGACGCCGGCTCCGACGATCCCGAGCGCCCACACCAGCCAGCGCCGCCGCGTCGGGGGCGCGTACTCGAGCATGGAATCCTCGGCGCCCATGCGCGGCAGCGGCTGGCTCGCCCGGATCGCGTCCCCCTCGTCGTACCATACGCCGGAGGGATGCTCGGCGTTCGCGCCGTTACCCCCCCGCGGCGGGGGCGTCGCCGCGGACGGCGGCGGCGGCTCGGGCTCCTTGGGCCGCGGCGCCGGCGCCGGGGGCGGGACGGAAGGCATGGAGCGCGCCGCCTCGTCGGTCATGATGTGCCCGGTGGCGTCGCCGGCGCGGATCGCCTCCACCAGCCGGTAGACGGTGATGAAGCGATCGTCGGGCCGCTTGGCGAGGCAGCGCAGGATGACCGCGTCGAGCCACAGCGGGATCTCCGGGCGCTTCTTCGACGGCGGGACCGGCTGCGTCTCCAGGTGCTGGGTGAGCACGTCGAATACGCGCTTGCCCACGAACGGCGGCGCGCCGATCAGCATCTCGTATGCCATGACGCCGAGCGCGTAGATGTCGGCGCGGCGATCGATCGGCTCCCCGCGCGCCTGCTCGGGCGACATGTAGCACGGGTCGCCGAACGTCATGCCCAGGTTCGTCGACGGGGCCTCCCCGTCCTTTTCCACCAGCTTGGCCAGGCCGAAATCGAGGATCTTCACGAAGCCGTCGCGGCCGTGGCGATGGGCGAGGAAGACGTTCCCCGGGCGCAGATCGCGGTGGATGTAGCCCATCGCGTGGGCCTCCATCAGCGCCTCGCCGATCTGGGTGAGGACGTCCACGACCTGGGGGATGGGGAGCTGGAGGTGGCGCTTGATCGCCGCCGCCAGCGTCTCCCCGCCGAGGCGCTCCATCACCAGGAACATCCGACCGTCCGGCGTGCGGCCGAAATCGAACACTTCGACGATGTGCTCGTTGTCGATCTCGCCCACCATGGTGGCTTCGCGGCGGAAGCGCTCCAGCGCGAGATCGTCGCGCGACAGCTCGTGGTGGAGGATCTTCACCGCGACCTTGCGGTGGAGCGTGATGTGCTCCGCGAGATAGATCGTCCCCGACGCGCCCTGCCCGAGGCGATCGCGCAGAAGATACCGATCGCCGATGATCTCGCCGATCATCGGGTCGCCGGTCTTGCGCCCGCGGGGAGCGCCGCACATCGGGCAGAACAGCGCCCCGGAGGCGACCTCGGCGTTGCACCGCTCGCACGTGAGTCTATGCTCGGTCGGGGGCATTCGCGAAAATCATAGCTCACGACCGCTCTTCGAGCAGGCGGCGGAGCTCGGCAAGGTATTCCTCCCTGGTGATGATGCCTTTTTGGCACAGGAGGTCGAGGAGCGCGCGCTGGCGCAGGTCGGCGGGCGCCTCATCCTCCAGGTTGTGGAACGGCTCGGTGCGGACGGGGCCGCGCGCCGGCGTGGCGACGGTGAGGCTGCCGCCGAACGGGGTGCCGCGCCGCTCCTCTTTCATCACCACCGTAGTGACCGCGCGATAGGCGCGCGCGGTTGCCTCCTCGAGCGCGCCCAGGCGGGCCAGCACCGGGTGCAGGGCGCAGTCAGTTGCGTTCTCGAGCGCGACCAGCGCCGAGCGGTCGGTGGGATCGGCCATGGCCACGCGGAGCAGCCGCCGCCCCTCGGTGGGGACGTCCAGGGACAGCGGCAGCGCGCGGTGGCGCTGGGCCAGGTCGAGCGGGAGCAAGCGGAGCGCGTCGGTCTCGATTTCCTCGCCGGCGAGGTCCACCAGGGGCAGCCCCAGCGCGCGGGCGAGCGCCGCTGCCAGCGCGGCGTCGTCGAGCCCGGCGCGGACCAGCGCGTCCGCCGAGCCGCCGCCGCGCACGGCCGCCTCGAGCCCAGCCTCGTCGAGAAGCGACTCGCGGCGCACGATATCGAGGAGGGAGGGGCGCATGGCCGGGGCGCGCTTTCATGTTATCCTGCGCGCACCCATGATGGGTGAGCAAGCCGAGGGGCCCCGCCGCGACGACGCCCTGGCGCGGTGGAAGGAGCTGCTTCGCCTCGGTGGGCCGGTCGACACCCTCCTCCAGGCCATCGCGGACGCGGTCATCATCCTCGACCGCGATCGCCGCGTCGTCTACGCCAATGATCGCGGCGCGCAGATCTGCAACTGCCCGACGCGCGAGGAGCTCATGGGGCGCGCCCCGGGCGAGACCATGTCGCGGTTCGAGATGTACGACGAGCGCGGGGCGCCGCTCCCCCCGGGCGATCTCCCCACGGCGGTGGCGTACCGCACCGGGCGCCCGGCGGAGCGGGTCGTCCACTACCGGAGCCGCGAGACCGGGGTGGGCGCCGTATCGCGGATCTCGGCGCGGCCGGTGTTCGGCGACGACGGCGACAGCGCGGGGGAGCCGGTGCTGGTGATGAGCATCATCCAGGACGTCACCGCCGAGCAGAACCGCCAGGATCAGGACCGTTTCATGGGGGAGGTGGGCGCGCTGCTCGGCGCCTCGCTCGACTCGACGGGGAGCCTGGCGGCGCTGGCGAGCAAGGCGGTGTGTCAGCTCGGCGACGCCTGCGCGATCTACCTCGTCGACGACGGCGACGTCCCGCGCCGCGTCGCGCTGGCGCCGCCGGACTCCGCCGACGACTCCAGCCTGGCGGGCTGCCTCGAGCGCGCCATCGCGCTCGGCCGGCCGGTGCTCGAGGAGTGGGACGAGGCCCGGTCGGCGCTGGTGCTGCCGCTCGCCACGCGCGCCAAGGCGCTGGGCGCGATCGCCCTGCTCGACCGGGCGGGCCGGCGTTTCACGCCCCAGGACATCGCGCTCGCCGAGGAGGTCGCGCGGCGCACCGCGATGTTCGTGGAGAATGCGCGCCTGTTCGCCGAGGCGCAGCGGGCGGTGCGCGTGCGCGACGACTTCCTGGCCGTGGCGTCCCACGACCTGCAGAGCCCGCTCGGGGCAGTGCTCCTGTCGGCATCGGTGCTCGCGCGCGAAGGCAAAGACGAGCGGATGCGCCAGTACGCCAGGTCGATTCTCCGCGCCGCCGAGCGCATGGATCGGCTCATCCACGACCTCCTGGACCTGGCCGCCATCGACGCCGGCCGGCTGTCGATCGATCGCCAGAGCTACGACGCGCGCATGCTCGCGCTCGACGCGCTCGAGCTCCTCGAGCCGGTCGCCGAGGAACGCACGATCCAGATCCGGCGCGAGCTGGTGGAGTGCACGGTCTCGTGCGACCGCGGGCGTGTGCTGCAGATCCTGTCGAACCTCCTCGACAACGCGATCAAGTTCACCCCCGCGGGCGGGACGATCGTGGTGCGGTGCGAGCCCCGGGCGAGCGAGGTCGTATTCGCCGTCGCCGACGACGGCCCGGGCATCGACCCGAAGTTCCTGCCCCACGTGTTCGACCGCTTCTGGCAGGGGCGCAAGGACAAGCGCCGCGGCATCGGCCTGGGCCTGTCCATCGCCAAGGGGCTCGTCGAGGCGCAGGGCGGCACGATGTGGGTGGACAGCGAGATCGGCAAGGGCACGGCGTTCTACTTCTCGCTGCCGCAGGCATGAAGGACCCGCGCCAGGCGGAGGAGGACGCCCGCGCGCTCGAGCGGCTCGGCTACGTGCAGCAGCTCCTGCGCGCGATGGGCGGGTTCGCCAACTTCGCCCTGTCGTTCTCGATCATCTCGATCCTGACCGGCGCGGTGACGCTGTACGGCCACGGGCTGCGCAACGGCGGGCCGCTGGTCATGAGCCTCGGCTGGCCGCTCGTCACCGTGATGACGCTGGCGGTCGCGGCGAGCCTGGCCGAGCTGGCGTCGGCCTATCCCACCGCCGGGGCGCTGTACCACTGGGCGTCGATCCTCGGCGGCAAGGGGTGGGGGTTCGCGACGGCGTGGCTCAACAGCGTCGGGCAGTTCGCGGTCACCGCCGGCATCGACTACGGCCTGGCCGAGTTTCTCGCCGCCGCTCTCGGGCTGCCCGCCGATCGGGCGCACGTCCTCCCGCTGTTCGCCGCCGTGCTCGTGTCGCACGCGGCGCTGAACCACGTGGGCGTGCGCGTGGTGGCGATCCTCAACTGGTTCTCCGCCTGGTACCACATCGCCGGCGTCGCGCTGCTCGTCCTCGCGCTGGCGACGCTCGCGCCGCTCCAGCCCGCGGGCGCGCTGCTCGGGCGGTTCAGCGCGAGCGGAGCGCCCTACGCGTACGCGTTCGCGGTGGGGCTGCTCCAGGCGGCGTGGACGTTCACCGGCTACGACGCGAGCGCCCACGTCACCGAGGAGACGATCGACCCGTCGCGCACGGCGCCATGGGGCATCTTCCTGTCGGTGGCGGTATCGGGCGTGGCCGGCTGGATCATGCTCGCGGTGGTGACGCTGTCGATCCGCGACGTGGCGGCGGCCGCGGCGGCGGACAACCCGTTCATCTACGTGCTGCTGGGCGCGCTGGGCGACCGCCTGGGCGCGGCGGTCCTGTGGATCGTCATGGGGGCGATGTGGTTCTGCGGTCTGTCGTCGGTGACGTCCAATTCGCGCATGCTGTTCGCGTTCGCGCGCGACGGCGGCCTGCCGGGGTCGCGGTTCGTGGCGCAGGTGTCGCCGCGCTTCCGGAGCCCGCACGTCGCGGTGTGGACGTCGGCGACGGCGGCGCTCGCCGTGGGGCTCTGGGCCGACGCGTACACGGTGATGACGGCGCTGTCGACGCTGGCGCTGTACGCGTCGTACGGGATGCCCATCGCGGCGAGCCTGCGCGCGGCGCCGCGCCGCGGCCCGTGGAGCCTGGGCCGGTGGAGCCGTCCGATCCGCGTCCTCGCCTTGGCGTGGATCGTTGCGCTCACGGCGATCCTCGTCCTGCCGCCGAACCAGGTGGCGGGGTACGGCTTCGCCGGCTGCGTTCTGGGCATCCTCGTCTACTGGCTGGCGTGGGCGCGCCGCCGGTTTGCCGGGCCCCCCATCATTGACAACTGAAGATGGGCGTGCGATGCCATTCGCGAATGTCCTCCGCGGCCTTTTACGACGTGGACGGGACGCTGATCAAGGCCAACATCGTTCACGTATTCGCGTATTACGCGTTGAATCAGCCGACCATCACGGGCAGTGTGGTGAAGACGCTCACCACTCTCGCCTCGGCCCCGCTCCTGTGGGCGGCGGACAAGCTCTCGCGCAAGGCGTTCAACGAGATCTTCTACCGCTACTACCGCGGACAATCGCAGGACCGGCTGTACGTTCTCGCCGAGGAAATGTTCGAGGACGTCATCAAACCGGTCATCTACCCGGGCGCGCGCGACCTCATCGCCGACTCGCGCCGCGCGGGCTGCCGCCAGGTGCTGGTCACCGGCGGCATCGATTTCACGGTCCGACCATTGGCCCAATTCCTGGGAGTCGATGATTTGATCGCCAACAAGCTGGAATTCGTCAATGGTTATGCGACCGGCCGCCTGGAGAAGCCGTTCATTGCCGGCGCGGGCAAGGCCGCGGTGCTGCGCGATTACGCCAACAAGAACGATATCGACCTCGCCCGGTCGTTCGCGTATTCGGACAGCTACTCCGACCTGGCGATGCTGGCCGTGGTGGGCCGCCCCACCGCGGTGAACCCCGACCTGCGCCTGCGCGCGACGGCGCGCTCGTACGACTGGCCGGTCCTGGATCTGTCATGAGTGTTCTGGCATGAGACTGCCCAAGCCACCCGCCCGGCGCGACGTCGAGGAGCACGTCGTCACCATCGACACCGACTCCGCGCCGCGCATCATGTTCCACGGCGAGAACTTCCTCGTCGAGGATCTCCCCGTCGGCACGCGCGTCATCTATCCGCGCCGGCCGCTCGCCGGCATCCCGAACGCGCGCGCCGCCATCCGCCACGCGCTGAACCACCCCGAGGGGATGGAGCCGCTCCACGCGCTGCTCACGCCCGGGATGAAGGTCACCATCGCCGTCGACGACATCTCCCTGCCGCTGCCGCCGATGGCGCGCCCCGACGTGCGCGAGACGGTGCTCGACATCGTGTGCCAGATCCTCGGCGACCACGGCGTCGACGACGTCCACATCATCGTCGCCACGTCGCTCCACCGCCGCATGACCGACGCCGAGATCCGGCGGATGGTCGGCGACAAGATCTGGAACGCGTTCGCGCACGACCGTCTCTACAACCACGACGCATGCGACCCGGACCGGATGGTCGTCCTCGGCCACACCGCGCACGGCGAGGTAGTGGAGATGTCGCGCCGCGCCGCCGACAGCGACCTCGTCATCTACGTGAACATCAACCTCGTCCCGATGGACGGCGGCCACAAGTCCGTCGGCGTGGGGCTGTGCGGCTATGAGTCGCTCAAGGCCCACCACACGCCGCGCGCGATCGTCCACTCGCGGAGCTTCATGGATCCGCCGCGCTCGGCGCTGTCCGCGTCGGTGGATCGCATCGGCCGCGTCGCCGAGGAGCACGTCAAGGTGTTCCACATCGAGACCGTCCTGAACAATCGCATGTTCGGCGGACCGCTCGATTTCCTCGCCAAGAACGAGGACGACTTCACCGAGGGGGACCGGCTGAAGTTCCAGGCGATGAAATGGACGCTCGACCGCACGCCGCGCGCGCTGCGCCGCGAGGTGTTCATGCGCGTGCCGGCGGCCTACGAGCTCATCGGCTGCTACGCCGGCGCGTGCGAGCCGACGCACGCGCGCACGCTCAAGAAGTGCTTCGACCAGTATGCCGTCGAGATCCAGGGGCAGGCGGACATCCTCATCACCGGCATCCCGTACATCAGCCCCTACAACGTCAACTCCAAGGCGCTAAACCCGCTGCTCGTGCAGGTGATGGCGCTCGGCTACTACTTCCACATGTACCGGCACCGCCCGCTCGTGAAGCAGGGCGGCGTGATGATCCTGACGCACCCGCTCACCGACGCGTTCGACCCCGACCATCATCCTTCGTACATCGAGTTCTTCCACCGCCTCCTGCCCGAGACGATCGACGCGTACGCGCTGCAGGACCGCTACCAGGACGAGTTCGCCTACAACCCCAGCTACGTGGAGCTCTACCGCCGCGGCAACGCGTACCACGGCGCACATCCTTTCTACATGTGGTACTGGGGCCAGGCGGGCCGCGAGCACCTCGGCAAGGTCATCGCCGTGGGCGCGGACAGCGCGGCGGTCCCGCGCCTCCTCGGGTGGGAGCGCGCGGAGACGCTGCACGACGCCATCGCCATGGCCCGATCGCACGTCGGGCGGAGCGCGGAGATCACCATGCTCCACCACCCGCCGATCCTCATCACCGACGTTGTATGATGCCCGGAAGGTGCGGCAACCCTACGAGGTCGTTCGGGATCGGCTCGCGGTCTACCTCGGACCGCACACCGCCCGGAATGCCCTCCGCACATTCTCGGAAAAGACGCTCGGCGTGTCCCCCGAGACCATCAGCTCGGCCCAGGCGCAGAAGCTCCTCGATGCCCTGCGCCCCATGCTCAAGACGCTGGTGGGCGCCGCCCAATGCGACCGCATTTTGTCGCAGCTCCATATCGAGCTGGAGCTCCACTCATGAAGGCACGGGAGGCGGTGTCATGACTTCGCGGTGGCGTTGGCTCACGGTTCCGGCGGGAGGCGCGGTGCTCTACCTGGCGCTGCGGCTGGGGCTCGACGGCAAACCGGAGGCCGTCCTGTGGACGAATCGGCTGGTGCCGGGCGCATTCCTCACCCTGGGCTCCATCGGCGCCACCCTGGCCGCCGTGCAGTTCAAGCGCGGCGACTATCTGCGCCCCGCGTGGGGGCTCATCGGATTCGGCTTCCTGTGCATCGCCGTGTCGCGCCTCCTGTCCGGGCCGCACCCGCCCTACGAGCTGCGGCTCGCGCTCACGATCGGCTCCAACGCGGCGCAGATCGCGGGGACGTGGCTCCTGTCGCGCACGTGGCAGGTCGCGGGGCTGGAGCTGCCGCGCGGCCGCGCGGGCGTCTACGGCACCGCGATCTTCTTCGCCGTCATCGTCGCGGGCGTGCCGCTCGTCGCCAACATCCACGAGGTCGTGGCCACCGGACGCTTCACGGCGTGGCACGGCATCGTGTCCAGCCTGGGCGATGGGATCACGTTCGTGCTCCTGGCCCCCATCACCCTCACCGCGATCACCCTGAGGGGCGGCCTCACCGGTTGGCCCTGGGTGTTCTTCGCCGCGTCGATCCTGTGCTGGCTGATCTACGACCTGCGCGACGTGGTGCTGCTGTTCACGTCCGGCGAGAACCCCCAATGGGTCACGATCGCGGTGGAGCCGTTCCGCGTCGCCGCCAGCGGGTTCGTCTTCGCCGCGGGGATGGCGCAGCGGTGGCTCGCCAAGCACGAGACGGGGTGAGCATGAGCCTGCGAGCGGAGGCGCGGAACGAGGCGACCCTGGAGCGAGGTGCAGCCGAGCGACCTGGAGCCCCGCGCCGACGCGAGCAGGCGGTGCAACAATGACGTTCGACGTCGCCGCCACGCTCGCGGATCGCCGCATCCTCGTCGTCGGCGCCACCGGCTTCGTCGGCAAGGTGGCGCTGTCCCTCCTGCTCCACCGCTACCCAAATATCGCGCGCGCGTTCGTGCTCGTCCGCCCGGGCGCCGGGTCCACGTCGGAGGAGCGGTTCTTCGGCAAGGTCATCGCCTCGCCCGCGTTCGCGCCGGTGCGCGAGGCCCACGGCGACCGCTTCTTCCGCGACAAGTGCGTGCCGCTCGCGGGCGACGCCGCCCGCCCCGACCTCAACTTCACCCCCGAGGACCTGGCGCGCCTCGGGCGCATCGACGTCATCATCAACTGCGCGGGGCTGGTGTCGTTCACGCCCTCGCTCGAGACGGCGCTGCGCATCAACACCTTCGGCGTGCGCTCGGTCCTCGATGTCGCCCGCAAGACCGGCGCCGGCGTGGTCCACGTGTCCACCTGCTTCGTCGTGGGCAACCGCGACGGCGACTTCTGGGAGGAGGAGCCGGTCGCCGGCTACAACCCGCGCGGCGAGGCCGGTTTCGACGCCGACGCCGAGATCTCCGACTGCGAGCGCGTCATCGCCCAGGTCAAGGCGCTGGCCGACGATCGCGCCCACGTGTCGATGTTCCGCGAGCGCGCCGCGGCCCGCCTCACCCAGGAGGGGCGCGACCCCGACGACGACAAGAACCTGCGCCTGGCGGTCGCGCGCGAGCGCAAGCGCTGGGTGGCCGAGCGGCTCACCGAGCTCGGCATGGAGCGCGCGCGCGCCTGGGGGTGGCCGAACATCTACACCTACACCAAGTCGCTGGGCGACCAGGTGCTGGCGCGCTCGGGCGTGCCGCACGCGCTGGTGCGGCCGTCGATCGTCGAATCGTCGGTACGCTACCCGTTTCCGGGGTGGAACGAGGGGTTCACCACGTCGGCGCCGCTCGCCTACCTGGCGCTGAAGGGGCACCGCACGTTCGCCGCCCACAAGAAGGCGATCCTCGACGTGGTGCCGGTGGACCTGCTCGCGTCGGTGCTGGTCGCCGCCGCCGCGGCGGTCATCGCCGGAACGGGCGATCCGGTGTACCACGCGTCGACGGGCGACACGGCGCCGCTCCCCACCACGCGCGCCGTCGAGCTCACCGGGCTTTACGCGCGCCAGCAGTGGCGCGAGCGCGAGACCGGGTCGCGCTTCGCCAACTGGCTCCGCTCGCGCCTGGAGACGGTGCCCCGATCCAAGCGGTGGTACGGCGCGGTGTCGGCCCCGGCGGTGAAGGGCGTGGCGCAGACCGCGTCGCGGCTGATCGAGTCCGCCGTGCCGCGCTGGGGCACCCCGCGCCTGCGCGAGCTCGCCGATGACCTGAAGGGGAAGCTGGCCGAGGTCGAGCGCGTGGCCGGCCGAGTCGACGACGCCTTCCAGCTGTTCATGCCGTTCATCCACGACAACCACGTCGTGTTCCGCTCCGACCGCACGCGCGCGCTGTACGCGTCGCTGGCCCCGGCCGACCAGGAGAAGCTGCGCTGGGACCCGGAGGCGATCGAGTGGCGCGACTACTGGCTGCGCGTCCACATGCCCGGGCTCAAGAAGTGGGTGTTCCCCGACCTCGAGGAGGAGTTCCAGCCCAAGCTGCGGTCGACTTACACCTACAAGGATCTGCTCGAGCTGTTCGACGCCACCACCAAGCTGCACCGGTCGCGCGTGGCGTTCCGGCAGCTCGGTCCGCCGGGCGGCGACGCGCCCATCCGGCGCTTCACCTACCGGCAGGTGGCGCAGCGGACGCGGCGGGCGGCGGGCGTGCTCGCCGCGCGCGGCGTGGCGGCCGGCGACCGCGTCGTCCTCGTCGCGGAGAACCGCCCCGAGTGGGCGATCGCATACTTCGCGGCGCTCAAGGCGGGGGCGACGGTCGTCCCCGTCGACGCGAACGCGCCGCACGACGAGATCGCCAACATCGCGCGCGCCGCCGAGGCCAGGCTCGTCGTCGCGTCGGAGCGGGTGCGCGCCCGCCTCCCGGCGCTCGACGCGCTCGACCTCGACGACCTCGGCGCGGCCGACGGGGCCGCGCCGGCCGCGCCCCCGCCGCGCGGCGACGACGTGGCATCGCTCATCTTCACCTCCGGGACGACCGGCGACCCCAAGGGGGTGATGCTGTCCCACAAGAACTTCACGTCGCTCCTGAGCAAGCTGGCGGCGGTGTTCGACCTCAAGCCGCACGACCGGCTGCTGTCGGTGCTGCCGCTCCACCACACGTTCGAGTTCACCGCCGGGTTCCTCCTGCCGTTCCTCCGCGGCGCGCAGATCACGTACGTCGACGAGGTCACGCCCGAGGCGATGGCCGAGGCCCTCGAGGGCGGCGAGGTCAGCGCGATGATCGGCGTGCCCGCGGTGTGGCAGGCGCTCCTCCGCAAGATCGAGAAGGAGGCCGCCGACCGCGGACCGTGGGTGGAGGAGCTGTTCGGCGCGCTCGTCGACGGGGCGCGGCGGGTGCGCGACGCGACCGGGGTGAACGTGGGCAAGCTCCTGTTCTGGCGCGTGCATCGCAGGCTCGGCGGACGGGTGCGGATCCTCGTCAGCGGCGGCTCGGCGCTGCCGCCCGACGTGTGGGAGGCGTTCCACGGGCTCGGCTTCTCGCTCTACGAGGGGTACGGGCTGACCGAGGCCGCGCCCGTCCTGACGGTGAACCGGCCGGGCACGCGCGCGCTCGCCGGATCGGTCGGCGAACCGCTGCCGGGCATCGACATGAAGATCGCCGACCCCGACGCCGACGGCGTCGGCGAGGTCCTCGCCAGCGGCCCCAACGTGATGCTCGGTTATTATCATGACCCCGACGGCACGACCGAGGCGGTGCGCGACGGATGGCTCCACACCGGCGATCTCGGTCGCATGGACGCGGAGCGGCGGCTCACGATCGTGGGGCGCAAGAAGGAGATGATCCTCGGCCCGACGGGCGACAACGTCTACCCCGACGAGCTCGAGCCGCTCTACGCCGATTCGCCGTGGGTCAAGGAGCTGTCGATCGTGGGTCTGCCCGAGGGCGCGCACGAGACCGTGGCCTGCCTGCTCGTGCCGGACTACGCGCGCGGGCCGCGCGAGGAGGTGCGCGCGCGCGTGCTGGAGCACGTGCGCCAGGTGTCGCAGAAGCTCGCGCTGGCCAAGCGCGTGAAGGTGCTCCACCTGTGGGACCGCGAGCTGCCGCGCACCGCGACGCGCAAGGTCAAGCGCGGGCTCGTCATCGCCGAGATCCAGAAGCTCGAGCGCGTCGCGTCCGTGGCGCCGGCGGGGGACGGCGACGCCTGGCTGTACGAGCTCGCCGCGCGCGTGTCGGGGCGGCCGCGCGACCGCATCGGCCCGACGACGCGGCTCGACGAGCTGGGATTCGACTCGCTCATGCTCGCCGAGCTCGCCGTCGCGCTCGAGGAGGCCGGCGCGGCCATCGGCGAGGAGGACCTCGGCGGCGGCGGGACGACGATCGCGGAGCTGTCGCGGCTCGCCGCGGCGCGCCGCCGCAAGGACAAGACGCGCCCGCGCGCGGCGCCGCCGCCCGACGAGCTGCCCGTGCCCGCGGCGCTCGTCGGCGTGGGCCGGCGCGTCCTCCGCTGGGGCCAGCGGATGACCTACGAGCGGCTGTTCGACGTCAAGGTGACCGGCCGCGCCTACCTGCCGGCGTCGCCGCCGTTCATCGTGGCGGCGAACCACGCGTCGCACCTCGACATGGGCCTGGTCAAGCACGCGCTCGGCGACCTCGGCCCGCTCCTCGTCGCGCTCGCCGCCAAGGACTACTTCTTCGAGGACCGCCTGCGGCGCGCGTATTTCGAGAACTTCACCAACCTCCTGCCGATGGATCGCCACGGGCCGCTGCGCGAGAGCCTGCGCCTGGCCGCCAACGTCCTGCGCGAGGGCAAGATCCTGCTCCTGTTCCCCGAGGGGACGCGCAGCGAGGACGGCCGGCTGCAGCCGTTCAAGCCGTCGATCGGCTACCTCGCGCTCGCCAACGACGCCGACGTGGTGCCGGTGTACCTGGAGGGCACCCACGCGGCGCTGCCCAAGGGCACGGCCTGGCCGGCGCAGCGGCGCATCGCCGCCCACATCGGGCCGCTCCTGTCGTCGGCGCGGCTGCGCCAGGCCGTGGCCGGCATGGGCAAGAGCGAGGCGAACCGCGAGGCGACGCGCATCGTCGAGGACGCGGTGCGCGCGCTGAGGGATCGCGCGTGATCCTCGTCACTGGGGCCACCGGGTTCCTCGGGCGGCACATCGTGGCGGCGCTCGCGGCCTCCGCGCGAGCGGAAGCGCGGGCGGCGCGACCCGGAAGCGAGGCGCAGCCGAGCGACTTGGAGCGCCGCGCCGACGCGAGCGCGCGGACAATGACCGTGCGCGCGCTGGTGCGCCAGCCGGTGCGCGGGCTCGCCGCCGAACAGGTCGTCGGCGACGTCCTCGACCCGGCGTCGCTCGCGGCGGCGGCGCGCGGCGCCCGCGCCGTCATCCACGCCGCCGGGCTGGTGTCGCGCGACCCCGCCGACGCCGGCCGCCTCATGCGCCTCCACGTCGACGGCACGCGCAACGTGCTGCAGGCGGCGGCCGACGCGGCGCGCATCGTCGTCGTGAGCTCTTCGGGTACGATCGCCGTGTCCAACGATCCGGATCGCGTCGCGACGGAGGAGAGCCCATACGCCACCGACGTCGTGCGCGGCTGGCCGTACTACCTGTCCAAGATCTACCAGGAGCAGATCGCGCGCGAGGATCCGCGCGTCGTCGTGGTGCTCCCCAGCCTGCTCCTCGGTCCGGGCGACGAGCGCGGCTCGTCCACCGACGACGTCCTCCGCTTCCTGCGCGGCAAGGTGCCGTTCGTGCCGTCGGGCGGGCTGTCGCTCGTCGACGTGCGCGACGCCGCCGCAGCCACGGCGGCGGCGGTGACGCGCGGCCGCCTCGGCGAGCGCTACCTCCTCGGTGGCCCGAACTGGACGTTCGCGACGTTCCTGGGGCGGCTCGAGCGGCTGGCCAAGGTCCCCGGGCCGCGGCTCAAGCTGCCGGACCGGCTGGCGCGCGCCGGTACCGCCCTGTGGGGCAAGCTGAGCGAGCGCGGGGGCGCCGAGCGCGTGGCGGTGGAGATGGGGCAGAAGTTCTGGTACGTCGATTCGGCCAAGGCCGAGCGCGATCTCGGCTTCGTCGCGCGCGACCCGCAGGAGACGCTCATCGATACGATCCGGTACTTGCGCGCGCATTTCCTGGGGACGTACGCGCAAGGGTCGCCATGACCCGCATCCAGGTGGTGGTCATCGGCGGGGGCTTCGGCGGGCTGTACGCGGCGCGCGAGATCGACG
>DATFWE010000241.1:0-58392 GCA_035259575.1 Haliangiales bacterium
CGCGCTTCCCGCCACCGACGTTTCCGGGCGCGCGCATCTGCTGTTCGATCGCGCAACGCTCCTCGACGCGACGGGACAGCGCAGCCTGTCCGCGTCTCTGCTCGACGAAGCTCGCGGCCTGGCCCTCCAAGCAGGCAACACGCTCCTGGCCGTCGCGGCGGAGGTCAACCTTGCCCGTGTGGCGCTCGGCGAACGACGCGTCGATGACGCCAAGCGGCACCTCGACGCCGCGCGCGAGCTGCGAAAGGGCGCCGGGTTGGTCGACACGTCACCCGGCATCGTCCTCATCCGCGCGGCGCTCGCCCGGCTGCAAGGCGACTTCGTGGCCGCGGAGGCCGCCCTCGACGAGATGGCGGCGGGAAACTCGTCGCCCGAGATAAGCTGGATCATCGCGCACCAGCGCGGTCAAATCGCCGAAGCTCGAGGAGCACCTGAGCTGGCGCGACGGCGATATGGCGAGTCGATCGCGGTCATCGAGGAGATGCGGCGAACCGCCGCGCCCGAGGAGGTCCGAGCGGCGTTCCTCGAAGATCGGTGGGAGCCGTACGCCGACCTGTTCGCGCTGGACCTCGAACACGATCGGCTCGGTCTCGCGCTGGACACGGTCACGCGGGCACAAGGCCGCATGTTTCTGGATACCTTCACCGTCACCGCCGCCGGTCACCAGCCGGCGGCGTCGTCGCCCCTGGCCGGGGCGGAGCGTCGGCTCAAAGCCTTGGCAGACTTGGGGCTGGCGTTGAGCACCACGCCGATCGGACGCCCGTCCACGACGGCCGCGACGCTCGCGGCGCTGAATGGTCGACATGTGCTCATCTACTTCGCGGCACGGGAACGGATGCAGTTGCTCGTGGCGAGTGACGGCCAGATTCGAGCCGGACATGTGGGCATCCCGCTTGCGGCTCTCGACCAGTTGATCGACGACTTCCTTGCCCGACCCGACGACGACGCCGCCGCGCTCGCGCTCGGACGGGCGGTCATCCCTCTCGAAGCGCTGCCGAAGAATCGCGGACGGCTGTACATCGTCCCCACCGGCCCGATGATGCGCGTTCCGTTCGCGGCCGTGCGAGTCGACGGGGGACGTTTGATCGACCGGTACGAGATCGTGTATGCGCCGAGCGTGACGGCCCTGGCGGCCGCCCCGGCGGGCCCCTCGGAACCGTGGGGAGAGTCCATCGTGCTGGCCGATTCGCGGCGGAACCTTTCGCACGCCGCGGCGGAGCTTCGGGCAGTCGTGACCGCGACGCGGGCGACGCCGCGCGTCGGCGAGAATGCGACGATCGCTGCCCTGCGTGCGGCGGGCAACGCGTCGGTGCTCCACATCATCGGTCACTCGGGCGTTACCGGGGAAGGCGGCTATCTCGTCCTCGCCGACGGCCACGTCACGGCTGCGGACATCGTGTCCTGGAGGCTCCGGCCGCGGCTCGTCGTGATCCCGACCTGCGCGTCAGCGGCGACGTTTCGAGGCGAAATGTGGGACTCCCTCGCGACGGCTTTCCTGGCCAGCGGGAGCCAGCACGTGGTGGCGACGCAGCGCAGCGTGGAAGACGCCGTGGCGGCTGACTTCACGGCGCTGTTCTATCGATATGGCGGAATCGACGACCCGGCAGGGGCTGCGGCACGTGCCCAACGCGCTCTGGCCCGAACGCACCCCGTGGCCGCGTGGTCGGCCTTCGTGACAACGGGTTTGTAACGCGGCTACGACTGCGGCGCCAGGACATGCACGATGGAGGTGGGACATGCCAAAGCCAGGTTTCACGGTGATCCTTCTCCTGAGTGCCTGCTGCACCGGGCGGATGCTTCTCGATGTTTCTCCGGAGCATCCGGAGAAACGGGCCGTCGTGAAGCAAGCCCCGGTAATCGGCGAGGTCTCGGTCAATGGACCCTCGACGGTTTTCGTGATTCAGGGCGGGCAGTTTCGGGCGATCATCACACGGACGCGTGAGGGCGCGGGGAGAGTGGAGATCCCGCTGCGCGCGCTCGACGACGGGTCCGGCCGTGACCTATTCGTCGGCGCGCTTCCGGGCACAATCCTGGACCACTTCTGGCGTCCTGATCCTCCCGACACCTGCGTCCCGTGCGGGCCGGACTTGCTCCCGCCGCTCCCTTGCTGCGCTTGCTGTCCCATGCCGCCCAGCCCGGCTGGCCCCAAGGCGGTCAAGTGATCGACGGGAATCTCGCTACGCCGCCGGGAACGCCCCCGGGCGCGCGAACAGGAAGCCCTGCAGATAATCGCAGCCGCACGACGCGAGGGCGTCGCGCTCGCTCGGCGTCTCCACGCCCTCGGCCACGACGAGCTTGCCCATGTCGCGGCACAGCGCCGCCATCGACTGGATGATCCGGCGCGGCGTCGGCTTCTGGTCGATGCCGCGGACGAGCGACATGTCGAACTTCACCACGGTCGGCTCGAGCGCGGCGAACGTGGACAACCCCGAATATCCCGCGCCCAGATCGTCGAGCGCGATGCCGTAGCCGCGTCGCTTGAGCGTCTGGATGCGCCGGGGCAGCCGGTCCACCTCGTCGAGCGCGGCGCGCTCGGTGATCTCCAGGACGACGCGCTCGGCGAAGGGGGCGAGCGGCGCGTCCGACGCGTACAGCTCCTCGTCGAGGAGCTCGCCGGGGTGGAGGTTCACGAACACGCGCGTGCCCGCCGGCGCTTCGGCCAGCGTCCGCGCCACGCTGGCGCGCACCGCGCGACCCACGATGTGGGTCTTGCCCAGCTGTGCCGCCAGGTCGATCAGGTCGCCCGGCGACCGGAACCCGGTCTCGCGCGCGCGCAGCAGCGCCTCGTAGGCGTACACGCGCCCCGACGGCCAGGCGACGATGGGCTGGTAGGCCATCCGCAGCGACGCCACGCCGGCGGCGAGCTGCGCCTCGCGGCCGGCGCGGTCCGCGGCGCGCGGCCGGTCGGCGCCGAGGCTCGCCAGGAGCTCGCGCTTGAGGGTCGCCATCTGGTGCAGGCGCGCGGCCTCCGCCACCGTGCGCTCCAGCGTTTCGAGCGGCACCGGCTTGAGCAGGTAGCGCAGCGCGCCCCACTCGACGGCGCGGATGGCACCGTCGAGATCGGGGCTCGACGTCATGAGGATGACCGGGAGGTCGACGTCGCGCCGCCGCACCTGCTCGAGCAGACGCAGCCCGTCCAGCCCGGGCATGACGATGTCGCTGAGCACGACGTCGAACGCCTCGTCGGCGAGGATGCGGCTGGCGCGCTCGCCGTCTTCGGCCGTCGTGACCTGGTACCCCGCCGCGGCGAGCACGCTCGAGCACAGGCGCAAGCTCTGCCGATCATCGTCGACGACGAGCACGCGGGCTTTCGCGGCCGTTGTCCCCACCCGATCAGCATACCTCCCGCACGCGGGATCGCATCCAGTGTTTCCCCGAGGGCTATGCGATGACATCCCGGTCAGGACGATCGGAGCGCGGCGATCGGATCCACGCGCGTGGCGCGACGCGCGGGGAGCCAGCAGGCGGCGAGCGCGACGCCGGCGAGCACCGCGCCCGCGGCGAGATACGACACGACGTCGTGCGTGCCCACGCCGAACACGAGCGAGTCGAGCAGGCTCGACAGCGCGATCGCGCCGGCGAGCCCGATGGCAAGACCGATCGCGCACAGGGTCATGCCCTCGCGCACCACCATCGCCTGGATCTGGCCCGCGCGCGCGCCCAGCGCCATGCGGATGCCCATCTCCTGCGAGCGCTGCGTGACGTGGTAGGTCATCACGCCGTAGATGCCGAGCGACGCCAGCACGAGCGCGATCGCGCCGAACAGGGTGAACAGCATTGTCTCGAACCAGCGCAGCGACGCCGCCTCGAAGATGATGGTCTCCATGCTCTTCACCGCATAGACCGCCTGGCCCGGATCGACCGCCTGCACCTGCGCCCGCACCGCGGCCGCCAGCGCCATCGGCTCGCCCTTGGTGCGCACGACGATGCTCATCGTGTCGGTGGCGCCCTGCCAGGCGGGGAAGAACGTCTCGGGGACGGGGTCGCGCGTTTTCCCCCAGCGGCGCGTGTCAGCCACGACGCCGACGATCTGTATCGGGTCGCGGTCGAACACCAGCCGCTGCTGCAGCGGGTCCACGTCGGGCAAGTAGCGGCGCACGAACGTCTCGTTGACGATGCACACCTCGGGCGCGCCATCGCGGTCGGCGCGCGTGAACCCGCGCCCGCGCGTCACCGGCACGCCGATCGTCTTGAAGTAGTCCGGGCTGGCGATGAGGTACTCGGTGACGGGCTGCTTGCCGGGCTCGAACTTCGGGCGGCCCGCGATCTCGAAGCTGCCGTTCCAGTTTTCGTTCGCGAGCGGCGTGAAGTTCACCGCCGCCGCCGACGCGACGCCGGGGAGACCGTCCAGCCGCTCCAGCACGCGCTCGTGGAAGCTCGCCATGTCGGTGGGCTTGGGATAACGGACCTGGGGGAGCGCGACCTTCATGGTCAGCAGGCGCTCGGGGTCGAAGCCGAGCGACACGTCGTTGAACCGCGCCAGGCTGCGGATCAGCAGCCCCGACCCGACGAGGAGCACCACGGACATGGCGACCTCGCACACGACGAGCGTCTTCTTGAAGCGGCTGCGCGTCGCGGTGGCGCGGGCCGAGCCCTCCTTCACGGCCGCGGCCAGGTCGGCGCGCGACGACTGGAACGCAGGCACCAGGCCGAAGATGAACGCGGACAGGAGCGCCACGCCGGCGGCGAAGCCGAGCACGTGGGCGTCGATGGTGATGGGGAACAGCGACCGCGTCTCCGCCGGCATCGCCGCGTGGAGCGCGTCGGCGCCCCACAGCGCGACGAGGATCCCGACGGCGCCGCCCAGCGCCGCCAGGACGAAGCTCTCGGTGAGGAGCTGCCGGACGAGGCGGGCCCGGCTGGCCCCGAGGGCCATGCGCACGGCGATCTCGCCCCGCCGCCCCGAAGCGCGCGCCAGGAGCAGGTTGGCGACGTTGACGCAGCCGATGAGGAGGACGAGCATGACCGCGCCGACGAGGAGGATCGTGATCGCGCGCATTTGCCCCACGAACGTCTCGCGCAGCGGCATGATCAGCGCCCCGCGGTTGGTGTTGGTGTCGGGGTACGCCTGCGCGAGGCGCGCGGTGATGGCGTCGAGATCGGCGCGCGCGGCGGCGAGCTCGACGCCCGGACGCAGCCGCGCCATGACGAGGAGGTAGTGCGAGCCGCGCCCCTGCTTCTTCTCCAGCGGGTGGGGCACCCACAGCTCCGCCGGGTTTCCGGGAAAGGCGAAGCCTTGCGGCATGACGCCGGCGATCGTGTACGTCTTGCCGGACAGCTCGACGGTCTTGCCGACGATCTTCGCGTCGCCGCCGAACTGGCGCCGCCACAGGCCGTGGCTCAGCACCACGGCGCGGTTCTGGCCGGGCTGCATGTCGTCGGCGGTGAACGTCCGCCCCAGCGCCGGCTGCACCCGGAACAGGCGGAAGAACCCCTCGGTGACCTTCTGCCCCTGGATGCGCTCGGGCGAGTCCTGCGCCAGGTTGAAGCTGTCGTTCACGACCGCGGTGAAGTCCACGAGCGTCGTGGTCTGCGCCTCCCAGTCGGTCAGGTCCTCCTCGGAGACGGAGCCGCGCCAGCCCGGGCCCATCGATTCCCAGATGCGAACGATCCGATCGCCGTCGGGGTAGGGGAGGGGACGGAGGTACGCAGCGCGGATGGCGGCGAAGATGGCCGTGTTCGCGCCGATGCCGATCGCGAGGGTGGCCACGGTCACGATGGTGAAGCCGCGCGACTTGGCCAAGGTGCGGACGGCGTAGCGGAGATCGGAGAGCATGTTGCCTGGCCCTTTGCCAGGCGCATGCCACGCGCAACATGGCGAAAGGCGCGGCGATTTCCGCCGGAATCGTGCCCGTTCCCGGGAAGGCGATTCCCAGGAACGGACAGCTTTAAGGCCGGAACAAGTATCCCAGCGTGACGAGCGCGCCGAGCGGATTGCCCTCGAGCCCGAGCGCGAAGTCGTCGAAGCGCGCGTCGACCCAGCGGAGGTCGAGCGCGAGCTCACCCGGACCGACGGCGACGGCGAGGCTGCCGCCCGCCTCGAGCATCGGAGCAAACTCCGCCGAGCCCGACGCGGACGCGCGCGCGACGCCGGCGCCGGCGCCGAGCCAGGCCGCCCAGCCGCCGCCGAGCGGCACGCGCAGGCGCAGGGCGGCGGCGGCGCTGGCGTAGAACAGGTCGGTGTCGCGCGCCTGGCCGTAGAACGTCGTCGCCGTCGTGCGCCAGGCCGCGAGCTCGAGTGCCAGGCCCGCGCCGCGCCGCTCGAGGAAGCACACCTCGGCGCCCGCGCCCATCGCCCACGCCGACCCGAAGGCCGTGCCGCCCCCCGCGCGCACGCCCACGTACGTCGTCACGTCGGGGGGCGGCACCGGCGGCGGCGGCGCGTGGGCGCGCAGGCGCACCGGCGCGAGCGGGGTGCCATCGATCTCGACGGCGAGGTCGACCTCCCCGGCGGCGTCGGCCTCGACGTCGATGTCCCAGCGGCCGGGCGCCACGGCGTGGGGCACGCCGACGAGACGGAACGGCGGCGGCGCCGTGACGACCGGCGGATCCGCGACGACCGGACGCCACGCGCCCGCGCCCGTGATCGCGAAGATGCTCACCGTGCCCCGCCGCCCGACCTCGAGGTCTTCGGGCCCGATCGCCGCACCGGGCGGGAATGCGGTCGCCGGGAGGGGCACGCCGGCGGTGGTGCGGAGCCCGCCCGGCTGCGCGGCCTCCACCACGGCAAACGCCTCCCCCGGCGGCACCTCGACGGGGACGTCGGCTCGCCCGGCGGCGTCGGCCACGACGGGCCCGAACCGACGCTCGCCCACCCGGACGACCACGCTCGCGCCCGGCACCGTCTGCGTGGGGAGCGCCCCCACGCCGACGAGCGTCACCACCGCCGCCGCCCGCTCGTCGCCGAGCGCGGCGATGACGACGGCGTAGCCGGGGGCCCGGCGGCCGCCGGGATCGTAGGCGCCGTCGCGCACCTGCCCGAGCGACGCGATCACGCGCGCGTCCGGCGGCGCCGCGACGCGCGCGGTCGCGCCGGGATCGAGGACGAGCGCGCCCGGGTCGACCGCCACGACGAGCGCGAGGGGGAGGAGGGGGATCAGGGTTTCCTCGGTGGGTCGTAGAGGCGCGACGGGTCCGCCTCGAGCGGGGGGCCGGTGGTGCGGGCGGAGACGTCGCGCACCACGCGCTTGGCCGGGCCGACGATCGGCTCCGCCACCACCTCGACGCGATTCGAGCCCTCGCGCAGCGGGACCTGGACCGCGAAGCTCCCGTCGGCGCCCACGCTGACCGGCCGGCCGTTGATCGCCACGTCGGCGCCGCGCGATGTCCGGCCGCGCAGCGTGATCTGCGACTGCTGCACCGCCGCCTCCGGCCAGGCCACCGCCAGGAACACCTCGTCGGGGACCGCGACCGGGTCCTCGGGCGGCCGTCCCGGCTCGACGAACGTCTGCGCGTTCGGCCCCACCGCGACCTCGGCGCCGCGCGCCATGACCTTCACCTCCCCGGCATCGGAGGCGACCGCCACCGCGCCGCGCGGGTCGGCGTAGATCGTGAATCGCGCCCCCCGCGGGGCCACGGCGTGCGCGCCGCCCGCGGAGATCGCGAGGCGCTCCCCGCCGGTCGACGCGCGCACTTTGCCCGACGTGAGCAGCAGCTCCGCCACCGTTTGCGTCAGCGCCAGGACCTCGAGCTTGACGCGCTCGCGCAGGAAGACCTCGTCGCCCGACGCGTCGCGCAGCCGGGCGCTGCCCTCGGGCCCCGTGCGCACCGCCTCGGCGGGGAGGAGACGCTCTCCGGGCGCGACGTCGATCCACCTCCCGCTGCGCCGGACCTCGACGGAGCCGGTCACGTCGACGAGCTCGAACGCCCCGGGCGCGAGCGGGCGCGGCACGGGCGCCGGCGGCGGCGCGATGGGCGGGGGCGGCTCGACGATGCGCGGGGCGGGCGGGATCTCGACGCGCGGCTCGGTGTCGGGGAACGCGACGCGGTAGCCGACCCACGCCACGACGAGGAGCGCCGGGCCGGCGATGAGGAACCCGGGCAGCCGCATCAATCGAGGTGCGGGCGGACCGCGCCCGTCGGGAATGTCATGGTGAAGGTCGCGCCCGCGCCGACGCGCGAGTCCACGGCGATGGTGCCGCGGTGCTGCGACACGATGCGGTGGACGAGCGTCAGCCCCAGGCCGGTCGAGCGCCACTCGTCCTTGGTGGTGAAGAACGGATCGAAGATCTTGTCGACGACGCCCGGATCGATGCCCCGGCCGGTGTCGGACACGCGCACCTGGACGAGCCGGCGGTCGGGGGCCGAGGTGGCGAAGGTGATCTTCCCGCCGTCGGGCATGGCGCGGCGCGCGTTGGTGACGAGCTCGACCATGGCCTCCTGCAGGAGCAGTGGGCTCCCCCACACCGGCGGCACCTCGCGGAAGTCGCGCCTGAGCTCGATGTGGGCGCGGGCGAGCTCGTCGGCGCCGATCTTGTGGATCGCCTCGTCGATGACGCGGCGCAGGTCGACCGGCTCGAGCCCCTCACCCTGGTCGAGCTCCGCCAGCGCCAGCAGGCGGTCCACGATGGTGCGGATGCGCTGCGCCTGCGCTTCGACGTCCTCGAGCAGCCGGCGCCCCGGGCCCGCCGGCATCTCCTCGAGGAGGAGCTGGGTCGTGCCGAGCAGCCCGCACAGCGGGTTGTTGATCTCGTGGGCCATGCCCGCGCCCAGCGTCGCCACCGCAGCGAGCGAGCGGGCGCGCAGCAGCAGCTCCTGGGCCCGCTCGAGCTCGCGCGTCTTGTCGGCGACGCGCCGCTCCAGCTCGGCGTTCCAGGCGCGGATCTCGGCGTGCTGCTCGCGGATCTCCCCCGCCATGCGGTTGAACGACGCGGCGAGGTGGGAGACCTCGTCCCGGCCGGTCTCGTCGAGGCGCTTGTCGTAGTCGCCGCGGGCGAGCGCCGTGGTCCCGGCGGCGAGGGCGCGGATGCGGCGCCCGACGTCGCGGGCGAACCCGACGCCCACCGCGAGCGCGATCAGGCCGGACACGATGATCCAGTAGACGAGGCGCCGCTCGAGATCGTGCACGCGGGCGAACGCGATCGCCTCCGGCTGGCGCACGACCACGCCGAGCTCGGTGCCCGGCACCGGGGCGTAGGCGGTGAGCGCGTCGCCGATGGTGGCGACGGCTGCGGCCGCGGGGAGCGGCTCGTCGGCGCGGCCGCCCGGCACGGCGACGGCGGCGCCGCCGCGCACGGCGCGGCGCGACGGATCGAGCAAGATCACCTCGCTGCCGCCGACGGAGAGCTTGCCCAGGCGCTCGGCCAGACCGTCCACGTTGACGTCGGCGGACAGGATGCCGCGCCGCACCGTCCCGCGGTACGCCACCGCGACGGCGGTGCGCCGCCCGGGCCGGCTCGCGGCGGCGACGGCCCCGACGGCGGTGCCGCGCTCGAGCGCGACCGCGCGCGGGATGCGCTGGAGGAACGCGGCGGCGTCCGCGGCGGAGACCGCCGGGCGGCGGAGCGAGCCGGCGGCGTCGGCGTCGGACAGGTAGACCGCGGGGACCACCTCGGCGCCGCCCTCGTCGAGGAGCGCGACGGCGGCGATATCCTCCTGGGAGCGGAACGCCAGCCGCAGCGCGCCCGTCACGACTTCGGGGGAGGCGTGGTCGAGGTCGAGGAGCTGGGGCACGAGGGACAGCGCCCCGGTGACGTCGGCGAAGCTGCGCGCGGCGGCGTCGGCCGCGCCCGCGGCGAGCGCGGCGTGGTGCTGGAGGATCTTCTCCCGGAGCGCGTCCTCGGACAGACGCGCCGACACCATCCCCACCACGGCGAGAGGCACGGCGGAGGCGGCGACGATTCCCAGCGTGAGCTTGGGCAGAAGCCGCATCGACCGTATTATACGCCCGCGGCCAGCTGCTACAGTTGCCGCATGCGAAAGATCGCGCTCGCCGTTGCGGTGATCGCCGCCGGTGCATGCCGGGAGGCTCCCAAGCCGGAGGGGAAGCCCGCGCCGGCGGGGCTGCCGCCGGCCGAGGGCGCCGCCAAGGTCGCGGCGGGACCGGCCTCGCCCCACGGCCAGCTGCCGCCGAACCATCCGCCCATCGACCCCCGCCAGCGCATGCCCGAGCCCGCCGACGTCGACCCGACGCAGGTGCTCGAGGGTGTGATCGATGTCGCGCCGGAGCTCGCGGCGGAGGTCAAGCCTGGCGACGTCATCTTCTTGTCGGCCAAGGCGATCGATGCGGCGACGGGGCAGATCGTGCGCACGCCCATCGCGGTCGATCGCCTCGAGGTGGCCAAGCTGCCCATGCCGTTCCGCCTGACGGGCGCGAACGTCATGATGCAGGGGGCCGCGTTCAAGGGGGACGTGGCGATCGTCGCGCGCATCGACCGCGACCGCGACGCGATCACCCGCGCGCCCGGCGACATCGAGGGGACGCTGCGCGTGACGATCCCGGCGAAGGGGCTGAGGCTGGTGTTGGATACGCCGGTTCGGCCCTGAAACGTGGTCGTCGTCGTGGTCGTTGACGTCGTGGTTGTCGTAGTCGGCGACGGCGACGGCGACGTGGCCGACGCGTGATCGGCCGTGCGCAACCGGGACGGGATGTGAGAGTGCGATAGGCCGGGACGGTCAGGCCGAACGCCCCCGCGGCGCGAGGTGAGGAGGAAACGCCGAGACGCCTGCGAACGGTGTCGCGTGATCCTGATCGTGAGCCTGCGCCGGAACGCCGCCACCAGTTGACGAGCGCCCCTCGCCTGTGGCTAATAGGACCGCCATGCCCAACTACGAGCGCCTGCGGGCCGAGTACACCTCCCGCCGCATCAGCCTGGATTTCGACACCGGCGCGCGGATCACCGGCTACGTGGCCTCGGCGAAGCCCCCGAGCGGGCCCGTCCTCGTGCTCAACCTGACCAAGGCCAAGATCTACGACGGGCAGGGGCGTCTGCTCGAGGAGCACGAGGCCCTGAGCGTC
Source organism: Haliangiales bacterium (assembly GCA_035259575.1). GTDB lineage: Bacteria > Myxococcota_A > Polyangia > Haliangiales > SHYZ01 > DATFWE01. The sequence continues at coordinate 10,958 of DATFWE010000241.1, forward strand.
GTGCCCAACGCGCTGATGGGGTTCCGCGTGGCCGATGGTCCGGGCGCGCGCGAGTGACTACGCCCGCCGGATCACGTACGGAAAGTCGAGCGGCTTGCCGTTGATGCCCTTGGGCGGCGGGGCGATCCACCCGGCGATCTCGCCCGGCGCGGGCACCGGCCGCATGAGCGAGGCGACGAATGCCTTGTCGGCCGCCGACGGCAGCCACTCGCCGGCGCGGCGCGCGTGCTCGGCGGCGTCGACGAGGTTGCCGTCGACGTCGACCGGCAGCCCGGCGTAGAGGCCGATGTGGCGGTGGAAGCGACGGTGCGGCAGGCGCAGCCGCGCCTCGGTCGCCCCCGAGCGCTCGATCGTCCGGTTCCACTTGTCGACGGCGCGCTGGCAGTCCTCGACGTAGCCGTCGCGCAGGACCTCGTTCATGGCGTTGCGGAGCGGCACGTCCTTGTCGGTGACGCGCCCCTCGTCGACGACCGACATGCGGTAGTGCTGGTCGAGCGCCGCGTGCTCCGCGCGCTGCGCCTCCTTGTAGCGCCCCTTCACGCCCGAGGCGAAGAACTCCGCCGCGTTCGACGAGATCTCGCCGCCGAACAGATCGAGCGACAGCGAGAACCACAGGTTGATGTACTTCTGGATCGTGGGCAGGTCGAGGCCCCCCCGCGCGCGCGCGTCGCCGTTCGGGTCCTCCCTCATGAGCTCGCAGGTGCGCGCGACGATCCGATCCACGCCCGTCTCGCCCACGAACATGTGGTGCGCCTCCTCGGTCAGCATGAACCGGGTCGTCCGCGCCAGCGGGTCGAAGCCACTCTCGGCGAGCGCGTACAGCTGATACTTGCCGTCGCGATCCGTGAACATGGTGAACATGTAGAAGTCGAGCCAGTTCTCGATCGGCTGGTTGAACGCCCCGAGGATGCGCGGCTTGTCGGGATCGCCCGAGCGGCGGGCGAGGAGCATCTCCGCCTCCTCGCGCCCGTCGCGGCCGAAGTACGTGTGCAGCAGGTACACCATGGCCCACAGATGCCGCCCCTCCTCGACGTTGACCTGGAACAGGTTGCGCATGTCGTAGACCGACGGCGCGGTCGTGCCGAGCAGGCGCTGCTGCTCGACCGACGCCGGCTCGGTGTCGCCCTGGGTGACGATGATGCGGCGGAGGATGCCGCGCAGCTCGCCCGGGACCTCTTGCCAGGCGGCCTCGCCGGCGTGGTCGCCGAAGCCGATGCTGCGCCCCGGCTCGGGCGGCTCGAGGAAGATGCCCCAGCGATACTCCGGCATCTTGACGTAGTCGAAGTGGGCCCACCCGCCGGGCTCGACGGACACGGCGGTGCGCAGGTAGATGTCGTCGGCCTGGAAGCCCGCCGGGCCGACCTCCATCCACCAGTCGAGGAACGACGGCTGCCACTGCTCGAGCGCGCGCTGCAGGCGGCGGTCCGAGGACAGGTTGACGTTGTTGGGGATTTTCTCGTCGGAGATGAAGCCCATCAGGTTCTCCTCGGGTCGAAGTGGGGGCGCTCGGGCTTGCCGTACATGGTGAGCGCGCCGCGCTCGCCGGTGGCGTTGGGTCGGACGAAGATCCAGTTCTGCCAGGCGGACAGCCGGCCGAACACGCGCGTCGCGGCGGTCTCGGCGCCGGGGACGCGCAGGTTCTGCTCCAGGCCGGTGAGGGCGTCGGGCGACAGCGACAGCCGCTCCTCGACGGCGACGCGCACCTCGTCGTCGAAGTCGATGTCGTCGGCGACGACGGTGGCCACGCCGGCGGCGAACGCGGCGTCGCCGCCGGTGGGCGAGCGGAGCGCGGCGAGCACGTCGGGGACGCGGTCCGGCGCGTGGAGCCAGCGCAGCGCCAGCCGGCTAGCCCCCTGGTCGGTGGGGAGCAGGCCGCCCGTCAGCGCGCCCCCCTGCACCGTCTGGCCCTCGAGGAGATAGGTCCGGTCGGCGGCGAGCGCCAGCTCGAGCAGCGACCCGGCGAAGCAGCTGTCCGCGTCGGCGATGGCGAAGAACGTGCGCGCGGTCGCGTCGAGGCGGCGGAGGACGCGCGCCACGAGGAGGCGCGTCTCGACGGCGAGCCACTCCGACCCGGCGAGGATCTCGTCGGCGGCGAGCACGTGCGCGGGGTTGCCGCGCGCCCGCAGGAGCACCACGCCGACGTCCTCGTGCTCGAAGCGTAGGTGAAGGAGGGCGTCGTCGAGCTCGCGGAACGCGCGCAGCGGCCAGAACGCCGCGCCCTCGGCGAGCGAGGTCCGGTCGGCGGGCGCGCGCACGGTGAGCTCGGCGACGCGGCCGTTCACGGCGAGGTCGACGTGGCGGTAGGGGCGCACCCGGTCGAGCTCGATGCCCGGGCCCCGGTTGCGCACGGCGCGCGCCGCCAGCGCGGCCGCGCGCTCGCCGACCGCCGCGGCGAAGCGCGAGCGGGGCACGACCGCGTCGACCAGCCGCCAATCGACGGCGCGCTTGCCCTTGACGCCCTCGGCGAGGGTGCAGAACACGTCCGCGAGGTCGCGCCGCACCTTTCGCTTGTCGGTCAGGCGGGTGAGCCCGCCGGTGCCCGGGAGGACGCCGAGGAGCGGCACCTCGGGGAGCGACACCGCCGATGAGCCGTCGTCGGTGAGGACGATCTCGTCGCAGGCGAGCGCCAGCTCGTAGCCGCCGCCGGCGCACGTGCCGGCGAGCGCGGCCAGCGACTTGACGCCGCTCCCCGCCGACGCGTCCTCGATCATGAGCCGCGTCTCGTTGGTGTACTTGCAGAAGTTCACCTTGAACGAGTGCGACGACGACGCGAGCATCGGGATGTTCGCGCCCGCCGAGAACACGCGGTCGCGATCGCTGTCGAGGATGACGACGTGCACCTCCGGGTGCTCGAAGCGGAGGCGCAGCATCGCGTCGTGGAGCTCGATGTCGACGCCGAGATCGTAGCTGTTGAGCTTGAGCGTGTAGCCGGGCACGAACGGCGCGTCGGGGTTCACCGACAGGGTGAGGCGCGCGGTGTCGCCGGCGATGGCGAGCTTCCAGTGCCGGTAGCGGCTGGGGTGGCTCTCGAAGTCCATCCCCGGATCCTACGGATCGGAACGCCGGGTGCAAGCATTAAAATGCTTGCCCCTGCACCGTGACATGTACTATAGTGCCGCCATGGCCCCGGCCGGACAGAAGCTCCTCAGAGAGGTCGGGCGGCGCGTCCGCGCGCTGCGCGAGGGCCTCGGCTGGACGCAGCGCGAGCTCGCCTCGCGCGCGGGGCTGTCGGTGCGCTTCCTGGCGCAGCTCGAGCACGGCGAGGGGAACATCTCCCTCGTCCGCTTCGCCGAAGTCGGCGCGGCGCTGGGCGTCGATCCCGCCGGTCTCCTCGGCGAGGCGCGGCCGCCGCGCCTCGAGCGCCGCGGGCCGCTCCTCGCGCTGATCGGCCTGCGCGGCGCCGGCAAGAGCACGATCGGGCGCCGGCTGGGCGCGCGCCTCGGGGTGCCGTTCGTCGAGCTCGACGACCTGATCTCGCGCGCGGCCGGGCTGGCGCTCGCCGAGATCTTCGAGCTCCACGGCGAGGCGTACTACCGCCGGCTCGAGCGCGAGACGCTGCGGACGTTCCTCGCCGACTCCCCGGCGGCGGTGCTGGCGGCGGGCGGCTCGGTCGTGAACGACCGCGAGACCTACGCGCTCCTGCGCGAGCACGCGGTGACGATCTGGCTGCGCGCGCGTCCCGAGGACCACTGGAACCGCGTCATCAAGCAAGGGGATCGCCGGCCGATGCGCGAGAATCCGCACGCGTTCGCCGAGCTGTGCGCGCTGCTCAAGGCGCGCGAGCCGCTGTACGCGCTCGCGCACCATACGATCGACACGGACGAGATGGGGGTGGAGGGGACGGTAGATCGGATAAGCGAGTCTATTCGTCGTTAACAGGGCGGCTGCGAGCTCTCGCCGCCCCCCCGTCGGGCAGAGCCCGCCGGGTCCCCCCTATTCGTCGACAATAATCGTCGGGGGCAGCGTGTCGTCGTACACCTCCTCCTTGGCCTCGGACTCGATCTCTCCCGACGACTGGGCGCGCCGCGCGTTGCCGCGCTGGACGCGCGCGAGGCCGATCACCACCGCGGGCGTCGCGACGAGGTTCTCGTCGTCGCGCAGGGCGAGCGGGATCACCTGGGCCGGCGGCGTGCCGTTCGCCAGGCGCGGGGACGCGGCGGCCTCGGGCGCTGCGGTGGTCCTCGACTGGGGGCCCGTCGCCCGGCGCACGGTCTCGACCAGGACGGGCCGCGGAACGACGACCCGGCGGCGGCGGACGGCGATCGCGATGAGAGCGACCGCAATGACCAGAGCCGGCACCAAGATCACGCTCACGAATCGGCTCCGTGCAAGCGCAGGGCCGGGCGCCAGGTACGTCTTTTCCGACAGTTGGCGATCGCACCCCGGAGGCCCGAGGCCCCGGTGGGGGGATTCCCCCCTCCAGCGGAGCTAAGATGCTCCTCATGCCTTCCCACACGGTCCCACCCGCGCTCGCCGACGTCGTCGTCAAGGACGAGGACGGAGCCGACGTCCGCCTCGGCGACCTGTGGGCGACCCGCCCGCTGGTCCTCGCGTTCGTGCGGCACTTCGGCTGCGTGTTCTGCCGCGAGCACGTGAAGGAGCTCGGCTCCTGTCCACGCTCAACCCCGTCAGCGCCGTGAAGGGCCTCGCGTCGCTCCTGCGCGGGACCAAGTACGGCGGCGTGCAGGGGGACAACTACCAGCAGGGCGGGGCGCTCGTCATCGTGCCGCCGGGCGAGGTGGTGTACGAGTACCGCTGCCGCTACGCCGGGGACGCGCCGCCCGTCGCGGCGACGGTGTCCGCGGTGGAGACGAGCGCGCGCACGTAGAGCGGGTCGCGCTTGCCGGGCGAGACGACGATGCGCTCGGCGCGGCGGCCGGCGCGCAGCGCCTCGACGGCCTCGGGCAGGGCGAACTGCTCGCCGACGAAGCCGGCGACGAACCGCCCGCCGCGGAGCTCGCCGCGCGCCTCCATCCGCCGCATCTGCTGCAGCAGATCGCGCCACGGCGGCAGGACCTCGCGAGCGGACAGCTCGCGCAGGACCACGCCGTAGCGCCGCAGGAGCGTGCGCGCGTGCTTGTCCGCGGCGACCCCGGGTGAGCACGCGTCGGCGCGGAGCAGCGCCCAGCGTCCGCCCTTGCGCGCGCGCCGGCCGATGTCCTCGGTCCCCAGCGCCCGCAGCGCGGCGAAGCCGTCGGCGGTCGCCCGCCCGGCCGCGACCAGCGCCCACAGGACCTCGTCGAGCGCGACCCGTCCCAGGCCGGTCGCGTCGAGGAGCTCGCCGTAGAACAGCGCGCCGCGCTCGCGCAGGATCCGCTCGACGAGCGTGTCGCCCTCGCTCCGCGGCGTCACCATCCACGGCGCCGACTCGCGCCGCCAGAACGCGACCGGCGTCGCCCGCGTGGTGATCTCCGCGTCGGAGTCGCCGCGCCGCCCCCACATGAAGTCGCCCGACAGGCACAGCGCGTCGAGCCAGGCGGGGTCGTAGCCGGCGACGCGCTGGGGCAGGATTTCGCCCTCCCAGGCGGCGACCGGCGCCTCGAAGCCCTCGAGCTGGTCGAGGACCACCGCGAGACCGGCCTCGCCGTGGAGCTGCGTGCCCGGGGCCGTGCGCTGCCACCGCGCCAGGAAGCGCAGGAGCTCGGCGGGCGCGACCGGCTCGATCTCGCGCCGCAGCCGGCCGAGCGTCAGGCGGTGGATGCGCAAGAGGAGCCGGCGGTCGCACCACTCGAGCTCGGTCGCGCCGGGCGTGAACCGGCCGCGCAGGACCATCCCCTGCGCTTCGAGCTGGAGGCAGGCGACGCCGACGTCGGCGCCGTCGAGCCGGAGCGCGGCCGCCAGCGACGCCTCGGTCTCCGGGCCGCTCACTTCCAGCCGCCCGCGCACCACCGCGAGCACCGCGGCCTCGCGCTCGAGCGCCGGGCCGATGGCGTCGATCGGCGGAGACAGGGGCAGGTCGCCCCAGATCGCCCGGGCCGACGCCAGCCGCTCCGCCGCGATCCACAGCCCGTGGAGACGCGTCGCGCGCCGCGCCGCCGCCAGCGCCGCGAACAGCTCCTCGTGCTCGGGCGCGGCCGGCCAGGCGCCGGCCAGGCACAGGAGGTCGTGAAGCTCGTCGGGATCGCGCACCGGCGGCATCGCCTCGCGCCTGACGGTGCGGATCGCCTCGGGGTCGAGGCCGCCGACCTCGGCGGCGACGTCGGCGGGCAGGCTCCGCCGCACCGACACCGCCCGGGCGCGCCGCTCCTCGAGCGGGGCGTCGTCGAGGAACGCGTAGGGGTTCGCGTTGAGGATCGCGTGGCTGAGCGGCGAGGGCTCGGGCGTGTCGCGCGCGACGAACCGGATCGTCCCGTCGGCGAGGCCGCGGAGGATCCGCTCGAGCCCCGCCGCGTTCATCGCCTCCTCCAGGCAGTCGCGCAGCGTCTGGATCACCAGCGGATGGTCCGGCGGCTCGATCTCGCCGGGGACGTTGTCCTGACACGCCGCCTGCTGCGGGAACACCGCGGCGAGGAGATCGGCGACGCGGATGCGCTGGATCGGCGGCGGGACCTTTCCGCGCGACGTCATGCGCAGGACGGCCAGCGAGCGCGTCGCGACCCAGCGCCAGCGCGTCTCGAAGTGCGGGCCCTGCAGCGCCGCCTGCGTCAGCGTCTCGCGCACGCCCCGCTCGGGGAGAAACGAACCGACCATGTCGAGCGGGAAGCTGTGCTGCTCGCCGAGGGAGATGACGATGCCGTCGTCGGTGGCCGCGGCCTGGAGCTCGAAGTTGAACGAGCGGCAGAACTTCTTGCGCAGGGCGAGCCCCCAGGCGCGGTTGATGCGCGCGCCGAACGGGGCGTGGAGGACGAGCTGCATGCCGCCGCCCTCGTCGAAGAAGCGCTCGGCCACCACGACCGCCTGCGTGGGGATCACGCCCAGCGCCCGCTGTCCCGCGCCCAGGTAGCCGACGAGCTGGCTCGCCAGCCCGGGATCGATCCGACACGACTCCGCCGCCCACGCCGTCGCCGCGGCGCGGTCGCCCAGGCGCTCGCCCACCTCGGCGCGCAGGCGCGACACCTCGGCGGAAAGCTCGTCGGTGCGCGACGGCCCCTCGCCCAGCCAGAACGGGATGGTCGGCGCCTGGCCGCGCGCGTCCTCGACGCGCACCCGCCCGGCCTCGACCCGGCGGATGCGCCACGACGTGTTGCCGAGGAGGATCACGTCACCGGCGTTGCTCTCGATGGCGAAGTCCTCGTCGAGCGTGCCGACGCGCACGCCCTCGGGGTCGCACACGACCTCGTAGTCGGCGCGGTCGGGGATGGCCCCGCCGGAGAGGATCGCCGCCAGGCGCGCGTTGCGCCGGGCGCGCACGCGGCCGTTCACGCGATCGCGGTGGACGTAGGCGCCGGTGCGGCCGCGCCGCGCGGCGAAGCCCTCGGCCAGCGTCTCGATCACCTGGTCGAAGCGGCCGCGGTCGAGGTCGCGGTAGGGGAAGGCGCGGCGGCAAAGGGCGAAGAGGTCATCCTCGGCCCAATCGTCGCCGACGCAGGCGGCGACGAGCTGCTGCGCGAGGACGTCGAGCGGCGCGTCGGGGACGGACAGGGCGTCGAGCTGCCCGGCGCGCATGGCGCGCACCAGCGCAGCGCACTCCACCAGGTCGTCGCGCGTCGTGGCGACGAGGCGCCCCTTGGGCGTGGCGCGGCGGGCGTGACCGGCGCGGCCGACGCGCTGGAGGAGCGTGGCGATCGCCCGCGGCGTGCCGATCTGGACGACCAGATCCACCGCGCCGACGTCGATGCCGAGCTCGAGCGACGCGGTGGCCACGATGACCTTGAGGCTCCCCTCGCGCAGGCGCCGCTCTGCGTCGAGACGGATGGTGCGCGCCAGCGCCCCGTGGTGCGCCGCCACCTGCCCTTCGCCGAGGCGCTGCGTGAGCTGGTGGGCGATCCGCTCGGCGAGGTAGCGGGTGTTGGTGAAGACGATCGTCGTTCGGTGGTCGCGGGTCAGCTTGGCGATCGCGTCGTAGATGTCCGCCCACTGCTCGTGCGTCATGACCGCGCCGAGCTCGCCGCCCGGCGCGAGGATGTCCACGTCGAGCGGGCGGGCGTGCCCCTCGTCGACGATCGCGGGCACCGTTCCGCCGGTCAGGTAGCGGCCCACCAGCTCGAGCGGCTTCTGCGTCGCGCTGAGGCCGATGCGCTGCGCGCGCCGCCCGGCGAGGGCGTCGAGGCGCGCCAGGGACAGGGCGAGGTGGGCGCCACGCCGATCGGGCGCGAGCGCGTGGATCTCGTCGACGATGACGGTCTCGACGCCGGCGAGGCCGGCGCGGCCGCGCTTGGTCGTGAGCAGGATGTAGAGCGACTCCGGCGTCGTGACGAGCACGTGCGGCGGGTGGGCCGCGGCGCGCTGCCGCTCCGCCTGGGTCGTGTCGCCGGTGCGGACCGCCGTGCGGATGCCGGTCACGCCCGTGCGCGCCTGCAGCTCGGCGAGCGGCCCGTCGAGGTTCACGCGGATGTCGTGCGACAGCGCCTTGAGCGGCGACACGTAGAGGACGTAGGTCTTGTCCTCGAGCGTGCCGGCGCGGGCGCGCCGGAGCAGGCCGTCGAGGCAGTAGAGGAACGCCGCCAGCGTCTTGCCCGAGCCCGTGGGCGCGGCGATGAGCGTGTCGCGCCCCGCGGCGATCTCCGGCCAGCCGCGCGCCTGCGGCGGCGTGGGCTCGCCGAAGCGCTCGATGAACCAGGCGGAGGTTTCCGAGCTGAGGCCCGTCATTGTCGTCCGCTCACTCGCGGCGGCTCGGGGCTCCAAGTCGCTCGGCCGCACCTCGCTCCAGGTCGCCCCGATCCTCGCCGCCGCTCGCTCGCTACCATGGCTCTCTCACCTTGATGAACTCGTAAGGATAGCCCCAGTCCGGCTCGCTGGCCGCGCCCAGCGCGAGGAGATCCGCGTCGTCGAGCGTCACCTCGAGGCAGGCGAGGTTGTCGCCGAGCTGCGCCTCGTCGCGCGCGCCGATGATGATCGACGTCACTTCCTGCCGGCGCAGCAGCCACGCGAGCGCGACCGCCGCCGGCGTCGCGCCGTGCTTGTGCGCCACGCCGCGGACCGCGTCGAGCACCGCCCAGTTCCGCTCGCTCTGCGTGCGCGCCCACGTGTCGCGCCAGGCGGCCAGGCGCGTGCCCTCGGGCGGCGCCTCGCCGCGGCGGTACTTGCCCGACAGGAAGCCGCGCCCCAGCGGGCTCCACGGCAGGACCCCCAGCCCGAACGTCCGGCAGGCAGGGATGAGCTCGCGCTCGCAGTCGCGCGACACCAGGCTCCACTGGAGCTGCAGCGATTCGTAGCGCACGGTGCCGCGCCGGTCGGCGGCCCACAGCGACTCGACCAGCCGGTAGCCGGCGTAGTTCGAGCAGCCGATGTAGCGGACCTTTCCGGCGACGACGAGATCGTCGAGCGCGCGCAGCGTCTCCTCGATGGGCACCGAGCGGTCCTGCATGTGCACCTGGTAGAGATCGATGTAGTCGCTGCGCAGGCGGCGGAGCGAGTCCTCGCACGCCTGGATGATGTGCTTGCGCCCGAGGCCGTACTGGTTCGGCCCGCTCGCGTCGGGGCCGAGGGGGAAGCGGCACTTGGTGGCGACGACGACGCGCGGCCGCCGCGCGCCGAGCCACTCGCCGAGGACTTCCTCCGAGCGCCCCTCGCCGTAGACGTTCGCCGTGTCGACGAAGTCGATGCCGGCCTCGAGCGCGGCGTCGAGCACGCGCCGCGCCTGCTCGTCCGACGACGTGACCCCCTGCATGAACGTGCGCGAATCGCCGAAAGTCATCGCCCCGAGGCACAGGCGAGACACCATGAGACCCGATCGGCCGAGGGTGCGGTGTTCCATCGTCTGTTATACTAACGTCCTCATGTCGATCGTGGTCGCCATTCTCGCCCTCGCGCTCCTCATCGTCGTCCACGAGGGCGGTCACTACCTGGTGGCCAAATGGTCGGGCATGCGCGTCGAGCGGTTCAGCGTCGGCTTCGGTCCGGCGCTCATGACGTGGAAGCACAAGGGCACCAAGTTCCAGCTCGCGCCGATCCCTCTGGGCGGCTTCGTCCAGATCACCGGGATGAACCCGCACGAGGAGTACGACGAGTCGGATCCCAACGTCTATCCCAACCGCCCCGCCACCCTCCGCTTCCTCACGATCTTCGCCGGCCCGGCGACGAACGTGATCTTCTCGTCGGTGCTGGTGTTCTTCGTGTTCAGCTTCGCCGGCGCGCAGCGCCCGACGGGGAACACGCTCATCGCCAGCGTGACGAAGGACTGGCCCGCCGACGGCCGCCTCCAGCCGGGCGACGTCCTCCGCGCCGTCGACGGCAAGCCGGCGCTGTCGGTCGAGGCGTTCCGCGGGCACGTCAAGGCGGCCGGCGGCAAGCCGATCAAGGTCACCGTCGAGCGCGCCGGCAAGCCCGTGGAGGTGGTCATCGAGCCCCGGGCCGACAAGGGCAGCTACTTCGTCGGCGTCGCGCTCGAGCCCGAGCTGGTGCGACGGCCCCTCGGCATCGGCGCCGCGGCGGTCGAGTCGGTGCGCTACCCGATCGCCAAGTCGGCGCTGATCCTCGGCGGCCTGTGGGACATCGTAACCGGCCGCGTGGCCCCCGACGCCATCGGCCCGGTCAAGATGGTGGACTACATCAGCAAATCGGTCGACGAAGGCTGGGTCCCCGCGTTCGAGCTCCTCGCGATGCTGAACGTGTACCTCGGCCTGTTCAACCTCTTGCCGCTCCCCGCGCTCGACGGGGGCCGCCTCGTCTTCCTCGTCTACGAGCTCGTCACGCGCCGCCGGCCCAACCCCAAGGTCGAGGCGGCGGTCCACACCGCCGGGTTCCTCGTCCTCTTCGTCGTGATGATCCTCGTGCTGTTCAAGGACATCAAGAGCCTGGTCACGTGAGCTTTTTGGCCTTCGCCCGCTGAACCGCCTCTTCCTTCCCCGACACGGCGAGCTTCCCGTAGAGGTTGCGGATGTGGTGCCGCACCGTGTTCACGCTGATCTCGAGCGTGTGGGCGATCTCCGCGTACGTGTACCCCTTGGCCAAACCCTCCAACACCTCCCACTCGCGGCGGGATAGGGCGCGCTCCGATTCGGCCTGCGGCGTCGCGCCGCCGCGCAGCTCCTCGAGCACGAAATGGGCGATCTTGGCCGACATCGGGCCACCGCCGTTCACCACGTCGTGCAGGGCCTGCGCGAGCTTCTCCGGCACGTCGCTCTTCAGCACGTACCCGTCGGCGCCCGCGGCGACCGCTCGGAGGACGTGCGGTCGGTCGTCGTAGCCGGACACGACGAGCTGGCGCATCTCGGGCTGTTCCTTGCGGAGGAGGCCGATGGCCGTGACCCCGTCGGTGCCCTCCATTCCGAGATCCACCAGCGCAACGTCGAACGTCTCGCCGTTCCGGAGCCGCTCCAGTGCCGCGTTGGCCCCGGATGCCCCTTCCGCCTCGTGCCCCGCCATCACGGCGATGCGCTGCACGAGCTCGCGATCATTGGCGTCGTCATCGATGATCAAACAGCGCATGCCTCTAGCGTAACGCGTCACGATGCGGGGGGTAAACCGCATGCTTTTCGAAGGTCAACGTGTCGCGGCCACCGACACCCCGGCAACCGTCAGGACCGCTCCGAAAAGCGACAGTACTGACACGGGATCACCCTCCACCACATACCCCAGGGCCAGCGCGGCGACGACCGTGACCTGCTGGATCACCCCGGCCGTCGCCGCGGTCACGGCCAGGGCCGCGTGCGTCATGAGGATCTGCCCGGCGGCCGCGGTGAGGCCCACGGCGAGAAGGAGCGCCCATTCCCCGGCGGTGGGCGCGTGCCACGCGCCGATCATGAACGGCAGGGCGCAGGCCATCCCGACGACGCAGAACGCGCCGAAGACCTCCCACGCCCCATCGGTGCGGCGCGCGGCGCGGATCGCCGTCACCGCAGCCCCGGACAGGACCGCCGACGAAAGCGCGAGCGCCTGCCACACGTACGCGCCGCCCAGGGCTTGGCCTTGGCCGACGACCACCAAGATCACCCCCAGGAGCGCCACGCCCATCGCGCCGACGCTGCCGAGCCGCAGCCGCTCGTGGAGAAAGATCGCGCTGAATGTCGCGGTGAACACGGGCGAGGTGTAGTTGAAGAGCGTGGCCGTGCCGACGGGCAGCCGCTCGATCCCCACGAAGAAGGCCAGCACCGCCATGCCCCCGAAAAACCCGCGCAAAAGGAGCAGGTCCCGGCGAACGACCGCGAGCCTCACGCCGCGCAGGCGCGCCTGCGCGAGCACGACCAGCGCGCCGATCGCGAACCGGACGAACACGACCTGCGCGGCGTGCATCGTGCGCGTGGCCCGCTTCGACAGGAGCGCCATGATCGCGAAGAGGAGCGCGGAGGCGAGGAGCTCGGCAATCCCCGCGCCGCGACCTACTCGGTCGACGGATCGGGGGCGGGGGAGGGCGACGGCCACGCCCAGTCTGTAGCGTCCGCCGCGCGCCGTGCAGGTGCCAATGTGCGCTACATTTCGGGACCGCGACGACATGGACGAGGACTTCCTGACGCGCATCCCCACGTCCCCCGGCGTGTACCTGATGAAGGACAAGAAGGGGCGCGTCATCTACGTGGGCAAGGCCAAGGATCTGCGCGCGCGCGTCCGCTCGTACTTCCGCGGCGGGGACGAGCGGCCGTTCGTCGTGCTCGGGCACCTGGGGCGCCTGATCGGCGACATCGAGACCGTCGTCGTCAACAACGAGAAGGAGGCGCTCCTCCTCGAGAACAACCTCATCAAGCAGCACCAGCCGCGCTTCAACGTCAAGCTCACCGACGACAAGAACTACCTCGTCCTGCGCATCGACCCGAAGAAGACGTGGCCGCGCGTCGAGGTCGGCCGGCGCATCGCCGACGACGGGGCGAAGTACTTCGGCCCCTACCACTCGGCGACGTCGGCGCGGGAGACGCTGCGCGTCATCAACCGGCACTTCCAGCTGCGCACGTGCACCGACCACGTGCTCGCGAACCGCGCGCGCCCGTGCATCCTCCATCAGATCAAGCGCTGCCCGGCGCCGTGCGTCCTCCCCGTCTCGCCCGAGGCCTACGCCGACCAGGTGGAGGACGCCTGCCTGTTCCTGTCGGGGCGCAAGGACGAGCTCCTGCCCCGCCTGCGCGAGCGCATGAAGGAGGCGGCCGGCCGCCAGGCCTACGAGCACGCGGCGCAGCTGCGCGATCAGATCCAGGCCGTCGAGAAGACGCTCATCCGCCAGACGGTCGTGTCCACCGACATCGTCGACCAGGACGTCGTCGGGATCTACCGCCAGGGCGACGTCGTCGAGGTGGCGGTGCTGTTCATGCGCGCCGGCAAGCTCATCGGGCGGCGCACGTTCCAGATCAAGGATCAGGAGCTCCCCGACCCCGACGTCGTGCGCGACTTCGTGCGCGGCTACTACGACCTCGGCTCGTTCATCCCCGACGAGGTGCTCCTCCCCGTCGAGATCGAGGACCAGGACGCGTTCGCCGAGTGGCTGACCGGGACGCGCGGCCGGCGCGTCGAGGTGCGCACGCCCCAGCGCGGCGCGAAGGCCAAGCTCATCGAGCTGGCGGAGAAGAACGCCGAGGCGAGCTCGGCCGCGCGGAAGGGCAAGCAGGGGGACGTCCACACGGCGCTGGAGAAGCTGCAGACGCGCCTGGGCCTTCTGCGCTTCCCCCGCCGCATCGAGTGCTTCGACGTCGCCCACATCCAGGGCGCGCAGACGGTGGCGTCGATGGTGGTGTTCGAGGCGGGCGAGCCCGCGCGCGCCGCCTACCGCACGTTCAAGGTGAAGAGCGTCGCGAACGACGACTTCGCCGCGATGTACGAAGTGCTGGCGCGGCGCTTCCGGCGCGCGCGCGCGGCGATCGAGGGGATCGACCCCGACGAGAACGAGTGGGCCGAGCCCGACCTCCTCGTCGTCGACGGCGGCAAGGGGCAGCTCGGCTCGGCGATGGCCGCGTTACGCGACGTCGCCTGGCCGACGACGGGGGAGCACGTCTTCGATCTGGTCGCGCTGGCCAAGGACCCCGACCGCGTGTTCCTCAAGAACATCAAGGACCCGATGGTCCTGCGCGAGAACTCGACGGAGCTGTTCATGCTCGCGCGCGTGCGCGACGAGGCCCACCGCTTCGCCAACGAGTTCCACCAGCGCCAGCGCAAGAAGCGGACGATCCGCTCGCTGCTGGAGGAGATCCCCGGCGTCGGGCCCAAGCGCCGGCGCGAGCTGCTCAAGCACTTCGGCAGCCTGAAGAAGATCCGCGCGGCGAGCGTGGACGAGATCGCCGGCGCGCCCGGCATGACGCGCTCCGCCGCCGAGGCGGTGAAGAGGGTCCTGGGTGAAGCGCCTCCCTAGGACGGTCGTCGCGCTCGGGGTGGTGTCGCTGCTCACCGACGCGTCGAGCGAGATGATCATTCCGATCCTGCCCGCGTTCCTGGTGTCGCTGGGCGCGTCGGGCGCGTTCGTGGGCGCGGTCGACGGGGTCGCCGAGACGACGTCGTCGCTGATGAAGCTTATCGCCGGCGCGTGGGCCGACCGCGCCGCGCGCAAGAAGCCGCTCGTCCTCCTCGGCTACGGGCTGGCGTCGATCATGCGACCGCTCGTGGCGATCGCGCAGGCGCCCTGGCACGTGCTCGTGATCCGGTTCACCGACCGCATCGGCAAGGGAGTGCGCACCGCGCCGCGCGACGCGCTCATCGCCCAGGCCACGCCCGCCGACCGCCGCGGCGCGGCGTACGGCTTCCACCGGGCGATGGACCACACCGGCGCGCTCATCGGGCCGCTCATCGCGTACGTGCTGCTAGCGTGGCTGCCGCCGCGCGCGATCTTCGCCCTCGCGGCGATCCCCGCCGCCGCGTCGCTCGTGGCGCTGGCGCTGTTCGTCAAGGAGGAGGCGGCGCCGCGCCCGGCCGCCCCGCCGGTCGCGGGCGCCGCCCGGCCGCGTCTGCCCCGCCGCCTGTGGGCGTACCTCGCCGTCATCGTCGTCTTCACCCTCGGCAACTCGACCGATTTCTTCCTGCTCCTCCGGGCGCAGGACGCCGGCATCGACGCGACCCTGACGCCGCTCCTGTGGTCGCTGCTTCATCTCAGCAAGGCCAGCCTGTCGACGCCGCTCGGCGCGCTGTCCGACCGGGTCGGCCGCCGGGGGCTGCTGTTCTTCGGCTGGGGCGTCTACGCGCTCGTGTACCTCGGCTTCGCCGCCGCGACCGCGCCCTGGCACATCTGGGCGCTGTTCGCGGTCTACGGGGTGTACTTCGCCGCCACCGAAGGGGTGGAGAAGGCGCTCATCGCCGACCTCGCGCCGCCCGAGGTGCGCGGCCGCGCGTTCGGCGTGTACCACTTCCTCGTCGGGGTGTGCGCGCTGCCGGCGAGCATCGGCTTCGGCGTGGTGTGGGATCGGGTCTCGCACGGCGCCGCGTTCGCCTGCGGCGCGGCGCTCGCGGGCGCGGCCGCGCTCGGGCTGGCGCTGGTCCCGGGGCCGAAACGGAGCTAGTTCGCCGGGAGCTTCGGCATCTCCTCCAGGTTCGGCAGGAGCACGATCTCGATGCGCCGATTCTCCTGGCGCCCGGCCTCGGTGCCGTTGTCGGCGACAAGGTCGTACTCGCTGTAGCCGGCCGCGCCGAGGATGGCGGGCGGCACGCCGCTCATGATGAGGAAGCGCGCGACCGTCACCGCGCGCGCCGCGCTGAGCTCCCAGTTGTCCTGGAACTTGCCGCCGCGGATGGGGACGTTGTCGGTGTGGCCGGTGATGAGGAACTTCCGGTCGGTGAAGTCCTTGAGCACGTTCGCGACCTCGGTGATCGTCGCCTCGCCCTCCTTGGACAGCGTGTCCTTTCCCGACGCGAACAGGACGCCCGAGGGCAGCTGCATGATCATCTGCCCCTTGCGCATGCCGACCTTGATCTTCCCGGCGTCGATCATCGCCTGGAAGCGCTTGGTGATCGCCTGGAACGCCACCAGGCGCTTGTGCGTCTCGGCGAGCTGCGCGCGAAGCTGCTCGAGCTCCTTCTGGCTCGCGGAGTAGCGCTTCTCGCTGCCCTCGCGCGCCGTGCGCTCCGCGTCCTTCTCGCTCGACGTCGTCGACAGCTGACCCTCGAGCTCGGTCACCCGAGCCTTCGTCTGAGCCAGCTCTCCCTGCCGCGCCTTCAGATCGTCCTGGGTCTTCTTGAGCTCCTCCATGGCCTGGTCGTACTTGCCCGACGACACGCAGGCCATCCCGGAAATGGCCAACCCTATGACCAGAATGTTCGCCCTCATGGCGGGGGAAGTTATCGGAACATATGAGGATCTGCAAGGGGCCGCCGGCTTTTTTGGAGTAAGCTGTAGACTAATGTAAGATATATATTCCCATGTATGGTCGATCGGGTCAGCGAGGGGACCACGGATCGCGATCGCGCGAGATCTCTGGGATCGCGCTCCTCGCGCTGGGGCTGTTCTCCGCGCTCTCGCTGGTGTCGTTCTCGCTCGGCGGCCAATGGATGGGGCCGCTCGGCCACCTGTGGGCGCGCCTCCTCTACGCCAGCTTCGGGATCGGCTCGCACGCGCTCACCGCGGCGATGGTCGTCATCCCGATCCGCCTGCTCGCCGGGAAACGGGTCGTGCGGAGCTGGGGCGAGGGCGTGGGCCTCGCCGCCGGCCTGACGTCGCTGTCCGTCCTGCTCCACCTCGCGTTCGGCCAGCACCGCATCGCCGGGATCGGCGCCGGCGGCAGGGTCGGCGAGCTCCTGGCGGAGGTCCTCCGCGCCGGCGTGTCGACCGCGGGCACCGCGCTGTGCGCGTCGATGGGCCTCCTCCTCGCGCTCGCGGCGACGACCGGGTTCCGCATGGCGCACGTCGGACGCTATGTCGCCTGGGCCGCGCGCAAGGCGTGGGCCGGCGCGGTTTGGGCCGCGCTCGAGGTTGGGCGCTTCTGGGTGGAGGTCTTCCGCGCGATCCTTCCCGAAAGGGAAGAGCCGGTCGAGCCCAAGCCGCGGCGCCGCCGCAAGGCCACACCGGCGCCGACCGACGACACCGTGCGCGTCGGCGAGCCCCCGCGCGAGGGCGACGAGCCGATCGTGATCGAGGCGGAGCTGCCGCCCGAGGCCGAGGTCACCGTCACCACGCCCGTCGAGGCGGAGCCGGCCGACGAGCCCGCCGCGCAGCCCGTCATCGTCGAGCCCGCCTTCCACAAGACCGCGCGCGAGGACATGAAGGCGCGAGAGAAGGAGGTGGCGGACCTCCGCCCCGACTTTCGCCTCCCGGCCGTATCGCTCCTCAAGTACGACGACACGGGCGTGAGCATCGACAAGGACGCGATGCTGGAGCTGTCCCAGCGCCTGGTGAAAACGCTCGGCGACTACGGCGTCAAGGGCGACGTCGTCGCGATCCGCCCCGGCCCGGTCGTGACCATGTACGAGTTCGCGCCCGCGGCGGGGACGCGCGTGTCCAAGATCGCCAACCTCGCCGACGATCTGGCGATGGCGCTCGAGGCGATCCGCGTGCGCATCGTGGCGCCGATCCCCGGCAAGGCCGCCGTCGGCATCGAGGTGCCGAACAAGGCGCGCGAGACGGTGTTCCTGAAGGAGATCATCGCCGACGACGTGTTCCAGAAGGCGAAGTCGAAGCTGACGCTCGCCCTGGGCAAGGACATCGAGGGGCGGCCAGTGGCCGTGGACCTCGCCAAGATGCCGCACCTCCTCGTGGCCGGGACGACCGGCGCCGGCAAGTCGGTCTCGGTCAACGCGATGATCATGAGCCTCCTCTACAACGCGACGCCCGAGGAGGTGCGCATGATCATGGTCGACCCCAAGATGCTCGAGCTGTCGATGTACGAGGGGATCCCGCACCTGCTCCTGCCGGTCGTGACCGACCCGAAGAAGGCCAACCTCGCCTTGCGCTGGGCCGTCGAGGAGATGGAGCGGCGCTACGAGCTCCTCGCCGAGGCCGGCGTGCGCGACATCGCGTCGTACAACCGGAAGATGGAGCGCATCGAGACGGTGAATGACGCCGATCCGGCTCCGCCGCCGAAGAAGCTCCCCTACATCGTCGTCGTCATCGACGAGTTCGCCGACCTCATGATGGTCGCGCCCAAGGACGTGGAGACGTCGGTGGCGCGCATCGCCCAGAAGGCGCGCGCGGCGGGCATCCACCTGCTGCTGGCGACGCAGCGCCCGTCGGTGGACGTCATCACCGGCCTCATCAAGGCGAATTTCCCCTCGCGCATCGCGTTCCAGGTGACCGCCAAGGTGGACTCGCGCACCATCCTCGACCAGTCGGGCGCCGAGGCCCTCCTCGGCCAGGGGGACATGCTGTTCTCCGACCGCGGCGGGGCGCTCCGGCGCCTGCACGGCTGCCTCGTCCAGGACGACGAGATCCAGGCGGTATCGGAGTTCCTGAAGAAGCAGGGCAGGCCGGTGTACGACCTCGAGATCATCCGCCCGCGCGAGGACGACGCCGAGGGCGCGGGCGGCGACGACGAGGATTTCTCCGACGAGCTCTACGATCGCGCGGTGGCGCTAGTGGCCGAGACGCGCCAGGCGTCGATCAGCATGATCCAGCGCCGCCTCCGCATCGGCTACAACCGCGCCGCGCGCATGGTGGAGCGCATGGAACGCGAGGGCATCGTCGGCCCCAGCGACGGACCCAACCGCCGCGAGGTGCTGATCCAGCCGGCGGCGTGAACGCGGGAACCAAACGCCCCCCTCCGCGTGTAACGGGGCATGCGAACGCTCTCGCTCGTCGCGCTTTTCCCCGTCGTCGCCCGCGCGGACGCGCCCACGATCGACGCCGCCCTGGCGCGCGCGTACTTCGCCGAGGCCAGGCGCCTCTCCGACGCCGACGCCGGGGCGCTGTGGGGGCGGCGCCTGTACGGTCCGATGCTCTTCGCCGACGCGCGCACCGCCGCCGTCGTCGGAAACGAGCCGGACGCGGAGGGCAAGCTCGCCCCGCGCGACGGCCTGTACGCCGGAACGCTCGCCGACACGGTCCCCATCGCGAACACGGCGACGGCGTTCGGAGGCAAGCGCTGGACAATGGTGATGTGGCCGCTCCCCGACGCGCCGTACGCGCGCGGCCGGCTCCTGGCCCACGAGCTCTTCCACCGCATCCAGGACGACCTCGGCTTTCCCGCCGCGAGCCCGGCCAACGCCCACCTCGACGGCGTCGACGGCCGCACCTGGCTGCTCCTCGAGTGGCGCGCGCTCGCCGAGGCGCTGATCCGCGCCGGCGCCGAGCGGCGGCGCGCCGTCGAGGACGCGCTGGCGTTCCGCGCCCACCGCCGGGCGCTGGCCGGACCCGCCGCGGCCGACGAGGAGCGCGCGCTCGAGATCAACGAAGGCCTCGCCGAGTACACCGGCTACCGCCTGTGCGGCCTGCCCGCGAACGTGCTCCCCGATCGCGCCGCCGCGCGGCTCGAGGATCCCCCGGCGGGCGGCTTCTCGCGCAACTTCGCCTACCGCAGCGGCCCGGCCTACGGCCTCCTCCTCGACGCGGTCCGCCCCGGCTGGCGCGCCCGCCTGACCGCGCGCAGCGATCTCGGCGCGCTCCTCGCCGGCGCGACGGGCCTGCGCCCCGACGCGGGCTCCGCCCTCGACCGAGCGAAGCGCTACGACGGCGAGCGCCTCATCGCCGCCGAGAAGGCGGCGGAAGAGCGTCGCCTCGCCCGCGTGGCCGAGCACCGCCGCCGCTTCGTCGACGGGCCGGCGCTCCGGCTGCCGCTCACCGCGGCCGTCAGCTACTCCTTCGACCCCAACGGCATCGAGGCCATCGACAGCGAGCGCTCGGTGTACGAGCGCCTTCACGTCAGCGACGAGTGGGGCGTGCTCGACGCGACGGCGGGCGCGATGGTCGCCCGCCGGGACGGCCGCCCGATCGAGGCGACCGTGGCCGACCCCGCCCGCTCGGCCGGCGGCGCCAAGGGCGACGGCTGGACGCTGCGCCTCGGCCCCGGGTGGTCGCTCGCGCCGGGGACGCGCGCCGGCGAGCTGACCGTCGTCAAGGCCCGGTGAATCCTCCCGCGCCCCCGTGCGTCTAAGCTAGGGTCATGTGGCAGATCCTCCTCACCGTCCTCGCCCTGGCCCCCAAGGCGCCTACCGCCGACGAGATCGTCGGCAAGGTCCAGTCCTTTTACCAGGACACCAAGAAGCTCGCCGCGGACTTCCGCCAGGAGTTCACCAACGTCACGTTCGGCAAGACGTCCAAGTCCGACGGTAAGGTGTACATCGCCAAGCCGGGCAAGATGCGCTGGGACTACGTCAAGCCGGAGAAGAAGTACTTCATCTCCGACGGGACCACGCTGTGGGTGTACGAGGAGGAGGCCAAGCAGGCGTTCGAGAAATCCCTGAAGGACGAGATCCTCCCCGTCGCCGTCACGTTCCTCTACGGCAAGGGCGACCTGCGCGCCGAGTTCGACGCCGCGCTCGACCCCGGCAAGTACGGCGGGCCGAACGACCTGTGCGTCAAGCTCACCCCCAAGAAGCCCGAGGCCCAGTACAAGCAGCTGTGGCTCGTCGTCGACCGCGCCGACTTCCACGTCAAGGAGTCGGTGATCCTCGAGGCGACCGACAACGTGAACCACTTCACGTTCCTCAACATCAAGCAGAACGCCGACGCCAGGTTCGAGGACAAGCACTTCAAGTTCGTCCCGCCCGCCGGGGTGAAGGTCGTAAAGGCTGGCGAAGAGGGGAAGGCCAAGTAAGATCCCCGCGTGACCTTCACGCTGAAGAAGCATCCCCGGTTCCCGGGGAGGCCGGGGCCGCTGATCGTGGCGGTCCTCGACGGGGTGGGGCTCGGCGCGAAGGACGAGGCCGATGCGGTGTTCCTGGCGCGCACGCCCCACCTCGACAAGCTGTGGGCGTTCCACCCGCACGTCGCGCTCAAGGCCCACGGCACGGCCGTGGGGCTGCCGTCCGACGACGACATGGGCAACAGCGAGGTCGGCCACAACGCGCTCGGCGCCGGCCGCGTCTACGACCAGGGCGCCAAGCTGGTCGACCGCGCGCTCCGCGACGGGTCCCTGTTCCGCGGGGAGACCTGGCGGAAGCTCGTCGCCCGCGCGCGCGAGCGCGGCGGCGCGCTCCACTTCATCGGCCTCCTCTCCGACGGGAACGTCCACTCGCACATCGACCACCTCATCGCCCTCCTGCGCGAGGCCAAGCGCGAGGGCGTCGCCCGCCTGTTCGTCCACCCGCTCGTCGACGGGCGCGACGTCCCGGCGACCTCCGCCCTCGTCTACATCGATCGCCTGGAGGCCGTGCTCGCGGAGGTGGGCGGCAAGATCGCCTCGGGCGGCGGGCGCATGGTCACGACGATGGATCGCTACGAGGCCGACTGGCGCATCGTCGAGCGCGGCTGGAACGCGCACGTCCACGGCATCGGGCGCGCGTTTCCGTCGGCGCGCGCGGCCATCGAGGCGTATCGCGCCGAGACCCCGGGCATCTCCGACCAGGTGCTGCCGCCCTTCGTCGTCGCCGACGCCGACGGCCGGCCGGTGGGGCGCATCGTCGACGGCGACGCGGTGATCTTCTTCAACTTCCGCGGCGATCGGGCGATCGAGATCTCGCGCGCGTTCGAGTCCGGCCCCGAGTTCGACAAGTTCGACCGCGGGCGCGTCCCCGACGTGGACTACGCCGGGATGATGCAGTACGACGGCGACTACCTCATTCCCCGGCAGTTCCTCGTCTCGCCGCCGACGATCCAGCGCACGATGGGCGAGTACCTGGTCCGCAACCGCATCCCGCAGCTCGCGATCAGCGAGACGCAGAAGTACGGGCACGTGACCTACTTCTGGAACGGGAACCGCGGCGGCATGTTCGACCCCAAGCTCGAGACGTACATCGAGATCCCCTCCGACCGGGCGCCGTTCGAGGAGCGGCCGTGGATGAAGGCGGCGGAGATCACCGACCGGCTCATCACGGAAGCGCCCGGGTACCGCCTGGTCCGGGTGAACTACGCCAACGGCGATATGGTCGGCCACACCGGGCACCGCGACGCGGCGATCACGGCCGTTGAGGCGGTGGACATCCAGCTCGGGCGCCTGATGCGCCTCACCGAGCGGCTGTCCGGCATCCTCGTCGTCACGGCGGATCACGGGAACGCGGACGAGATGTTCGAGCATCACAAGGGCCACGTGCGCCGCCATCCGGATGGCAGTCCGTACGTGAAGACGAGCCACACGCTCAACCCCGTGCCGTTCATGATCTACGACCCGCTCCGCAAGGACGGCGAGTACACGCTCGACGGCGAGGGCGCGGGGCTGGCGCGCGTGACGGCTACATGTTTGAATTTGCTCGGATTTCAGGAACCGGACGACGAGGAGAGATCCCTTTTGAGGTTTGCCTAGATGAAATGGTTCGTCGGACTCCTCGTCCTACTCGGCGCCTGCACGCGCGAGCCCGGTCGATCCCCGCAGGCGGAGGCGTGCCACGCCCCGGAAGATCGCTGTCGCCCGCCCGTCGCCGGCCACGGCGTCGACGGCAAGCCCGTGGCCGACGATGCCTTCCAGGGCAAGGTCGTCCTGGTGAACTTCTGGGCGACGTGGTGCGCGCCCTGCATCAAGGAGCTCCCGGCGCTCCAGAAGGTCTATGCGCGCAACAAGGATCGGGGCTTCCAGGTCGTGGGGCTCGTCTCCGCCGACGAGGCCTCCGACGAGGAGATCCGCCTGTTCGCCAACCGTTTCGGCGTCTCGTATCCCGTGGTGCGCGCCTCGGAGCAGCTCGAGAGCAGCTTCGGCCTGGGGGGCGTCCTTCCGACGACGTTCCTCTACGATCGCACCGGCCGGCTGCGGCGGCACTGGGACGGCGCCATCCGCGAAGAGGCCCTCGAGGACGAAATCAGGGTTCTGTTACAGTAATTTCGAATAGTTACACCCTAACTTGACATCTGCGGGAAGACTGCAAGAATGGGCGCCGGAACATGACGGCCCCCGTCTCGGACCCTTCATCAGAATCGTTCTACACCCCGGCCATCCTCATGGCCCTCGCCTCCCTCGGGCTGGTGCTCATCGCAGTTTTCTGGCCCTGAGGAGCGACAGGAAGAACGGTCCCCCGAGGAGGGCCGTGACCACCCCGACCGGGATCTGCTGGGGCGCAAGGAGCGTCCTCGCGACCGTGTCGGCGACGAGGACGAACGCGGCGCCGCCCAGGATGCACGCGGGAAGGAGCGCGCGGTGGTCCGGACCCCAGAGGGCGCGCAGGATGTGGGGGACGATGATGCCCACGAACCCGATCGGACCGGAGAAGGCGATCACCGCCCCGACCGTGAGGGACGCCGCCACGAAGCCGATCCCCACCACCCTGTTCACCGGCACGCCCACTGACGCGGCCGCGTCCGCGCCGGCGGCAAGGGCGTTGAGGTCCCGCGCGATGTAGACGAGCGCGCCCAGGCCGACCGCGACGACCGCGCCGGAGCGGACGAGATCGGCGGTCGGGACCCAGTCGAGGCCGCCCATGAGCCAGCGGATGATGCGGTAGCTCTCGTGGAAGCTAGCGGTGTAAAGGACGAGCATGGTGGCGGCGGAGCACAGGAACGCGAGCGTGAGGCCGGCGAGGAGGAGGGTCGCCGGCGGGCGGGCCGTGCCGATCGCGGCGAGCCGCCAGATGAGGCCGATCGCCGCCAGCGACCCGGCGAACGCGAGGAGGGGCACCGCCGCCGTTCCGAGCACCGTCTCGAGGCCGAGGCGGATGGCGAGCACCGCGCCGAGCGCGGCCCCCGACGACACGCCGAGCGTGTAGGGCTCGGCGAGGGGGTTGCGCAGGAGCGCCTGGTAGGTCGCGCCCGCGGCGGCGAGGCCGGCGCCGGCGATCGCGGCGGCGACGGCGCGCGGCAGGCGCGACAGGAAGAAGATCTGCGCCTCCTGCCCGGTCTCGCCCAGGGCGCGGCGTAGATCGAGGATGGCGAGGCGGCCGTCGGCGCCGGCGCCGAGGAGGAGGGCGAGCGCGGCCGCGGCCACGAAGGCGCCGCCGCACGCGGCGACGACGAGGGCGAGCCGGCGCCGGGTCACGTGCGCTCCTCGGGGATGACGAACGGCGTTCCGGACGGAAGCGCGCCCACGCGCAGCGCCACGCCGAACGCGGTCGAAGCCGCGTCGGAGCTGAGGACCTCGCCCGGCGGGCCGACCGCGGTGGCGCGGCCCCCGTCGAGGAGGACGACGCGGTCGGCGAAGCGGGCGGCGAGGTTGAGGTCGTGGGTGACCGCGACCGCGCAGGCGCGGCGGCGGCGGGTCTCGTCTTCCAGGATGTGGAAGATGGCGAGCGCGTGCGCCGGGTCGAGCGAGGCGGTCGGCTCGTCGAGGAGGATGAGGTCGGCCGCCTGGCAGAACGCCTGGGCGAGGAGCGCGCGCCGGCGCTCGCCGCCGGACAGGGCGTCGAAGCGCCGGTCCTCGAGCGCGAGGACGTCGCAGCGCCGCATCGCGTCGGCGGCGAGGCGGCGGTCGGTCTCCGTTTCGAGCGCGAGCGGCGGGCGGTGGGCGTAGCGCCCCATGAGCACGACCTCGGCGACGGTGAACGGGAACTCGAGGATGTATTCCTGCGGCAGGTAGGCGAGCGTCTTCGCCAGCGCGCGGCGCGGCGCGCGGAACGGATCCTCGTCGCGCACGCGCACGCTGCCCGCGGCGGGCGCGAGGAGCCCGGCGGCGAGGCGGAGGAGCGTGGTTTTGCCGGCGCCGTTGGGCCCGATGACGCAGACGATCTCGCCCCGCTCCGCGCCGAGGGACACGCCGCCGACGACGCGGCGCTCCCCGTAGGCGAATGCGACGTCGGCGAGGGCGAGCACGCTGCGTTGGTAGCATATTTACCGGCGCCATATCAGATCGGCGAGGCGCTCGAGCGCCTCGCCGAGGCGCGGGCCGGGAGAGACGAACATCGTGTCGCCGAGGATTTCGACGCGCCCGGTCCGCACGGCGGGCACGGTCTCGAGCACGGCCCAGTCCGCGCGGGCGCGCGCGACGTCGGCGTCGTGGACGGCGTCGAGAATCACGTCGGGCGCGCGGCTGATGACCTCCTCCGCGGTGATCTGCACGTAGCGCGCGCCGGCGTCGTGGAGCACGTTCTCGCCGCCGGCCCGGACGACGAGATCGTCGAGGTAGGTGCCGGGCCCGGCGGCGACGATCGCCGCGAGCGTCCCGGGGCGGCGGTCCACGACGAAGAGGACGCGGGGGGATCGGCCCGCGTCGGCGATGCGGGCGCGCGCGCGCCGCTCGGCCCGGGACAGGGCCACATCGAGGCGCTGCGCGGCGCCGGCGCCCGCGGCGGTCCGATCGAGCGCGAAACCCACAGCCTGGAGACCATGGCGGACATCGTCAACGGTTTGTAAAGGCAGCGCCAAATTACGAATTCCCGCGGAGTTCAGGCCAGTTATGATGCGAGTCTGCACGCTGTCGCAGACCACGATGTCAGGGTGCAATGCCACTATCGCTTCCAGGTCGGGGTTCATGAAGTCTCCAACTTTCGGAAGCGAAATGACTTCGGGCGGATAGGAGCTGAACCGATCTACGCCGACCAGGTCGTTTGCGGCCCCCACCGCGGCGACGAGCTCGGTCGCCGACGGGGTGAGAGAGATGACGCGAAGACCCGTTTTCGCTGTGGCATCGGGAGCTTGTCGCTTGGCGCAGGCCGCGCCGAGCACCATGAGGCATCCAAGGGCCGGGGCGATTCTGTTCACAGACTTTTTCACAAGGATTCCTGGCTTGCCCGGCGGCCCACGAATAGTAGATCTTTACTCCAATTCACGCTACATATAGTATGGAGCGCACCCTTTCAACTCGCAGGAGGGCGTCGGCCATGCCGGAGAAACTCGATATGCGTCATGACGGCCGTAAGTCCGCTAAAGCATTTCCCAAGATGGTGGCCAAGCCGCCCAAGCGCAAGCCCGACGCCCCGCTCACGCGCAAAGGGATGTCCATCCCACGATACTTCACCGTTCCCGGGCGCGATCCGTGGAACGAGCTCGAATGGGAGCTCCGCACCGCCGCGATCACCGGCGAGGGCGGCAAGGTCTACTTCGAGCAGAAGGACGTCGAGATCCCGAAGAGCTGGAGCCAGACCGCGACGAACGTGGTCGTGCAGAAGTATTTTCGCGGGATCGTCGGCACGCCGCAGCGCGAGCGATCGGTCAAGCAGCTGATCGGGCGCGTCGCCGGGACGATCTCGGCCTGGGGCCGCAAGGGCGGATACTTCGCGACCGACGCCGACGCGCAGTCGTTCCAGGCGGAGCTCACGCACCTCCTCCTCCACCAGAAGATGAGCTTCAACTCGCCGGTGTGGTTCAACGTCGGCGTGGAGGAGCATCCGCAGTGCTCGGCGTGCTTCATCAACAGCGTCGAGGACTCGATGGACTCGATCCTCACGCTCGCCAAGACGGAGGGCATGCTGTTCAAGTGGGGGTCGGGCACCGGTTCCAACCTGTCGACGCTGCGCTCGTCGCGCGAGCACCTGAACGGCGGGGGCACGGCGTCGGGGCCGGTGTCGTTCATGCGCGGGTTCGATTCGTTCGCCGGCGCGATCAAGTCCGGCGGGAAGACGCGCCGTGCGGCGAAGATGGTCATCCTCAACGCCGACCACCCGGACGTGCTCGACTTCATCGAGTGCAAGGCGCGCGAGGAGCGCAAGGCGTGGGCGCTCATCGATGCCGGCTACGACGGCGGCTTCAACGTGGCGGGGGGCGCCTACGATTCGATCGGCTACCAGAACGCGAACCACTCGGTGCGCGTCACCGACGAGTTCATGGAGGCGGTGCTGCGCGACGGCGAGTGGAAGACGCGCGCGGTCACCGACGGGCGCACCGTCGATACGTTCCGCGCGCGCGAGCTGTTCCGCAAGATCGCCGAGGCGGCGCACCAGTGCGGCGACCCCGGCATGCAGTTCGACACGACGGTGAACGCGTACCACACGTGCCCGGCGACGGCGCGGATCAACGCGTCCAATCCGTGCTCGGAGTACATGTTCCTCGACGATTCGGCGTGCAACCTGGCGTCGCTCAACCTGCGCAAGTTCCAGCGCGCCGACGATGGCGAGCTCGACGTCGAGGCGTTCAAGCGCGCGGTGGAGGTCACCATCCTGGCGCAGGAGATCATCGTCGATTTCGCCAAGTACCCGACGCCGCGCATCGCGGAGAACTCGCACGCGTATCGGCCGCTCGGGCTCGGCTACGCCAACCTGGGCGCGCTGCTGATGGCGCGCGGTCTGCCGTACGACAGCGAGCCAGGTCGCGCCTACGGCGCGGCGGTCACCGCGCTGATGTGTGGGCACGCCTACGCGGCGAGCGCCCGGATCGCGCGCGACGCGACCGGGGCGTTCTCCGGCTATGAGCACAACCGCGAGCCGTTCCTCAAGGTGATGGAGAAGCACCGCCGCCACGTGGATCAGATCGACGCCGCCTACGTGCCGTGGGATCTGATGGAGGGGGCGCGGGCCGCCTGGGACGAGGCGCTGGCGCTCGGCCGCGAGCACGGCTTCCGCAACGCGCAGGCGACGGTGCTGGCGCCGACGGGGACGATCGGCTTCATGATGGACTGCGACACGACGGGCATCGAGCCGGACATCGCGCTCATCAAGTACAAGCGCCTGGTCGGCGGCGGGACGATCAAGATCGTGAACCAGACGGTGCCGGAGGCGCTGGCCAAGCTCGGTTACGACGCCGACCAGGTGAAGGCGATTCTCGCCTACATCGACGAGCACGAGACGATCGAGGGCGCGCCGGCCCTGAGCGAGGAGCACCACGCGGTGTTCGACTGCGCGTTCCGCGCGCAGAACGGCGTGCGGTCGATCCACTACATGGGGCACGTGCGGATGATGTCCGCGTGCCAGCCGTTCCTGTCGGGGGCGATCTCCAAGACGGTGAACCTGCCCACCGACTGCACCGTCGAGGACATCGAGCGCGCGTACCTCGAGGCATGGCGGTTGGGCCTCAAGGCCATCGCGGTGTATCGCGACGGCTGCAAGCGCACGCAGCCCCTGTCCACCGGGAACAAGGCGGGCCCGGGTCCAGGCAAGACTGAGGCGCTCGAGCTCGTGGCGGCCGCCGCGCCCGAGGCGCACCCCAATCATATAGATCCCGAGCGTCCGGTCGGTCCGCCGCAGGCGGTGCGGCGCAAGCTACCGGACGAGCGCCACTCGCTGACGCACAAGTTCTCCATCGGCGGTCACGAGGGCTACATCACGGCGGGTCTGTACGAGGACGGGTCGCCGGGCGAGATCTTCGTGCGCATGGCCAAGGAGGGATCGACCGTCGCCGGCCTGATGGATTCGTTCGCGACGGCGGTGAGCCTGGCGCTGCAGCACGGCGTGCCGCTGCGCCTCCTGTGCGAGAAGTTCCGCGCGACGCAGTTCGTGCCGTCGGGGTTCACCGGCAACCCGGAGATCCCCCGCGCGGCGTCGATCATGGACTACATCTTCCGCTGGCTGGATCTGAAGTTCCAGCGTCCGCGCGAGGCGATGGCGGCGATCGCGGCGACCGTCGACGGCTCCCAGCTCGATCTCCCCGCGGTTCCGGTGCTGCCGGCGCCGCGGGTCGACAAGCCGTCGCCCCCAGTCTCCGCGGTCCCCGCCGTCCTCGTCGAGATGGAGACGCAGGCGCGCGCCTGGGTGCAGGAGACCGACGCGCCGACGTGCCACGAATGCGGCTCGATCATGGTCCGCTCCGGCGCGTGCCACAAGTGCACGAACTGCGGCGCGACGAGCGGGTGCTCGTAGGGCCCACTAGGACAGGCCTCGGCAAGTCGAAGGCGGCTCCCGCAACACCTCAACCGCAATGGCACTCACGGACAGAGAAGCTGCAGACCGACGAGCAAATCAGATCGTCAGCGATGTCACCGCGACGATGCTAGGGCAAGTCACAGCCGCTCGGAATCCCAACGTCGGTCTCGCGCTCCACACGGCGCTCCGGGACGCCGTTCGCACGATGCGTATGCGCTTCGTACAAAGCTATGCCCGTCTCCCTGGTTGCGGCGAGCCACCGCTTCGCGATGAGCTCGCCACGATCATCCAGGATCGGATG
Source organism: Haliangiales bacterium (assembly GCA_035259575.1). Taxonomy (GTDB): domain Bacteria; phylum Myxococcota_A; class Polyangia; order Haliangiales; family SHYZ01; genus DATFWE01. The sequence goes on from DATFWE010000241.1 coordinate 39,942, forward strand.
TGTGCATTCCTCAGGTCTACAGGCGTTACGTATTCTGCCGAGGCTGGCCTGCGCAGATTGGTCACACAGCTCGAGTCCGAATGTTACGGAGTCGCCCGCGATTTGGAGATGGCGGCGTATGAGACCGCTGCGGAGAGCCGAATTCGAGGGGAAGGAGTGGCGCCAGCAGCGCCGTCGGTTCCCACTGCGGAGGCCCCCGTTCGAAGCGACACGTGGACTCTCAATGTGAAGAACGTTGTGTCCGACGACCTGCGCCGGGTGCTCGAGAATGAAGTCCGCGAGCTGGCGGTAGCTGAAGATCGGGGGCTCCACATAGCGGGCATCGTACTTGCTGGATCGATCGGTGAGGGACTCCTCTACGATGCTCTGCGCTCAGAGAAAGCACGCGCCATGGCAGCGTCAAAGGCACCGCCCGGGCGCGGGGGTCTTCCGAAGGACGTCGAAAAAGACGAGTGGAAGCTCGCAGACTACATCAACGTTGCCGCAGAGCTCGGGATGCTTGTCCCGACGACTCAGAGGATGGCGCACGACGTGCTTCGGGACTTCCGGAACATGATCCACCCAAAGGTTCAGGTCGAGAAGAAACTCCGACCCGATGCGAGCGAGTTGAAGGCGAGCATCGCCTGGCTCGAGGCCGTTGCGCGCGACCTCGCCGAATACCGAAGGGCGAAGATGTCGCCATCATCGCCCTCATCGTAAGGGTAGGTGTGGGGATCGCCGGGATAGCAGGCGTCATCGGCGACGAGAAGAACCGGCGGGGCACGTCGGCGCACCCACGGTCGTGTGGCCGGCCACCTTGCGGTTCTACATCAAGCACTCGACCGCGGCAGAGTAGTCGACCAGATCGGAGAGCCCGCAGGCAGCAGGGGCAGGCAGGCTGAGCTGAGTCATCCGCACGGCTGGCGGCGTGCCCGCGGAAGGCAGCTCGGCGCCGCGCGGGTCGAAAAACCGCAGGCCTTCGCCATCGGCAGTCACGCGAAAACCACCTTCGTGGACGAGGGTGTGGTGTCGAGTGCACAGGAGGGCGGTGTTCGCCAGACTGGTCGCGCCGCCGTCCACCCAGTGCCGGAGGTGGTGCGCGTCGACATAGCGGGTGTGCGTGCAGCCCGGAAAGCGGCAACCGACATCGCGTGTGCGAAGGGCGCGGCGCAGGGCAGTGGGGATCGACCGCGTCTTGCGCCCCACGTCGAGCGGGGTGGCGTGCGCGTCCTCCAAGATCGGGACGATGCCCGCGTCGCATAAAAGGCGACGTGCCGTTTCCGCGGAGATGCCGGCGCGCTCGCCACGCCCGGTCAGCGTGGTCGCGTCGACGTGCACCAGGACCTCGACCGGGGGCCGGTCCGGGTGGTCGCCGCGAAGCGTGGCCTCCGCCATCGCGACCAACCCGTCGAGCCGCGTTTCCGCGGAAACGTCACAGGCCTTGAGGACGCGCGCCGCCTCGTCGGGGCGGAGCTGGATCTCGATCCGCACCATGCCATCGTCGGTGTCGCGGACCCGGAGGTAGCGACGCTCTTCGTCCGCGGCCGCATCGCGAGGTTGGATCTGGCGGTACAGGCGGCAGATCTTTTCGAGCTGCGCCGCCGTCGCGTGGCGGGCCATGTCGAGGAGGTTGGCCTCGTTGTCCGGGGTGGCGATGCGCGTCATGGCGCGCACCTTGGAGAAACTGATCTGTCCGTCGCGGAGCGCCGCGTCGATGAGCGGCAGCCGGGCGAGCGCGTGCGCGACGCGCAACTTCTCGCGCGCGGCGCCGAGCGCGATGCCGCACCGCCAACCCAGCCAGTGGGCGCACGATAGGGCGCCCTGGCGCGCCCACCCTGCTTGCTCGTCGAAACGCCGGAGGTCGCTTAGCAGGCGATGCGTCGCTGCATCGAGAATGGCGGCGGTCTCGGCGATCCGGTCGGCGAGCGCGTCGATGTCGTCGGGGGCAGACCGGGCGATGGCGTTCATGCGCTCTTCTATCACGAGGGTTTCGGACGCTCTGGCCGGCTCACCGCGGGCCGTTCGGCGGCCGATTCCCGCGGCAAGCCCCCGAAGCGGTTCGCGCGGGTTGGACAGGCACGGGTCGTATCTCACGGGTGCGTAACGAGCCCGCGCGACCGTGCGTCCGTGCGCACCGCGCGACGTGTCAAGACAAATCGACCGAAAATGCATCTTCCACGAACAGGCCCCGGTGCTGTGTGCGCCCTGAGCAGATTCGCCGTCGCCCGCGGCGGCCAAGGGGCAGCGGTCAGCGCGCGCCGCCGGCGCATGCGGCCTGGATGCCGCGACGACCCCGGCGATGCGCCGGCGCCCGGCGTGGCCGCGGCGGGGACGCGGGGCTGCGGCGGCGGCCGCGGATCGCGACGAGTGTCCGGGAGCGTCGGCAGCGCCGTCCGCCTTGATCTTTCCGCCCAACGCTGGCGTCGTAGTACGCCGGTCTTGGGACGGTGGGCGTGATGGCGGTTTCGAGCAACTTCGGTCGGCTTGCCCCTCCGCTCGCGGCGCTCCTCGTCGCCGTCGCCGTCAACGTTCACGTACACCGATCACGCCCACGATCACGTCAACGCCCGCGGGGCCGCCGCACTCCTTCGTAGCTACGATCTCATGTGGGCTCGGACCGAATCGGATCACATGTCCGTCAAGATCCTTCACCTGGAGTCGCGCGCCCAGGAGCGGTTCGCGATCTCGCCGCGGAGCCCGCATCGTCGCGTGACACGCGGGTGAAATTTTCGTCACCTAGGCCGCGTTCGTGAAGCCCAAGACGTCGACGTAGTGGGCCACGCTCAATGACATGTCCTTCACGGCTGGCGCGCACGCCCTGTCAGTGTTAGATGACCGTGTCGAAAGGAGGCTTCCATGACTCCCATCGAGGTAGGCAAGAAGCTCGTGGCGCTCTGCAAGGAAGGCAAGTTCCAGGATTGCCTCAAGGCCTTGTACTCGAAGGACATCGTGAGCATCGAGGCGGCCGCGATGCCGAACATGCCGCAGGAGATGCGGGGCATCGAGGCGGTCACCCAGAAGAACAAGTGGTGGGAGGACAACCACGAGGTCCACTCCGCCAAGGTCGACGGCCCCTTCCCGCACGGCGATCGCTTTGCCGTACGCTTCACGTTCGACGTCACCAACAAGCCGAGCAAGCAGCGGATGACGATGGACGAGATCGCGCTCTACACAGTCAAAGACGGCAAGGTCGTCCGCGAGGAGTTCTTCTACACGACCGGATAGTCGCCACGGCTTGACAATCCTTCCGGGCTTGGCTATCTCGCTGATCAAGGAGGTAGCCACCGGAGTTCGACATACGCGCCTGGGTGAACGGGAAGCCGGTGTGAGACCGGCGCAGCCCCCGCTACTGTAACCGGGGACGAAGGCGGCAAAGACCACCGACGAAATCGTCGGGAAGGGCCGCCCGAGGATGAACCGGGAGCCAGGAGACCGGCCCTCGCGCGCGACACGAGCCCTCGGGTAGGAGGGGTCGATCGCGTCGGGCTCCCTCACCCTACCAGAGGGTACCAGAGCCGACCCGCCGCCTCTCCTCCCCCAACGTGGCGGCGGGCCATGCGCAAGGGACTGGCGGTATTGATCACCGGGCTGCTCGCCCGGGCGGCGTCGGGCGATGAGGACATCGTCACCGCGCCGGTGCGCGTGTCCGACACGCGCGAGGGCGGCGGGGCGGAGGCGCGGGCGCTCGACGAGCCCGCCTTCGTCACCGTCGTCCACGTCGATCGCCAGCGCCAGGAGACCCAGTCCGCCGCCGAGGCGCTCGCCGAGTCCGTGGGCGTATCGGTGAGATCCCTGGGGGGGCTGGGCGCGTTCGCATCCATCTCCATGCGCGGCGCGCCCGCCGGGCAGACCGAGATTCTCATCGACGGCGTGCCGCTGTCGCGGTTCGCGTTCTCGGCGGTCGACGTCGGCTCGCTCGACCTCGGCACGTTCGACCGGGTGGAGATCTTCCGCGGCGGCGTCCCGGTGGAGTACGGCGGCGCGGTGCTGGGCGGGGCGGTCAACTTCGTCACGCGCGTGGGTCCGCGGCCCGACGCCCGCACCACCGAGCTCACCCTCGGCGGCGGATCGTTCGGCGCGTTCCGCGCGCGCGCCGCGCGCGGCGACGCGTTCGCCGACGGCCGCCTGCGCACGACGTTCGCCGCCGCCTACGCCCGCGCCGACGGCGGCTTCCTCGTCTTCGACGACAACGGCACGCCGCTCAACCCGAACGACGATTCCACCCGCCCCCGCGTCAACAACGGCTACGACCAGGTCGACGCGGTCGCCCGGGCGGAGACGAGCGGCGCGATCGCGGCGTCGGGCGGCGCGCGCGTGTCGTGGAAGGGGCAGGGCGTCCCCGGCCCGGTGGGCGTCAGCGCCGAGCACACGCGCCTCACCACGCTGCGCGTCCTCGTCGACGCGCGCGCCCGCTTCGCCCGCGCGTTCGACGCGCCCGAGCTGTCGCTGCGTCCCCGCGGCTACTTCGTGCTCGAGGCGCAGCGCTGGCGCGATCCCGACGGCGAGGCCGGGCTCGCCCCCGCCGACGAGAGTACGCGCACGCTCGCCGGCGGCCTCGCGCTCGACGCCGCGTGGACTCCGTCGACCCACCACCGCGTCACCGCGGCCGTGGAGGGACGCGGCGAGGGCTTCGCCATGGTCGACAACCGCCAGATGGGCGCCGAGGTCGCCTCGGGCACGCGCTGGGGCGGCGCGGTGTCGCTCGCCGACGAGATCGTCCTCGGCGACGAGGAGACGTGGGTGCTCGTCCCCGCCGTCCGCGGGGACCTCCTCGTTACGCGCGGCGAGGCGACGCAGACGCCGGTGACCGGCCCGCTCGCGCCGGCGCCGCGCGACGACGCGTTCGTGTCGCCGCGCATGGGCGTGCGCTTCCGCGCGCTGCCGTGGCTCACCGTCAAGGGCAACGTCGGCCGCTACTTCCGGCCGCCCACCGTCGTCGAGCTGTTCGGCGACCGCGGGTTCGTCGCGGGGAATCCGTCGCTGCACCCCGAGACGGGCACCACCGCCGACCTCGGCGTGGTCGTCGCGCCCGTCGCGTCCGATGCTCTCGATCGCGCCTACCTCGAGACGGCCGCGTTCGTGTCGTTCTCGAACGACCTGGTGGCGTTCCTGCCCACGTCGGGACGGTTCGCGCGCGCGGTGAACATCGCCGACGCCCGCCTCGCCGGCATCGAAGTCGCCGGCGCGGCGCGCCTTCTCCGCCGCATCACCCTGACCGGGAACTACACGTTCCTCCGCACCGTCCAGAGCTCGGACCAGGTCGCCATCGACGGCAAGAGCCTGCCGGGGCGGCCCCGGCACGAGCTGTACCTCCGCGCCGACGTCCTCCAGCCCGTCGCGGGCGTGTCCGTCGGCGCGTTCGCCGACGTGACGTACGTGTCGGGCAACTTCCTCGACGAGGGCAACCTCAACGAGGTGCCCGCGCGCCTGTTCCTCGGCGCCGGCGTGAAGGTCGTGCCCGCCGACGGCATCACCGTCACGCTCGTCGTGAAGAACCTCCTCGACAACACCGTCGAGACCGTGCCCGGGCCGTCCGGCCCGATCCCGCGCGCGGTCGCCGACGTCCTCGACTACCCGCTTCCCGGTCGCTCGCTCTACGCGAGCGTCGATCTGGCTTTCTAGGAGATGACCATGAGCAAGCCCGTCGCCGTCCTCCTCCTGTTCCTCGCCGCCGCCTGCCACCACGATCCGCCGCTGACCGGCCTCTTGCCCGCGAGCGACAACGGCATCTGCGTCGCGCTCGGCGCCGATTACCGCAACAACGTGGGCGTGTTCGGCATCGTCGGCCTCCCATCGATGCTTTCGTTCGTCAACATCCTGCCCAACGCGGTGCAGGGCGACGCGGTCATCCGCCATTACGGCGACCGCATCTTCGTCGTCAACCGCGTCGCCAACAACGTCACGGTGGTCGGCCCCGACGACAGCATGGTCGGCTGGGGCGTCGAGCAGCAGTTCTCGACCGGTCCGAAGACGAACCCGCAGGACGTGGCCGTCGTCGGCGACAAGGCCTACGTCGCCGTCTACGGCGACAAGGACCTCCAGGTATGGGACCTCGCCAACGTCCGGACCGCGCCGATCGCGCGCATCGATCTGTCGTCCTACGATCCCGACGGCAACCCCGACGCCAACTCGGTCGCCGTCGTCGGCGGAAAGGTCGCGGTCACGCTCGACCTCCTCGACTGGTCGTCGATGTTCCCCGTCCCGCGCGGCAACGGCAAGGTCGTCGTCATCGACCCCGCCGCGGACGCGGTCTCCGGCGAGCTCGACCTCAGCTACACCAATCCGTACGGCTTCATGTTCCCGTGGCACGACGGCCTGATGCTGGCGACCGTCGCCGACTATTCGGGCACGCTGGGGTGCCTCCACGCCCTGTCGATGTCGCCGCTCGCCCAGCGCTGCCTGGCGCAGAACACCGCGCTCGGCGGCACGGTCAGCGCGATCGCGGTGACCGATCGCGACACGGTCGTCGCGGTGTCGGCGTTCGACGCCGAGTTCAACCAGACGGCGAAGCTGCGCCGGCTCGACGCCGACGGCAACCTCCAGGACGGGTCGCTGACGCCGCCGGACCAGGTCCCCACCGACGTCGCCTGGTCGCCGACCGGCCACCTCGTCTACGCCGACACCAAGGTCGGCGGGCTGCGCGTCTACGACCTCGCCGCCGGCCGCGAGATCACGCCGGCGCCGATCAACATCGGGCTGTCTCCGGTTTTCGCGAACGGGATCGTGTGCATGGCCAGATGAGCCCATTTGTTGCCCCCCCGTACGGCGACGCGTAAGACCGTCTCATGATCTCCCTCTCGCGCGTCACCAAGCGCTTCGGGCGCAACGGCGAGACGGTGGCGCTCGACGACGTGAGCCTCCACGTCGAGGAGGGCGCGTTCCTCCTCCTGACCGGCGCCTCCGGCGCGGGAAAGACGACGCTCCTCAAGCTCATCTTCGCGGCCGAGCGGCCCGACACCGGCAAGGTCCTCCTGTTCGGACGCGACATCAGCCGCCTGCGCCGGTCGTCCATCCCGTTCCTGCGGCGCAACGTCGGCGTGGTGTTCCAGGATTTCAAATTGCTGCCCGATCGTACCATCCTCGACAACGTGATGATTTCGCTGGAGATTCGAGCGCTGCCGCGCCGGATCATGCGCGAGAAGGCCGCGGACGTCCTGACGGCGGTCGGCCTCGGCTGGCGCCTCGACGCGACGCCGCGCCAGCTCAGCGCCGGCGAGCAGCAGCGCGTCGCCATCGCGCGCGCCATCGTCGGCGAGCCGGCGATCCTTCTCGCCGACGAGCCGACCGGCAACCTCGACCCCGACCTGACGCGGGAGATCATGGTACTCCTCAGCGACGTCCACCGCCGGGGCACGACCGTGGTCGTCGCCACCCACGACCTCCAGATCATGCTCGCGGTCGAGCGCGCCAGGTTCCCGCGCGCGCACCTCACCGCCGGCCGCGTCGAGATCCTCATGCCCGCTCTGCCCGGGCCGGACGACGAGAACATCGTCCGCTTCCCCATCATGGTGGGCTCGTGACGCGCGTGCGCGCGTTCGCCTACGGCCTCGCCCGCGCGCTGCGCGGCGCGCGCGCGCGGCCGGTCACCACGCTCCTGTCGACGGGCGCCATCGCCGTCTCGCTGATCCTCGTCGGCGTCCTCGCCCTGGCGCACCTCAACGTCGATCGCCTCACCGCCAAGTGGGGACGGGGCGTCCACATGGTCGTCTACCTGAAGGACGACGTCACGCCCGAGCGCGCCCGCGCCATCGCCCGCGTGCTCGCCCAGGTCCCGGCGATCGAGCGCGTGGACTACGTGCCCTCCGACGAGGCGCAACGCCGCCTCGCCGAGTCGCTCGGGCCGCGCCAGGACCTCCTCGACGGCGTCGAGGCCGGCTTCCTGCCCGCGTCGCTCGAGGTCACGCTCGCCGGCGGCGTGCGCGACGTCGCCGCGCAGAGCCCGGTCATCGAGCGGCTCAAGAAGACGCCCGGCGTCGACGAGGTGTCGTTCCTCGGCGACTGGGTCGACCGGCTGGCCGCGCTCCTCGGCCTCCTGCGCGCCGCGGCGCTCGCCCTGGCGCTCCTCGTCGCGGGCGCATGCGTGTACATCATCGGCGGCACGATCAAGCTCGGCATGTACGCCCGCCGCGACGAGCTCGACATCCTCCGGCTCGTCGGCGCCACCGATGCGTTCATCCGGCTGCCGCTCGTCGTCGAGGGCGCGATCCAGGGCGCGTGCGGCGCGGGCGCGGCGCTGCTCGCCCTCGCCGGCCTGTACCGCCTCGCCGCGCCCGCGCTGGAGCAGGCGCTGGCGAGCGCGGTGGGCGACGTCAAGCTCGCGTTCCTTCCGCCCGCGCTCCTGGCGGCGGCGCTCGGCGTCGGGCTCGTCCTCGGCGTCCTCGGCAGTGCGCTCGCGATCGGCCGCCATGCAGAGCCTTAACCTCCTCCTCGTCCTCTGTCTCGCGACGGGCTCCGAGCTCGAGGCGGCGCGCAGGACGCGCGCGCTCCTCGCGGACAAGCTCGCCGCGCGCGAGCACGACCTCCGCGCCCGCGTGGTGGCGCTGTACAAGCTGGAGACGTTCGGCGAGCTGCCGGCGTGGGTGGACGACGATGCGCGGCGGCGGCTGCTCGAGCGGCGCGGCGCCGCCCGCCGCCTCATCCTGCGCGACCTCGAGGAACGGAAGGCCCTGCGCGCCGACCTCGCCGCGGCCGAGGCCGACGAGGCGCGCCTGGCCGCCGAGGCGGAGCGCGCGCCCGCGCCCCCGCCCGCGTCGCTGCGCCGCCCGGTGCCGGGTCGCGTCGTCGTGGCGTTCGGCACGGCCGTCGATGCGGAGGGCGCTCGGCTCCCCCACCGCGGGGTCGAGCTCGCCGCGGTCCCCGGCTCGGTCGTGGGCGCGGTCGCCGCCGGCCGCGTGCTCTACGCCGGCCCGGTGCGCGGCCTGGGCGAGACCGTCGTCGTCGACCACGGCGGCGGGCTCACCAGCGTCACCGGCGGGCTCGCCCGCGCGCGCGTCGCGCGCGGGGACGCCGTCGCCCCCGGCGCCCTCCTGGGCGCGGCCGCGGGTGACCGAATTCACGTCGAGATCCGGGCCGGAACGCGCCCCCTCGACCCGTCGCCGCTGTTTCTGTCACAATAGCTCATGATCCGCGCTTCCCACGCCGCGGCCTTCGGGCTTGGTGCGGCCATGGCCGTCGCCGCGCTCGCCACCGCCGCCCCCAAGCATCGGTTCGACAAGCTCGACGTGTTCGCCCGCGTCCTATCCTACGTGGAGCAGAACTACGTGGAGGATGTCGACGAGGGAAAGCTGGTGTACGGCGCGGCCAAGGGGATGGTGCGCACGCTCGACCCGCACTCGGCGTTCATGACGCCCGACGAGTACCGGGACATGAAGGCCGACACGGAAGGGGAATTCGGCGGAGTCGGCGTGGAGGTCGACGACGACGACGGCGTGATCGTCGTGGTCGAGCCGCTCCCCGGCTCGCCCGCGGCGCGCGCCGGCCTCCTCAAGGGCGATCGCATCGTCGCGATCGACGGCGTGCCGACGAAGGGGCAGACCGGCGCCGGCCGGCTACGCGGGAAGCCGGGCACGTCGATCGTCCTAACCGTGGAGCGTTCCGCATGGAGCGAGCCGCGCCGCGTGACGCTCACGCGCGAGCTCATCCACGTGAACGCGGTCGACGCGTCGCTCCTCGCGGGCGGCATCGCCTACGTACGGCTGAAACAGTTCCAGGAGCGCGCCGACGAGGAGGTCGCGGCCGCGCTCGCCCGCCTCAAGACCGAGGCCGGCGGCGGCTTCGCGGGGCTCGTGCTCGACCTCCGCGGCAACCCGGGCGGGCTGCTCGACCAGGCGGTCAAGGTCGCCGACCTGTTCCTGTCGTCGGGGGTCATCGTGACCACCGTCGGGCGCGGCGGCCACAAGCTCGACGAGGAACGCGCGCGCGCCTACGGCACGTGGGACGGGTTCCCCATGGCGTGCCTCGTCAACGGCGCGAGCGCATCGGCGTCCGAGATCGTGGCCGGCGCGCTCCAGGACCACGGCCGCGCCACGATCGTCGGCACCGCGACGTACGGCAAGGGAAGCGTGCAATCGATCTTCGACCTGGGGGACGGCAGCGGGCTGAAGCTCACCGTGGCCCGCTACCTGACGCCGTCGGGGCGCGCGATCCAGGGCAAGGGGATCGCACCCGATCGCGTGGTCGAGGCCGGTCACGGCGGCGACCCGCAGCTCGCCGCCGCGCTCGAAACGGTGCGCTCGGCGAGGGCGCAGAGCGCGGCTCGCCTTGACACCCCCGGGGCAGAAAGATAGAGTTTTCATTGGCTTCGGCTGCGAGCATGCACAAGCTCATCATCCAAGACGACGAGGGCAAGACGACCGTCGTCCCCCTGATCCGGGATGAAATCACCATCGGGCGCAAGGAGGGAAACACGATTCGGCTCACCGAGCGGAACGTGTCTCGCCGGCACGCCCGCATCCTGAAAGCGAACGGGAGCGTCTTCGTCGAGGACCTCGACAGCTACAACGGCGTCAAGGTGAACGGGCAGCGCATCCAGGGCCGCGTGCCGGTGACCGAGCAGGATCGCATCCAGATCGGGGACTACCTCCTCGAGCTGCGCGTCGATCGCGGGGCGCAGGACGCGTTCTCCGTGTCGAGCGTCACCCAGACCGCGCCGATGGAAGTCGTGTCGCTGTCGGACCTGCAGTCGATCCCGCCCGGTCCGCCGCCCATCCCGTCGACGAACGGCAGCGGCCAGCCCACCGCGATGCGCCCGGGCTACGGCGCGCCGATGTCCGAAACGCCCTCGCAGCCCACCGCGCCGATGCCCGTGCCGGAGACGCCGGCGCGGCTGGTGGTCGTGTCGCAGAACTTCGCCGGGCGCGAGTTCGTGCTCGACAAACCGGCCATGGTCATCGGCCGGACCGACGACAACGACGTCGTCATCAACCATCGTTCGATCTCGCGCCACCACGCCAAGATCGTCCAGGAGCAGGGGCGCTACGCCGTCGTCGACCTGCAGTCCGCCAACGGCGTGCGCGTGAACGGCGAGGAGTACGGCAAGGTCGAGCTCCGCCGCGGCGACGTCATCGACCTCGGCCACGTGCGCATGCGCTACGTGGAGCCGGGCGAGGACTTCGTGTTCGAGCGCGACGGCCACGCGATCGGCGTCGCGGTCAAGCCCGCCCGCAAGAAGGGCGGCGGCCGGGGCGTCCTCGTCGGCGCGCTCGCGCTCGCCGTCGTCGGCGGGGTCGGCGGCGTGATCGTGGCGACGCGCGGGGGCGGCGCGGCGACGGCGACGGCGGACAATCCGCCCGTTTCGCCCACCGCGGACCCGCGCGCCGCCAAGACGACCGACAGCCCGACCAAGGCGGCCGCGACCGCGCCCGCGGAGGCGAAGAAGCCCGAGGAGCAGAAGCCGGCGCCGCCCCCGCAGGAAGAGCAAAAGCCGGCCGAGGTGAAGAAGGCACCAAGGGAAGAAGAGCCGCCGAAGCCGCCCGCCGCGCCCGACTCCGCCAAGGTCCTCGAGGACGCCAAGCAGGCGCTCGGCGAGGAGCGCTGGCTGTCCGCGCTCGCCGCGGCGGAGCAGGTGCTCAAGACGGATCCACAGAACGCGGACGCCAAGAAGATCCAGGACACGGCGAACGCGGAGTACCGCAACCAGACGACGTTCGAGAAGTTCGGCATGCAGAAAGACGCGGGCAAGATCGCCGAGGCCGCCAAGCTTTACGCCGAGCTGCCGGAGGGGAGCTACTACCGCGACAAGGGCAAGCAGGCGTTCGACGACATGAAGGAGGCGTTCCTCAAGGAGCGCGAGGGCGAGGCGAAGGCGCTCAAGGATAAGGGCCAGTGCGACCGCATCCCGGGGCTGGCCCGGCGCTCGGCGGAGGTGTTCCCCGAGGCCAAGCAGCGCGTCGATCGCGCCGGCGCGGGGTGCACGCTCGTCGCCGGGCGCGAACCGACGGTGAAGCCCGACAAGGGGGATCGTCCCGCCGCCGAAACGAGCGACCCCGACGCGCTCGTCAAGGAGGCGGAAGACGCGGCTCGGCAGCAAAGCTGGCCGACGGCGCTCAAGAAGTCGAACGAGGTTTTGAAGGTCCGCCCCGACGACGTGAAGGCGCTGGTCGTCGCGGTGCTGGCCTCGTGCCGCCTGGGCGACAAGGGAAAGGCGCTGAAGTACTACGGCAAGATCACCGACGCCAAGCGCAAGAACATGGTCAAGCAGCTGTGCACGCAGGTGAGCATCATCCTCGACGAAGGGGACCAGTGAGCTCGTCATCCGTGCCCACCGCGGCGTGGACGACGCGGTAGGCGTCGGCGGGGAGCGCGGCGACGAAGTCGTCGCGGTCGACCTCGCCCCGGCCCCAGGGAAGCCCGCCGCGTAGCCCGGCGGCATCGGCGAGGAACGCCCCGGCGGCGCGCGGGAACAGGCCCCGATCGACCGGCTGGAGCAGGCGACGCCGGATGCTCTCGGCCGCGGCGTCGGGCCACACGGCCAGCCGCGCGCCGCGGAAGTCCTCCAGGAGCGCGCGGATCTCGACGTCGTTGGGGACGTCGGTCCAGCGCGCGCGAGTGGCGAGCGCGACGGTGAGGCCGCCCGCGGCGCCAAGGAGCGCGTCCACGCCGAAGCGCGCGCGGTCGAGCGCATGGCGGCTGAGGGCCGCGCGCTCGCCGGCCAGGCGCTCGAGGTACTCCGTCTCGACGGTCCGGCGGGCGAACGCCCGGGCGAGCGCGCCGTGGTCGAAGCGCACCTCGAGCTCGCCGAGGCGCACGATGAGGATCCGCGCCCCCAGCTCGGCGCCGCGGGCGCACCAGGCCGCCGCGGCCTTGCGGGCGGCGATCCGCTCCTCGCCGTCGGCGGCGGCCGGGCGGGGGTCGCCCGGGCCTGCGGGGAGGCACGCCGCCCACAGCGGCAGCGACGGGCCGCGCGCCGCGAGCGGCAGCGCCCACGGCTCGAGCTCTCCGACGGTGAAATCGAGGACCACTCCGACGGCGCCGAGCCGTTCGGCGCGGGCGAGAAACGCGTCGGGAACCGCGTCCCCGCGGCACCAAGTGGACAGGCCGACCACGAAAGGAAAGTAGCCCGAGTTGTTGACCCGGTGGAAGGCATTGTAGTATTAATGGTTTCGCGTCCTTAGACGAGCTTTGGAGGCCTCATGCGCAGGTCGGTCGTTTGCGCCTTCGCTTTTACCCTAGTCGCCGCCCCCGCGGCGGCCCAGAGGGGGGGAGACATCGACATCGACGCGTTCCGTCCGGCGATGGATTCGCGGGGCTACATCACCGTGAATGCCTCGCAGGTGCTCCAGAAATGGGACGTTTCGTTCGGCCTGGTCACCGACTGGGGGTTCCGGGTGCTCAAGCTCGAGGGGGACCCGTTCACCCGCGCCGGCTACGACATGGGCAACACCGGGTACCATGTCACGCATGTCATCTCGCCCACGGTCCAGGCCGCGTTCGGCCTGTTCGGCCTGGCCGAGATCGGCGTCAGCGTCCCGTTCCGCATCATCATCGGCGACGCCGACCCCGACTTCGTGGGCAACCCAGCCGACCCGCGCGACAACGACGCGTTCCGCTTCAGCGCGCAGGGGCTGGGGGACATCGGGTTCCACCTCAAGATCCGCCTCCTCGACACGTCGCGGCACCCGTTCGGCCTGGCGCTGATCGGAAGCGTCTACGTGCCGGCCGGGTACGACAAGCTGTCGTGGCTGGGCGAGGGGAAGGCCTACCCGCGCTTCGGGGCGATCCTCGACAAGGAGTGGCTGCGCGTGCGCCTCGCCGCGAACGTCGGCTACCAGATTCGCAGCGACACGCGCACGTTCGTCGATTCCGGGGTGGCCGGATCGACGCCGATGGTGCCGTTCACCGGCCAGATGGTCGAGGCGAAGAACGAGATCCCGTTCGGCGCGGCGATCGCGTTCGCGGTCGCGCGCGAGAAGTTCGACCTCGTCGCCGAGGTGTTCGGCTCGGTGCCGCTCGACGCCACGAACTACCAGCCCATCGAGGTTCTCGGCGCGATCAAGCTGTACCTGGCGCGGAACTCCTACTTCCTCCTCGGCGGCGGGGCGGGGCTGGGCGGCAAGGTTGCCGCCAACCCCGACATCCGCGCGTTCGTGGGGATCGTGTTCGAGCCCAACATCGGCGACCGCGACGGCGACGGCATCAAGGACGACGTCGACAAGTGCCCCGACGAGCCGGAGGACTTCGACGGCTTCGAGGACAGCGACGGCTGCCCCGACCCGGACAACGATCGCGACGGCATTCCCGACGACGAGGACAAGTGCCCCAACGAGCCGGGCCCGCGCGAGAACCAGGGCTGTCCGATCGTGTCGGATCAGGACCGCGACGGCGACGGCATCCCCGACTCCATCGACAAGTGCCCCGACGAGCCGGAGGACAAGGATGGCTTCCAGGACGCCGACGGCTGCCCCGACCCGGACAACGACCAGGACGGCATCCCCGACGTCGACGACAACTGCCCCAACGACCCCGAGGACAAGGACGGCTTCCAGGACGCCGACGGCTGCCCCGACCCGGACAACGACAATGACCGCATCCCGGACGTCGTGGACAAGTGCCCGAACGAGCCGGAGACCTACAACGGGTTCGAGGACGCCGACGGCTGCCCCGACAAGGGACGCGTCATCGTCCACCAATCGCGGATCGAGATCCTCGACAAGATCTACTTCGAGACGGCCAAGGCGGTGATCAAGCCGGAGTCGTTCCCGATCCTCGACGCGATCTCCGCCACGCTGCAGGGGAACCCGGACATCCTCCACGTGGAGATCCAGGGGCACGCCGACGAGCGCGGCTCGGACGAGTACAACCTCAAGCTCACCGACGACCGCGCCCACTCGGTCCTGAAGTACCTCGTCGACAAGGGCGTGGATGCGGGCCGCCTCGACGCCAAGGGTTACGGCAAGAGACGGCCCATCGATCCGGGCCACGGCGAGCGCGCCTGGTCCAAGAACCGGCGCGTCGAGTTCGTGATCATGAAGCGGGCCGGCGGAGGCTGACGCCCTGCGCCTGCCGCCGGATCTGCCCGCGGGAGCGCCGATGCTCCTGTGGCCGCCGGTGTTCGCCACCTTCGGCGCGGGTGACGCGAGCGCCCGCCACGCCCACCACGCCATGCACCTGCTCGTCGCGCGCGACGGGCGGCTGGGCGTGCGCGGCCGGGGCCGCGCGGCGGCGGTGCTGACGGGGCCCGACGTCGACCACGCGATTCGACGGGCGGGGGATGGAGGTCCTGCTCCTCTTCGTCGAGCCGGAGAGCGACGCGGGCGCGCGCTTCGCCGCGGCGCTGGGCGGCCGCGACGTGCGCCTGTTCGACGACGACGAGCGGCGCACGCTCCTGGCCGTGCCGCCGCCCGGACGGCCGATGCCCCCGATCTCCGAATGGGTGGAGCGCGTGCTCGCCGCGCTGGGAATCCGGCTCCGGCGCTAGCTCTCTTGTGGCTCAAGCTCCAGCGCGCCGCGACGCTCCTCGTCGGCGGCGGCGCCCTCGCCGGGGCGGCGGCCGGCGCCGGGTTCGCCGACGCGAGCCACATGACGCGCACGTTCCGGCGCATGTTCGGGCTCACGCCGGGCGCGCTCGCGCGCGCAGCCACTGCGTTCAAGACGGGCGCGCCGAGCGGCGCCATGATGTAGGCATGCGACCCCACCTCCTGTCCTGGCAGTGGCAGGGCTACGAGCTCTACCACCGCGACCGCGCGAACCTCTTTCTCCACATCGCGACGGCGCCGCTGTTCATCCTCGGCGTCGTCGCCGTGCTCGCCAGCCCCGCGCTCGGCTGGGCGGCGCTCGCCGGCGGCGTCGGCGGCATGGCCGTCGCCCTCGTCGCGCAGGGGCGCGGCCACCGGCGCGAGGCGAAGCCGGCCGAGCCGTTCCTCGGTCCGGGCGATTTCGTGGCGCGGTTCTTCGCCGAGCAGCTGATCAACTTTCCCCGCTTCGTCCTGTCGGGGAAGTGGAACCGGGCGCGGCGAGCGGCGATAGATAGTCCCGCTGGCCGAACCTGATCATCGCCAGGAAGAACGTCACCGCCAGCGGCCCGACCAGCAGGCCGATCCCGCCGAACACGATGAGGCCCCCGACGAGGGCGAAGAAGATCGTTAGCCCCGACACCGGCATGCCCTCGCGGATGAACATCGGCTTGAGCAGGTTGTCGATCATGCCCACGACGACGACGTTCCAGGCGAGGAGGAAGATGGGCTGCCACGTCAGGCCCGACAGGGCGAGCAGGCCCACCAGCGGGATGGCCACCAGCGACGTGCCCACGGTCGGGATGAACGAGCTGAAGAACGTGAGCAGGCCGAAAAACGCCGCGTTGGGCACCGTGGCGATGGTGTAGCCGATGGTGGCGGCGATCCCCTGGAGGAGGGACGTGATGAACGTGGAGCGGAGGACGAAGCCGGACACGCGGTGGGCCTCGCCGAGGAGCTCGCCGGTCTCGGGCATGGGCGAGACGCGCTGCAGCCACTCGATGAGGTCGCGTCCGCGCAGCAGGAACGCGAAGAACGCGACGACGAGGATGCCCAGGCTGAACGCGAGACCGGCCACCGCGCCGAGCGCCCGCGACGCCAGGCCGGCGGCGAGCTGGCCGCCCGCGGCGACCGGGCTGGCCTTGATGTCGGCGGGCAGCACCGCGATGAGGCTCCGGATCGGCGCCTCGATCGCCTTGGGCAGCGTGCCCACCAGCTCGTCGATCCCACCGCGCTGGAGCGTCGTGCGGACGAAATCGATGGCGTTGATCGCCTCGCCCACGATGACGACCCCGAGGATGATGAGGGGGACGAGCACCACCAGGAAGACGAAGGCCGTGGTGAGCCCGCTGGCAGCCCGGCGCCGGCCGCCGAGCGCCCGCGCCAGCCGCTCGTTCCACGGCATCATCACCGCGGCCAGGACCGCCGCCAGGAACAGCGGCTTCCACAGGGGAAGGATGATCGCCGCGAGCAGGGCGACGGAGGCGACGAGCAGGATGCCGAACGTGATCAACGCCGACCGCGAGGCAGAGATTCGTGCGCTCATGACCGACGAGCATACGCCCGTCGGGGCGGTGGTCGTGGTTCAGCCGCGCCTGAGGCGCATCTCGATCCCGATGGCGCGGAGCTCGCGCGGGTCGAGGGCCCGGCCGTGCGGGAACAGCTCGGCCTCCTCGAGCGCGATGTGGTCGCGGTAGGCTCCCGCCATCGCCGCGGCGTGCGCCTCGAGCTCCGCCTGGAGCTCGGCGGCGCGCGCCGGCTCGTCGCGGACGCGCGCCACGACCGCCTTCACCGACAGGTAGATCGCATCGTGCGTGCGGTGCTCGTCCTCGAGGCGCCGGAGGAGCGCGGCGGTGTCCTCGCCCATCACCCGCGGAAACAACGAGAACTCCTCGTCTTCCTTGTGCCGAACGCCGGCCTGGTCGAAGTAGCCGAGGACCTCCGCGAGCGCCGCCAGCGCGCCCTGCGCGTCGGCCGCGAGCGCCGCCGACGCGCGGGCGAGCGTCTCGAGGTGGCGCTCGATGCGCCGGTGGCAGGCCTCGAGCATGCCGATGGGGTCGTCGAAGGAAGGTGGCGGGGCGGCGCCGATGCGAAAGACGCTCACCCCGTAAGACTAGCCGCTACGGGATGTTGAAGGCGAGCCACATCGGCGTGCCCTCGCGCACGACCAGGAGGCGCACCATGTCGCCGCGCTGGATGCGCTGGGTGAGCTGGACGAATTGCTTGTCGCTCGACACCTCGACGTCGTTGACCGACAGGATCACGTCGCCGGGCTGCACGTTCATCGCCGGCGAGCTCTTGTTGACCTCGACCACCACCACCCCGCCGGGGCCCTCGAGCCCGAGCTGCCGCGCGATGTCGGGGGTGACGGTGCTCACCGACAGCCCCAGCGACGGAGCGGCGGTCGCGCCGCCCTTGGACAGCCCCTTGCCCTGCGCGATCGCCTCTTCGGTCAGCTCGCCCAGCGTCGCCCGGACGGTCCGGTTTCCGCCCTTGCCGGTCACGCCGAGCGTGACCGTCTTGCCCACGCCGGCGGTCCCGGTGAGCCAGCGCAGATCGTCGATCCCACCCACCGGCTTGCCGTCGAACGAGACGACGATGTCGCCCGCCTGGAGACCTGCCTTCGCCGCGGGGGAGTTCGGCACCACCTTGGTGATCAGCGCGCCCTTGGTGTCGCTGAGCTTCCACGACTTGGCGAGGTCGCGGTCGATGTCCTGCATCTGCACGCCGAGGTAGCTGCGCGTGACCTTGCCCTTGTCCTTGAGCTGCGGAAGCAGCGTCTTGACCATGTTCACCGGGATCGCGAACCCGATCCCCTGCGCCGCCATGTTGACCGCGCTGTTGATGCCGATGACCTCCCCGCGCGCGTTGATGAGCGGACCGCCGGAGTTGCCGGGGTTGATCGACGCGTCGGTCTGGATGAAGTCGAAGTCGCCCGCGCGCCCGCTCGGGCGGACGTTGCGGCGGCCCTTGGCGGAGATGATGCCGGCGGTCACGGTGTGATCGAGGCCGAACGGGTTGCC